>DBFZTP010000095.1:0-12395 GCA_048520025.1 Candidatus Aphodousia sp.
GCCTAAAGTAACTTTAGAGTCAAGAGAAAAAGCTAAAAACTTTTCTTTAGGTAAAAGATGAGAATTGGTGAACTGGCTAAACAATCCGATTTAACGGTTGAGACGATTCGCTTTTATGAGGCTGAAGGCCTCATCCCTAAGGCCGAGCGCAGTATGAATAATTACCGCTCCTACACCGAAGGTCACTTAAAGCGATTGCTTTTTATCAAGCACTGCCGCAGTCTGGATATGAGCCTTGATGAAATCCGTATTTTGACGGACGTCGATGCCCGTCGAAATGAAGATGCCGAAAAAGTGCACAACATGATTGCTTTGCACATGCATAGAATCGATCAACAAATCGACGATTTAAAGCATTTAAAGCAACACTTGGCCCTTTTGGCGCTCTGCTGCCATGGCAATCACGCCAATGGTGAACCTTGTGGCTTAATTGAAGGTTTAACGAATCAAGCTTGTTGCCACAACTGTGAAGGCTTAAAGACGCGTAAGTCTTCGACGAAAAAAGACGCAACCAAGTGTTCTTGTTCAACCAATACTGAAAGTACAAAATAAAAATGGCTGAATTTTTTACGATTGAAATGATTATTGCCATCGCCATTCTTGCGGTGATGGTGGCTTGTCCGACGTTTTTGGTGCGTCAATTAGCCAAGCGCTATCCGGCCGCACACCCTGTGCCCTTTTTTCCTCAAGGGGTTGACGGTTGGCTTTTGCTTTTTGTCGCGACGGTCGTTTTATCTATCATTGTGACCTTCTTTAATATTTCGACGCTTTACACGGAATTAAGTGCCGAGGGTGCCGTGAACGGCTTTTTATTCATGCCGCACGCCGTGATTGTTTTTCTTTACTTGTACCTTCTTTGGATCATCACCTGTAAGCGTAACGCTTCGGTGGTAAAGCAAACGATTGTGATTTTGTGGGTTGTGGGGCCGATTTCGATTGCGCTTTTGATGGCTTTTTTTGATGCAAGCTTTGATACGACGAGTGCGATCCGTACAACCTTCTACGCATTGGTTTGGACGCTTTACTTCTTATTTTCTAAGCGCGTTGCCTGCACCTATGGCACCAAGGCAGTGGACTCTTATGTGAAGTTGGCACTTCAAATGGCTGCCGCTCAGAAAGCGCAAGCAGAAAAAGACGCAAAATAACGAAGCATTACGCGAAAAATAGGGCAAGGGGCGATAAACCTTTTGCCCTATTTTTTTCGATTTTGATCAAGTTTTTTTTACATTAATTCATCGGTAAATTCAGTCAAGGGTTAAAATCTGACCTGTGAGTTTTCTTTAAGACTCTCTCTTCTCTTTACTCACGTTCTGGAGTGTCGTATGTCAACGGACGGCGTTAATGCCATCACCATTATTTTCGTTGCACTCTGCGTTTTCGCCATAGGCTATCGCTTCTATGGCCTTTTTATTGCGCAGAAAGTTCTTAATCTCAATAATGCGCGCGAAACCCCTGCGGTTAAACTCGCTGACGGTCAAGACTATGTACAAACGGATAAATTTGTTTTGTTTGGTCACCATTTTGCGGCCATCGCTGCCGCGGGTCCTCTTTTGGGCCCGGTCTTGGCTGCTCAGTTTGGTTACTTGCCGGGGCTCTTGTGGATTTTGATCGGTTGCGTATTAGCGGGCGGCGTGCACGACATGGTCGTGCTCTTTTGCTCTGTGCGCCATAACGGCAAGTCTTTGGCTTACATTGCTTCTCGCGAAATTGACCCCACGACAGGTCTTGTTGCCAGTTGGGCTGTCTTAGCCATTTTGATTCTTACCTTAGCCGGGCTTTCCATTGCTTGCGTTAATGCCATGCATGACTCGCTTTGGTCAACTTACACAGTGGCTGCGACCATTCCTATCGCCATCATCATGGGCCTTTATATGCAAATTTGGCGCAAAGGTGATGTGATTGGTGCCAGTCTCTTAGGCTTAGTGTTGTTGGTCATCGTCATCTTGACGGGTCCTTGGGTGGCATCTCACCCTGAAATTTTCGGTTGGTTAAATCTCGATAAGAAGACCATGTCGATCGTGATTCCGATCTACGGTTTCTTGGCTTCTGTGTTGCCGGTTTGGCTCCTTCTCTTGCCTCGCGACTACCTCTCAACGTTCCTTAAAGTCGGCACGATTGTTGGTTTGGCTTTAGGTATTGTCTTTGTGATGCCATCTTTCCAAATGCCGCCTTTGACGGAATTTATCCATGGCGGTGGCCCGATTGTTGGCGGCCCGGTGATTCCCTTTATCTTTATCACGGTCGCATGCGGTGCCTTGTCCGGTTTCCACGCAACGATCGGAACGGGGACAACGCCTAAGATGATCGCTAAAGAGCGCGATGTGCTCTTTGTGGGTTATGGCGCCATGTTGGTCGAAGGTTTCGTTGCCATCATGGCTTTGATTGCGGCTTGCGTGTTGGTGCCCGCAGACTACTTTGCCATTAACTCTTCGGCAGAAAAGTTTGCCGAACTCGGCATGGTGGTTCAAGAGTTGCCGCGCTTAGAAGCTGAAGTTCAAGAAACGCTTTCGGCGCGTCCGGGTGGTTCTGTGAGTTTGGCTGTCGGCATGGCTTATATCTTTAGCCGCATTCCTTGGATGGAAAACTTGATGGCTTATTGGTACCACTTTGCCATTATGTTTGAAGCAGTCTTTATTCTTTCTGCCGTTGATGCCGGCACCCGTGTTGGGCGCTTTTTCTTGCAAGAAATGTTGGGTAAAGTTGTTCCGCAATTTGCCGTTAAGAATTGGGTACCGGGCGTCATCATTACATCGGTGTTGTTCACGGGCTCTTGGGGCTACCTCGTTTACTCGGGTGACATTGCGAGCATTTGGCCGTTATTCGGTATTTCTAACCAACTCTTGGCATCTGTGACACTCTTAATCGGTACAACGGTTTTGCTTCGTATGAATAAAGTGCGTTATGCATGGATGACGGGCGTGCCGGGTATCTTTATGACGGTGATCACGATGTGGGCAGGTGTCTGGTTGATCGTTAACCAATACATGCCCAAAGAACAACACCTCTTAGCGTTCTTGAGCTGCTTGGTGATGGTTCTTATGGGCTTTGTGATTGTCGGTACGGTGAAACGTTGGTCTGTTCTTTTAAAGATGAAGACAACGGTTAAAGATCCGTATGGAGAAATGGTTAAAGAACTCGTTGAAGAGTAACCCATAGTAAAAGGCCGGTTCCGAGGAACCGGCCTTTTGGCAATCAGAAGGTCATTTAAGTTTCTGAGACTGAATTGATTCGTTAGCGAGTTGTTGAGCACGCAGTTGCTCAGGACTTTGTCCCAGCAGATGTTTAATCGTGTTTTCGTACTCTTCTAGGAAAAGGGTCTTGTATAGACTGTAATCCCCAGTCTCATAATAAGTGACGATTGCATTTAAATAAGGATAGACGGCATCTTCCGAAAAGAAAACGGGTGTGATTTTGTTAGCAACCAAGATAGCCGTTTGCATCAATCGAGCTGTTCGCTTATTGCCATCATGGAAGAATTGTAAATAAGCCAAGTTGCAATGCACGTATACCGCTTGTTCAAACGGGTTCTCAATACTCTTGGCATTTTTCAGTAATGCTCCCAACAGATTTTTCAGATCGCCAGAATTCGATATGGGTTTGTATGCTGAACCAACAATACTTGATGCAACAGCTCTAACGACACCTAACTCATTGTCATTGAGCAAATGATTCATTGCTTGGGAGTGTAACCGAGCAAGACCTTGGGTGGTTAAAGTGTTAGCAACGTTTGAATGCAATGGCGAAACAATATCAATGAACGCATCGCGTAAATTAATCAACATCCAAGCATCTTTTAACTTTTTTCCTCCCTCAGTAAAGGAATGCTTTAATAGCATTGCAGCTCCTTTACGCGAATACGGATTGTGTTCCATTTTTGCGGAAACATACGCATAGTCAATGGAGCGTTCTTCCAACTGACGTCGATCCGAAAGTAATTTTGATAGTGGATAAGACGAGGCAAGAGAGGTTAGATGTTTTAGTTCTAACTCGTTAAATATAGGTCTGTAGTTGAAATACGAAGGTTGAAGCTGCATGAATAAGGCATTAAAAAAGAGCGTTCTAAAAGTCATTGTAGACGTAACGAACGCTCTTATTAGAAATGTTGATTACTTCTTACTGGCTTCTTCGTCATCAAGCTCCGGCAACTTGAAAATCAACGGTTGGTATTCACGCTTCGGAGCTTCCATGTAACCTACGCAGCGGTAGGTTAAACGAGCCATTGCACCTTTACTGGTTTCTTGCGGAGAGCGAGAAATCACTTGCACAGGTTGCATCCCACGGTTGGTTTCTAAACAAAAGTTCGTGGCAAGACGACGAGCTTCTTCACGAATCATCATTTCATCTTTCACCCAAGCTTGCATGATTTCCACTTCATAGGTGGTGGCATCAAGTTGACGATGATTTTCAACCACTTCATTTGAGATGTTGGCACAACCCGTTAACCCTAAGGCTAAGAGCCCGGCTAAGCTTAAAGACACTAAACGCATGATGTAACCTTTCAAAAATTCAATGCTTGTATTGTACTCAAAGACGCGTGGCGCTGACGAGCGGAAAGTCGGACGTTTCTTGCATGGCAGAGCCATCGGTAATGAAAACGTTATCCGTGCACATCTCATTCATTCGACGCAACACATCCATATGGCGAAGTTGTTCGGGCATCGGACGAGCCTTCTCGGACAAGAATCCTACGGGCATATAACCCTTTGGAGTTTTCAGAAGCAACTCAACGTGCTTTTTCGCCGTATCGCGATAAAAGTAAAGGGGAGAGGCTTCGCCCCAAGCGGCATAGCCCTTGGCGATTTCGGAGGCAACAAAGCCCGAGAAAATCTTGTCGTAGTCTTCAGAGGCCAAGAGTTCATCAGCACTGCCGATATTGAGTAAATGACATAAAAGCCCCGTATCGGTAAAGACCATCTTGCCACGCTTAACTTGACGACGTTGGGCAAGCTTTAAAGAGGGGACTTCCATCAAAACGCCACAATCAATTAAAAACTGCGTCCAATAAATAGCCGTGGCATAACTGATACGGCACTCTTTCGCCAAACGACTGTGATTGATCTCTTGCATGTTGTTGTGCGCCAAGGCTTTCAAATACAACAAAAAGAGATCAACTTTCGCAACCTTCATCACTCCCATCACTGTTTCTTGGAAAAACGTTGAGAGCCATTGATCGTAAAAGGCTCGTGTGCTTTGACTGGGCGTCGGGCGAGGCATAAAGCCGTGACGAACCGTCTCAAAAAAGAGCGATTGTGGGTAGGTGATCGTGAGCGGTACAACACCCGTTGAGGCAAAAGGTTCAGCCGTTTGACCTTGAAGCTCTCGTTGGCTAAAGGGCATTAAGTGATAAACACGAAGGTTACGTGTTTCTTTAAGCGTCACTTTAACCTCTTCGGGAAGGTTTCCTACCAAAACGATACGACGTGCTTCATCAATATCGGGGAGTGATTGAAGCACTTGTGGCGCTAATTCAATTCGGTCAATTAAGAGTTTTTGACCGTGAAGCGCAAAAAAGTCGGCCGGGTGATTGGTAGCCAAGCTTCTCGATTGAATATCGGATAAATCAACGTAATCAAAATCGGGAAACTGCGCTTTGGCTAAAGTGGTTTTCCCCACTTTGGGCAACCCTTCAATCAGAATTAAAGGATAGTCATCGGCTTCTAAGGAAAGCGTAGATTGTAGGGTGCGGGGAGTGATGGCAGACATGATGCGTGTAAAATAAAAATAACATTTCAAATTTTACACATGTCTGATAAGTCTTTTCGACTAAAAACAGCAGTTGATCAGATAATCTTGTAACCGTTAATTGAAAGAGCCGAAAGCGCTTTTTCGAAGTTTTCTGCTTTAACGAGAATGTAATCGGTATTAAAGGTTGAAATCGCAAAAATCCCAATCTTCTCATTGGCTAAGATCGTTGAAATCTTTGACAAAATACCGATTAAAGAAAAGTCTAAAGTGCCGACAATTCGAAAGGCTTTCCATCCGTCTTCTTGCTCTGTTGTGTTAGTGGGAACATTGTCTGTAGCGCAAACCAAAGAGTTTTCGCAGTCGGTCTTGCCGATAAAGCAATAGTCTTGAGACAAGTCGACTTGAGAGTAGTCCTTGACTTTGCAGACAGATAAAGAAACGTCAATTTTTTCAATTTTGATGTCCATAGAACTCTCCAGTGACAGACTTGTCTCGTTAGGCAAATTTTAATTAAGACCAAGATCGCTATCTAGTCGATCGGGCGGTGAGCAGGGAAGAGCTTGCCCCAAACTTTAAGGAAAACCTTAGCTAATTGGCTGGATAAAAGGGCCGTAATGACTGTGCCTTCTCGTAAACCCACGATCGCCCCGAAACTCATCAAAGACAAAATCACGGTGACGGTGACCAAGAAAAGATCAAATCCCATGCGCAAGTGGCCAAAACTTCCACCCCAACGTTGCATGATGCTCAATACGAGCCCTTCAGGAGGAAGAATCGCCAAACGGGCAAAAACCATGGAGGCTACACCGAG
Organism: Candidatus Aphodousia sp.; assembly: GCA_048520025.1. Classification (GTDB taxonomy): domain Bacteria; phylum Pseudomonadota; class Gammaproteobacteria; order Burkholderiales; family Burkholderiaceae_F; genus Aphodousia. Next base: position 6,497 of record DBFZTP010000095.1, read on the forward strand.
CCCCGTAAATGTTGTTCCTAACAGAACCATCAAGATTTGATGCGTGTAGGTTTGTGGCACCATGACTGAGGTTATCATCATGGCCACATCGAAAATCATCCCGAAAATGAAGCAAATCGGAAGCTGTCTGAAAGCCTTAATCCAGAAATTTTTGTGATCGACCAAAATTTGAAGAATGAAAAAGAAAACGTTGGTCAGAAAAACAAAGAAACCCATGGACATGCCGGTGAGTTTCGTTAAAAGAAAAGCAAGCAAGCTGATGGTGCCGGTACCCAGTCCTGCGTGAGTGACGGTGGCAATCCCCAAAGATAAAGAACAAAGCCCGAAAAAGAAGATGAGAAAACGAGCAATCATGGATGACCTCTTTTGCAAAAATGGAGATTAACCCATTGACGACTTTCTGTTCAATTCAAAATGAGTCTGTGTTAGAACAATTTGAGTAAGGGAAAATCAGAAGTCCTCTAACTGATTGACAAAAAAACGGTCCGAGGAAATATTCCAAGGACCGTTACTTCAAGGCAAACCTAGATTAAAACTTGTGCGTTAAGCCCATGTAGGCTTGAACGATTTCTGTGGTGCCTTCGCAGGAGTCGGGGCAACCAAAATTCATGTTTTGGTAGACATAGCCGGCACCGGCATAAACTTCCGTGCGCTTCGAGAGCGGATAGACGTAGCGAGCAGAAACACCGTAGTAATCGACCTCATCCTTATTGTCATAACGCGAGCTGCTGACTTCGGCATTGTTGTAGTAAAGACCAACGGTCATCTGACCGGCAGCGACAGGGAAGATGGTGCCTAAGTGCATGCCGTAGCCTTTGGTTTCGGTGATATCGAGAGCATTGGTCCAGTCAATCCAACCAAAATTGCGGGCGCCGTCGTAGTATTGAACCAAAGCAAAGGTTTTGGCAAAACCGCTATCATAGTTTCCGCCAATATAGTAAGTATGAGCATCATCGCGGTTGGGGAACTTTACTTCATCGGTTGCGAAGTTTTGGTATTCGTAGGCGGCGACCACACTCAAAGCACCGAAAGAGCCCGTCACGGCTGTAGAGGCATATCGATTTGTCGAAGATTTGCCTTCTGTTTGATCAGCACCAGCAACCGAGTCTTCTTGGAACGAATATTGAACCGTGGCTTGAAGGCCGGCAACCGTAGGCGTCTGATAGGTCACCATGTTGTCATAGCGGTCGGAATAATTAAGACCAAAGACATAGTTGTCACCGCCGTCAAAGGCTTCAGCTGTTGCATACACCACGTCATACGTACCGGCTGAAGAAGCACACCGCCCATGCGACCGAAGGAGACCGTACCGTATTGCGTGTGAAGGGACAAAGAGGCTTCACGGTTAAAGAGGCGATCAGCGTCACCGAATTCGCCCGTGTCAGAATTAAAGCCATTTTCGAGGCGGAAACTCACTTTCGTGTTGTTGCCCAAGTCTTCGCTACCGGCAATCATGATACGGGTGGAGGCATTTTGACCTGAAGCCATTGACCAATCATGAGTCGATCCACTTCCTTGGTACTCGGTAGCGTCTGTAATTTTGTTATCTCAATTGGTATACAAATACATAAGGCCGAACCGACAACTGTTGGTGAAATGCTTCGAGAGGAATTTCTTAAACCTCTTAACCTTACGCAAGAGCAACTTGCCAAAGCCATGGGTGTAACAGCAAAGGTAGTTAATCAAATTGTGAATGATCAAAGACGTATTACTTTGGATGAAACTTTGCTTTTAGCTAGATTGTTTGAGACCGATTCCAGTTTTTGGCTTAATATTCAAGTCGCTCACGATCGTTGGGTTATTCGTCAAAAAAATAACTGAAAGTTAACCATTAGTTAAGATTTTTACGTCTCATGCTCGTATAGGCTGAAACCCTTAAAAGATGTTCACTGGTTGGGTATCTTTTCAAGGAGCAATTAGCTCGAAGTTAGTCCAACTTAAATCGAAGTACTTTTAAGTAATCAGGAACCTCTACATCAGTAGTGAGCACCCATTGAGTAGGCACATTATCATCTTTTTCTGACTCGGGGAATGGGGTATCACCATCAGTAAAAATGATGCAAACATCGGCCAGAGGTTCATTTTCATTTACCCATTGAGTGATTTTTCGCATATCCGTGCCACCACCTCCAATGGGTTCAAATTTAATGGGTACATCATCTAACGTGTATTCATTAACGCCACAGATTTCAACATCGCACCACAGTACAGTAATGCTTTCAGGACGACACTGTTCAAAAATGTCGTTTAGATGAGCAGCAAAAAACGCCAATTCTTCTTCTGTTATAGATCCAGAAGAATCGATTCCAACGATGATTTTGCCCATGGATGGGAAACGGGCCGTTGTCGGCAGGTAGACATTGGAAAATCGACGATTGGGGCGCCTCCATGATTGCTCTTGGTTAACAAACCCTCTCATAAACTGCAAAAGCGACTCATACCATGGATAACTTTCTTCCATGACGAGATTTTCAACACGTCTTAAGAAATGACCGTACGCTTCACTTCGACCTTTTGACCGGAGACGAGCGAGTGTGAGTGCTTCGGATGTGTTTTGCTTTTCGGAAATTTGGACTGATTTTCTTTCAGTCTTGTTGAGCTTTTGTCCAAATCTTTGGCGTGCATCTTTTAGCGGATCGCTGTTGTCGATTGGCTTATCTGCATCTCCGTCATTGATGATGTCGGCTCCGTCATACCACTGTTGTTTGACTTTTTTGTCTTTTAATAATTTTTCGTAAACCTTATCGGCGCTTAATTGATTGGCATCGGGGTACTGAACACAGGATTTAATCGGTGTGCCGATGTTAAGCGCGATAAGCGTTTCGTTAATGACGGCATCGCAGGCAATATTCCATAACTTGTGATCACGCTTTCCCTTACGGAACGCATGTTGATACACAATATGAAGAATTTCGTGGCACAAAACAAAGATGAGTTCTTGAGTTGTGAGAAATTCAACGTATTTTGGGTTATAAAAAATCTGCCCGCGCGCATCCATCGCTGTGGTTAATATTTTTTTATCTTCCAGCAGGGGGTATTTAAACAATAGTGTGCTAAAAAAGGGTTCAGTCAAAGCCAATGCCATGCGAGCTGCACTGATTTTGTTTTTAGCATTTCCCATAGAGCATACCTTTTAATGTAAGAGGCTAAATCGGGATCAATAACCAAGTGTCGTTAAGTTGAGCGATTCTGCCAGTTCAAGCATCCCGGGACTTGAAACGAGTCGAATTCTGCCTTTGCCCGTTAACATCTCTCTCATTGCTACGGCTTGAAGCTCTTTTGGAACCCGTGTGAGATAAATACAAATGGCGTCAACGTCAGATTGAGTCGTTGTTTTTTCTTCAACAATTGAGGTGAGTTTCATAACCGTGGCCCACAAAAGACTGTTGTCTTTAGGTACTTTGTAGCCCGAAGGGTTATTCAATAAAGCCTTCATGTCCGGTAGGCTTTTGTAAATTTTTCGGAAAGCGGCATAAGTTACGGCAGCGCCTTCTCCCACATCGCCCGTAATGTGCTCCAGATAAAGAGAGCCGTCATCGTCTTGAAACTCAGGCGTGTAACTGACTTTTTCCCATGCTCGTGGCGTGGGATTGGTTTTACGTTTGGGGTCAAAATCCGATAAAAGTTTTGGCTGAAACTGCAAGAACTTAATCAAAATATCGTCGATATTATGGCATTTGGCCCAAATCACCCAATCGTCAAGATTTTCTTCAAAATTCAAGCATCGAATACGATTACCTAGTTTCGTTGACAAACGATTGGCCCCAGAGCGATCTTCAACGCGATTGCCTGTTGCAATAATGAAAAGCTGATCACTGAGTTTTAAGCTCCCTGCATATCTGTCGAAGATGATGCGGCACAAGGGATTTTGCATGGGCATCGGAGCATCAGACAATTCCTCAATAATGAGGATACAAGGGCCAACGCCGTGGCGCAATCGATAGAATTCTTCAGGAGGCAACCACTCATTAAAAAGACCTGAGTCATGGCGAAAGGGGATCCCCATGATGTCCACGGGATCTCGAAGTGAGGGATTAAATTCAACGACTTGTTCTTCAGAAATCTTAAAAGTTTCCTTGAGAACGTCAGCGACTTCTCGAGCGCAGGCCGATTTGCCACCACCGGGACGACCTTCAATGAAGGGGACAATTTGGTGGCCGTTAGGGGCCATGAATTGAGCGATAATGGTTTTCTTTAAATCCGAAAAATGCATGATGGATTCCCTTTAATTATTGAACGTATCGAGATTGAGGTTAAAAGTCCTGATAATCAATGATCTAGAAAGACAACTCTTCTTAGTCGATTTGCATCATTGTCCCAAAGTGCCGTAAAACGAGGCGAAGGGGCACTGCTGGAGATCGGAACAGCATTGCACTCAACCAAAGCATTTTCTGAAAAGAATTGCCGGGTTTTTCTTTCGTTAAGGTATCTCGGTGATAGTTGTGTACGACTTTCTAACTCTTCGATAACACTTTCTGCGTCTTCTCCATCTCTGAGGATCGCTAAAATGGGCGATTTGACAATGGCGCCCGCCAATTGATTTGTCTCAATGGTTTTAGTCAGAATAATCGTCTGAGTGGCTTGGCGATCGGTGATATAGCCATCGTGAATAAAAGAGGCATCGTGATTAAGCACTTCAATAACATCGTCTAAATCATCGCGGATAGCTCTTTCATTCGCGAAATTCGTAAGAGCAAAAAGGTCTTGATGAAAGATGAAGCGATTGTTTAATCCAAGGTTTTCCGATAATTGTTGCGTTTGCATTTGATTATTTTCGATGTATTTAACCGTTCGCCAATAATCATCAGCAGTTAACTCTTGAGTTCCAATGTGGAATTTTTCCGTCTCAAGAGGTCCTGTTTCAAAACTTCGACTTTGATTGGAGCAGTTAAGTACCCAGCTGCGTTCGAGTGTAAGGCGATTATCCTTAGTCGCGTACATTTCAATGACAACGCCAATATTTTCAGCCAAGAGATCATTACTGAGTGTCAGTAGAGAACTGGTTTGAATCTCTTGAACATTATTGATGGTACCGTTGGGTTTCGTGGGTTTTCTTGCCTCTCGCTTTTTGAGTTTAGATATATCAGAAAAGCTTTTCCTTCTGATTTTTCGAATACGGAAGATATGTGAAAGAGTTCCGTTACGGTTTAGTTCAAAAATTTTCTTCGTGTCTATATCAACCAATTCGATGACATTGCGCTCGTAAATGGACTCAACATTAGGCACAAGTGGATGGGCCTCGATGCAACGATGTCTGACGATTGTAAATGGCAACCTCTTGAACTGGTTGAAGTCGTGTTCAGGCGTATCATGATCGTCAAAATGGGAGTTAAGAAAGCGTTTAACACGATTAAATACTTTCTCATTAAAAGGGCGTCCGAACATACGCATTTGCCAAACGGCAATAACGTCATTAATCGTGCAGCCCGATAGCATATCGATATTGGGGATGTCGATAAAGCCGGTGTAGGAGGCTGAGTACCATGGATATTGAGTTAGCAGGATATTTGGCAGTAATAATTTCACGGGTGATTCGCCCTGCACTGTAGAAATGAGGGCGGTGGCATTGTTTTTGTACCATACAAAACCGACGCTTAGGTCTTTTTCTAAACTTGTATGAAGTTTTTTGATTGCCATTTCTTTATAAGTTTAAAAAGATGATTCATTTTTATTGACTAGAAATATAGAAGTTGTAGCGTCAAATTTTGACGCAATATGTTAACGAGATTCTGAAATTGAGCATTTATTGATCACCATGAATGAGGGTAAAGATCTTTAAAACTTTGGTGTCTATGTGAGTACTGCTCTTGTAAATGGCACACTTTTTGAGAGTAACCTTGTAAAAAGTTGTATGAAGAATTTTATGAATTGCATCAATTAATGATGTAAAAAAAAAGGG
>DBFZTP010000096.1:0-10460 GCA_048520025.1 Candidatus Aphodousia sp.
CTGCAATCTGATGAAATATTTAGAATCGCTTATAAACCAAAGGGTTATAGAAAAACAAAGAAGTTAAAGTAAAAGATTAAATGACACAATGTCATTTTCAGATAACAAAATGCCCCGGGTTCAGAAACTTCCCCCAGGGCACAATTTAAAGTGAAAAGTCTACAAGATTAGTAGAGCGTGCTGATCACTTCACGAGCAAACTTTTCTTGGGCCTTGATCAATTCGCCCAATTCCTTGTCGTTCTTGTATTCAAGGTTAAGACCTGCCGTTTGGTGAGCCTTGATCACTTCAGGATCGCTCATCACCTTTTGGAACGTGTCAACATAATACTTCAACACGTCAGCAGGCATACCGGCCGGAGCAACCAAAGCACGGGCAGAACCGTACCATTCGCCGTAATAACCCATTTCGCCCAAGGTCGGGACGTTCGGGAATTCCTTCAAGCGTTGCTTATCGAAGACGCCCAAAATGCGAAGTTCGGGCTTGTCACCCGTAACGAGCTTAGCGACGTCAGCGATCTTAGCGCAAGAGAAGTCCACTTCGCCTTGACGCAAAGCGAGCAATTGGTCAGCCGTACCACCGTAGGGAACAGCCTTATATTGGATGCCTGCGCTCTTAGCGAACAATTGAGCGGCCGTGTGGTTAGAGGCCTTTACGCCGTTCGTAGAACAACGCATCTTGCTATTGGCCTTAGCAGCATCAACCAAACCCTTCAAAGAATCGATCTTGCTGTCAGCGCGGACAACGATCACGCTCGTTTCCGTTAAGTGGTTAGCAATCGGAACGATTTGAGCGGTCTTAAAGGGAGCGCCCTTTTGAGCGGCCAAAGTCGTAAAGGTCGGCAAATTGATAAAGCCAATCGTGTAGCCGTCGGGCTTGGCTTGGACCAAACGCGTCCAACCGATCTTACCGTCAGCGCCCGGCAAGTTGTTGATGATCAACGTCTTACCGATGAACTTTTCAGCTTGGCTCGAGAGCAAACGAGCGCCCGTGTCCGTACCGGAACCGGCCTTATAGGCAACGATCACGTTAATGTCGTTTTGCGGGGTCCAAGCTTGGGCTGAAAGAGGAAGAGCCATCGCAACAGCCAACGATAAAAGGACTTTTTTCATGTATCAATCTCCTATATCTTTAAAGATATTTCAGTTTTGTCTACGGACCCATTAAAACGAATGAAGTGAAGAGGTCCAAACCTCGCTCCATTTAAGAAAATTAACTGTTCTTATCCAACATGCGCTTTTCAAAGCGACCCATGATGATCGGGGAGAAGATCCCAACCACACAAAGGATGATCAACATCCAGCACAAGGGCGTTGAGAAAAGAATCATCGGATCTCCGTCGCTCAAATAAAGCGAACGACGTAGGCCGTTTTCACCAATCGGACCCAAAATAAGGCCCAAAACGATCGCTGCAGCGTTTAAGTCAAACTTGCGAACCAAGTAACCGATCACGCCGAAAATGAACATGATGATGACTTCAACGAAGTTATTGTGAATGGCGTAAGAACCCACCACGCACAAGACAACAATCGAAGGAATCAAGATACTGTCAGACAAGCGGGAAATTTGAGCAAAGACTTTGCTACCCCATAAACCGATACCGAGCATGGCAAATTGCACGAGCACGAAGCCAGCGAAGAACGTATAGGTCATCGGAGCATAAGTGGAAAAGAGCTCCGGCCCCGGTTGAAGACCATGAATGATCAAACCACCCATCAAAACGGCCGTCACGGATTCGCCCGGAATCCCCAAGGTCAAGGTTGGAATCAAAGAGCCGCCCGTCACAGCGTTATTGGCTGCTTCGGAACCCGCCACCCCTTCGATAGAACCAGAACCAAATTCTTCCTTATGTTTAGAGAAACGTCGTGCTTCGTTATAACCCATAAAGCAAGCGATCGTAGCACCGGCCCCCGGCAAAATCCCCAAGATGTTACCGATTAACCAAGAGCGGGTGATGGTGGGCATCAAGCGCTTGATTTCTTGACGGGTAAGACCGTATTGCATCTTAAATTTTGCAGCCTTTGCGCGTTCGATAATCTTCTTTTCAGCCAAAATAAAGACTTGGGACATCGAGAAAAGACCGATCAAAGCGCAGGTTGTATTGACGCCGTTATAAAGCGTACTTTGACCAAACATGAAGCGTTCGACCCCTTCCATCGGATCCATACCGATGGTGGAGATTAAAAGCCCCAAAATGCCCGACATCAAGCCCTTTAAAATGGAGCGCGAAGAGACGCCGGCAATAATCGTTAAGCCAAAGATGGAGAGCCAGAAGTATTCCGGGCTCTTGAATTGCATCGCAAGTTCTGCCAACAGAGGCGAGAAGAAGTAAAGAGAGATGCAGCTCAACAACCCACCGCAAAATGACGCATAACAAGCCACGCTCAAGGCTTTTGCAGCTTGACCTTTCAACGTCAATTGATAGCCTTCAATAGCCGTTGCTGCTGAAGCCGGAGTGCCAGGGGTATGGATCAAAATGGCACTGATGGAGCCACCGAAAATAGCACCGCAATAGATGCCGCCCAAAACAATTAAACCGGTGGCGGGATCCATCCCGAAGGTCACCGGTAATAAAAGAGCCACACCCATGGCTGCCGAGAGCCCCGGCAAACAACCGATCGTGATCCCAAGCGCGGTGGAAGCCACCATCGCCAATAAGTTCATCGGGGAGAGTGCATGAATGAAGCCCGCACCCATTAAACCTAATGTTTCTAACATACGACGCTCCTCTGCTTAACCGAAAAACATGCCCGTGGGAAGGGGAACGTGTAAGAAAGCGGAAAAGACCGCAGCCACCATGGCGGCGATCACAATTACGCTGATTGCAATATAAAGGGGTTTGACGCACAAGAAAAGCATGGTGCCCACCATGAAGATGGCCGTAGAGAGGTAATAGCCAGTCACATACATTAAGGCGAGATAACCGATGATCCAGGCGGCTACGCCCATAAATTGCATCGGGATAAATTCTTTAAAAGCATGCGCCACATCATCTTCGACTTGGTGGTTGGAACGATACGATGCTAACGACTTGATTAAATAGAGAGTATTGACAAAGAGCAAGGCGCTAATGAGCACCAAAGGGTATGTTTGTGCAGCATCGGGCAAATCCAACGTCATGAACAAAAAGCCCAAGCCGATGGCATAGATGACACTGACAACACCGAAGTCAGATTTTTTCATAGAAAGTCCGCAAGTAGGGAAAAATTCAGCAATGTGAATTGTGATGATGGACTTTTGGTATTGCTCGTGAGATATGCGATATCAAAAATCAATCCATTCAAACATTACTGGCGCCCAAGGATTGTAGCCCTTATCAACGGACGATGTCAGCAAATTGCCTAATATTTAATCAAATTCTCGGACTAACCCTAACACATAATTGAAGTAGAACTTTAAGAACCGCATATCTAGACAGTTAAACCTAGAAAAGCAGAACATAACGGATTGGATTACAAATCAATGTTTCACTTTTTCAAGAAAACTGATAAAGTAAGAAAACGTTCCTTTTTAAGGTAATTGAAATGAACACGATGTTGCAAAACGCACAATGCTGGTGGTGGCGCTGCTGATAAGCGGGTGCCATGGTTTTTTGCAACTTATGAAATTAACCCGCCTAGTTTGAGCGGGTTTATTTTTATCCTTAAAACCTATCACTACTCATAAGTCCGCTCGAAATAGGCAAACACTATTTGGAGTGACTTATGACTCAACTTAATCCTTTCTTCGGTCCTTTCGGAGGTCAATTTGTTCCTGAGGTTTTAAAGCCTGCCTTGGATCAATTGGAAAAGGCGTTTATCGAGGCGCAAACCGACGACGCATTTAAAGAAGAACTTCAACATCTTCTTTATGACTATGCCGGTCGCCCGACACCGTTGACTCTTTGTCAAAATTTGACTGCTGGGACAAACACAAAGATTTTCTTAAAGCGTGAAGATCTTTTGCACGGCGGTGCGCACAAAACCAACCAAGTATTGGGTCAAGCGTTATTAGCTAAACGCATGGGCAAAAAGCGCATCATTGCCGAAACCGGTGCCGGTCAACACGGTGTTGCCACGGCCCTGGCCTGTTCTTTAATGGGTTTTGATTGCACGATTTACATGGGTGCCAAGGACGTGGAGCGCCAAAAGCCCAATGTTTTCCGCATGGAATTGATGGGAGCCAAGGTTATTGCCGTCACTGAAGGCGCGCAAACCTTAAAAGAAGCTTGTGAAGCCGCCTTAAACGACTGGGTTGAAAACGTCGATACGACGCACTACATGTTAGGCACCGCCGCCGGTCCCCATCCTTTCCCAACGATTGTTCGCGAATTCCAAAAGATCATCGGTGAAGAAGCCAAGGAACAAATTCTTGATATTGAGCACCATTTGCCCGATGCCGTCATTGCCTGCGTGGGCGGAGGGAGCAACGCCATTGGTTTGTTTAACGACTTTATTGAACATGAAAATGTCGCCCTGATCGGTGTGGAACCGGCTGGCTTCGGTATGGACACCGACAAACACGGTTGCGTACTTCAAAAAGGCACGGAAGGGGTCTTTTTTGGTGCAAACTCTTTAAATATGCAAAATGAAAAGGGGGAAATTGAAGAGTCTTACTCCATCGCAGCAGGCCTTGACTTCCCATCCGTTGGACCCCAACACTGCTACCTTCAATCCATTGGTCGCGCTCAGTACGTGGGGATTAAGGATGTTGAAGCGCTCGAAGCCTTCATGCTCTTGAGTCTTCGTGAAGGTATTATTCCGGCCTTGGAAAGTTCTCACGCTTTGGCCTACGCTTTGAAGATGGCTAAGAGCGATCCTCAAAAGCAACAAACACTGATTGTGAATCTCTCCGGTCGCGGTGACAAGGATATCTTCCAGGTTTATGATTACTTCGAGAAAGAAGGCATCATGACCGACGGTCACTTAACGCAAGCTTCATTGGTCGCTTTCCAAGAAAAGCATCAACTTATTTAAATATTAGGGGACGAACATGACCCAACCCTTTGATCAAGACATTGTTGAGACATTAGAAACTCTCACATCGGTCGATGTTGTTAAAAAAGCACTTACTTTTGTTAAGGACGCTTTACCCGAAAGTATTAAAGTACAAAAAGAACTCGCTCTTATTGAAGCGCCGAGTTACCACGAAGAAGAAAAGGCCAAGCGTTATGCCGAACTTTTGATTGAAGCGGGTCTCGAAGAAGTTCGTATCGCCCCCAACTTCAATGTCTATGGTTTCATCCGTGGAAGTGGTAATACAGGAAAGTCCGTTGTCCTTGAAGGGCACTTAGACACCGTTTTTGATTTCGGAAGCGTCAAAGGTGTCACCACCGATAGCGAAGGACGGATTCATTGCCCCGGCATTTGCGATGATACGAGAGCATTGACCGCCAACCTTTCGGTACTCAAGGCCATTAAAGCGCTCAACATTCGTCCCGTTCATGACATTGTGATTGCCGGTACCGTCTGTGAAGAAGGCTTAGGGGGCATGAAGGGCATCCGCGCCCTCTTAGATGACCTCAAGCCTCAAACACAAGTTTTGGCGAGCGTTTCCATTGATGGCCCAACGGGTAACGTCTTTTACGCTAACGCCACGGGCATGGTTGATTGGAGTGTAACCTTTGAGGGGCCAGGTGGCCACGCATGGACCGCAAGCGGCACACCCAGTGCCGTTCAAGCTGCTTGTCGAGCTGCAGCGATCATCAGCGATATTGAGTTGCCGGATAATCCCAAGACAACCTCGACCGTGAGCCTCATCGAAGGCGGGCAAGCCATTCACGGGATTGCTCAGAAAGCCGTTATGAAAATTAACATGCGATCAAACGGCCAGGAAGAGTTAGAAAAGCTCAATGAAAAGATGATTGCTGCTTTCGAAAAAGGTGCGGCGCTTGAAAATGCCCGCTACGGCAAAGAAGGTGTCGTTAAAGTCACCTATGAGAAAGAATTGGACGTTCCTGCTGGCTCTCAATGCAATGACGCTCGAATTATTCAAGTCGCAAAATTAGTGACCCAAGCCTGCGGACTGGAGCCTGAACTTAAAAAAGGCGGTTGCACGAATGCCAACATGCCAATTTTCGATGGGATTCCTGCAATTACCTATGGACGTGGCGGAAAAGAATACGGTACGCACACGCTTCTCGAATGGTTTGATCCGACGGGAGTGGAGGTTTGCGAGCAAAAGTCGCTATTGACGCTTTTATTGATAGCTGGAATTGAAAACTGTGTTACCCCCTTAGGCGAAACGCTCAAGTCGTAACATTACATATTGCTTGGCATTAAACGAGTACAATCAAAAGAGTCATTACTTTTATGGAGTCACCATGAAAAAATTTATTCAGGACTTTCAAGCTTTTATCAGTCGCGGTAATGTGATTGATATGGCCGTCGGTGTCATCGTAGGCGCTGCCTTTAGCCAAATCGTGAATTCTTTGGTGAAAGACGTGGTCAATCCCATTTTGGGGTTTGTCGTCGGCTCCCAAGACTTCTCTGATTTGTTCATTGTGCTTTCGATGCCCGAAGGTTATGCCGGTCCCATGACCTATGCCGAACTCACCAAAGCCGGTGCTACGGTCTTGGGCTACGGGTCGTTTATTACCGCTGTCTTCCATTTTCTTTTGCTAGCTTTAGTGGTGTTCTCCATGGTTCGTGTGGTTAGCAAAATCCGCACCCATGCTGAAGAGCTTCTTAAGGCCAAGGAAAAAGAAGAAGAAAAGGTGGCTACTCCCGCCGCTCCGCCTCCGACGCCGGAAGACATTGAACTTTTGCGTGAAATTCGCGATTTACTGAAGAAAGAAAAAGCTTAAGCAACCTTCTTTTTGAATTTAGCCGCTCAATCACCCGATGAGTGGCTAAATTTTTGCACAAAATCTGAGCAATATAGAAAAACTATAGGTTGTGCTAAAAAATAAATTAGGCACAAGTGAGAAACACTAATCTATTGAATCCTTAGACTTTTTAAAATGTCAAATTTCCACATACCCCAAATATAGTGCCTAAATATCACGTTGACTACAAAGGATAGGGGGTTGTTGCAGAAAAGTTTTTCTAAAGCAGGTAGAATGACCACTTCGTTTGATAATTTTATTCACGTCCTGGTGGCGTTAAGGGACCGACCATGCAAGTCATTAAGAAAGACAACTCCCTGGAAAACTTTTCTCCGGAAAAGATTGCCGTAGCTGTCAATAAAGCCGCAATGCGTTGCGACAAAACGGTTGACGATGCTTCGATCAATAAGATCGTTGAAGCCATTTTGCGCCGTTTGCAAGGCACGGAAAACGTGACCGTGGCTCAATTGCATGAGTTGGTGATTGCCGTTTTGACGGTAACGGGCTTTGAAGACGTGGCTAAGGCTTACGCTGAGTACCGTTACTACAAAACCAATTACGCCAAGACGTTTGAAAAATTGCGTCAAGACGCCGATGACGTCTTGCGTTTGGGTGACCGCGAAAACGCTAACTTTGATAGCTCCTTGGTCTCCACTAAGGGTTCCTTGATTAAGGGCTACCTCACCAAGAGTCTCTACAAGCAATTCTATTTGTCTGCTAAAGAGAAGGAATTGATCGAACGCGGTGACATTTATATTCACGACTTGCGCGACATGATCTTGGGTTGCGTCAATTGCTGCTTGTTTGACTTTAAGACCGTCTTAACGAACGGTTTTGAAATGTCCAACGTTCAGTACACGGAACCGAAGACGATTTTGTCTGCTCTTCAAGTGATCGGTGACATCACTTTGGTGGCCACGGCTCAACAATTCGGTGGCTTCACCATTGCCGAATTGGATAAGGTTCTTCTTACGTACGCTCGTAAGACCTTTGACAAGGCCTATAACGATGCCAAGAACGAGTTGGAATTGTCTGAAGAAAAGGCTCGCAAGTACGCTGACAAGATTCTTTTACGCGAATTGGAACAAGGCTTCCAATCGTTGGAACTCAAGCTCAACACCGTGCCCTGCAGCCGTGGTGACTTCGCTTTCACGACGATCAGTTTTGGTCAATGGGACGTGGCTTTGCCTGAAGAAGACAAGCGTTTGCTCAATTTGATCAACTCCGTGATGTTGCGCGTTCGTCGTAACGGTCACGGCAAAGACGGCAAGCCCGTGGTCTTCCCCAAGCTTGTTTATCTCTTTGATAAGCAACAAGTGGAAAACGATAAGTACAGCTCCGACCTCTTTGACGAAGCCGTTAAGACGTCTTCGACCTGTATGTATCCGGACTATTTGTCCATTTCCAGCGAACACGGCACGGTTTCTCGACTCTTCCGCGAGGAAGGCGTGATCACGAGCCCGATGGGTTGCCGCGCTTACTTATCGCCCTGGAAGGATCCGGAAACGAACAAGTACGTGACGATCGGCCGTTGCAATATTGGTGCTGCAAGTTTGAACATCCCCTTGATGATCAAGGTGGCCATGACGGAATACCCGCAAGATTGGCGTCAAAAGTTCTGGGACATTTTGGATGACCGTTTGCAAGTCATTCGTGACTTCTTAAAGAAGCGCTACGACGTGATTCGCAATCAACGTTGCTCCAGCAACCCCTTGGCCTTTACGCAAGGTGGTTTCTATCACGGCACGAAGAACCCCGATGACAAGGTCGGTGACTTGGTTGACTACATGACGGCCAGTTTCGGTATCACGGCACTTGACGATGCCACGTTCTTGTGGACGGGCAAGCGCATGATTGAAGATAACTCCGCCTTTGCCGTTCAAGTGTTGCGTTATTTGCAGTCCAAACTTAATGAATTTAAGGCTGAAGACCATTATCTTTACGCCATTTACGGTACGCCGGCTGAAAGCTTGTGTGCTACGCAAGCCCGTCAATATGACGATTACTGCAAGGAAATGGCAGTCGAAAATGAATTCGAAAACCATGAATACTACAGCACGGAGTACTTCACGAATTCGTTCCACTTGAATGTGGCCGAAGACATTACGCCGTTTGAAAAGCAAGATCATGAATTTAAGTGCTTCCACCTCTGTGAAGGCGGTCACATCCAATACATCCGCTTGACGAACCCGGAAAACTTGGAAGGTGATAAGGCCATCATCAAGCGCGGTATGGACATGGGCTTCTATCAAGGCGTCAATTTTGACTCGGCCTATTGCAACAATTGCCACACGCACTCGACGAACGTGATGTTTACTTGCCCGCACTGCGGCAGTGACAACTTGTCCGTGATCAGTCGTGTTTGCGGTTACTTGGGTTACAGTAACGTTAACGGTCAATCCCGTATGAATGACGGTAAGATGGCTGAAATCAAAAACCGCATCAGTATGTAATGGCAAAATCGGGGAGAGACAAATGAAATATTCTCAATTACGCTCGTTTGATACCAGTAACGGTCCCGGCGTACGTGTTTCTTTGTTTGTCTCAGGTTGCACTTTAAAGTGCAAGGGGTGCTTTAATCCTGAATCTTGGGACTTTGATGTCGGCAACGAGTTTACGCAAGAAACCGTTGAAGAGATTATTCGTCTTTTAAATCAAGACTATATTGAAGGCTTTAGCCTCTTAGGAGGCGACCCCCTTGAAGCTCAAAACATCGATGTTGTCACGGATCTTTGCCGTCAAGTGAAAGCAGCTTGCCCTAATAAGACTATTTGGCTTTGGACGGGGCGCAAGTATGAAAACTTTGAAGACCATCCGATCATGCAGTACTTGGATACGGTGGTTGATGGCCCTTACATTGAGAAGTTTAAGATTACGGAGCAAGGGCACTACTGCGGTAGCAGCAATCAACGTGTTATTCCGATTCACGTTGAGAAGTAGGTAAAAATCAACGAATTAGGGAGCTTCGGCTCCCTTTTTACTTTACGAACTTCTTAAAATCGATGTTGTAGAGTACAAATTATACAAAATTTGTATATTAGACTATTAATTTTTTCTATTAAATTTGACAATGTAGAGTGCCTTTTTATAATATGATAAAAAGAGAGGTCTGATATGAACACCATTAAAAGAGCGTTACACGACAAAATTGTTAATGAGATTAAGCCTGGCAAAGCGGTATTGATTTTTGGTGCTCGTCGCGTTGGAAAGACTGTCATGATGAGGGAGATCGTCAATAATTTCCCTGGTCGTGTAATGATGCTTAATGGTGAAGACTTTGATACGCACGCACTTTTAGAACAACGAACAATTGCGAATTATCGCAACTTGCTCAATGGTATTGATTTATTGGCCATTGACGAAGCACAAAGTATTCCTGATGTTGGTAACGTCCTTAAGCTAATAGTCGATGAAGTGCCGAATATTAAAGTTCTCGCTAGTGGTTCATCGTCCTTTGATTTGTCGAATCAAACTGGTGAGCCTCTTGTCGGACGAAGTGTTCAGTTTTTATTGACTCCGTTTTCTCAACAAGAACTATCACAAAATGAGACCGTTTTAGAAACAAGACAAAATCTCGAGTCTCGTCTTATCTACGGCTCTTATCCCGAAGTTGTTTCAATCGAAAATTTTGAAAGAAAAACAGATTATCTTAGAG
>DBFZTP010000097.1:0-3287 GCA_048520025.1 Candidatus Aphodousia sp.
GACAAAGCCAACGTCGTGCGGGATAAAAGTCCGAATTTGGACATGATCACTCCTAAGAATTAAAAACACGTTCGGTTAGCTCTCTTTATTCTTTGTCACTAAACGAACGCACTTCGACAATTTACGAATTGTGGGATTTTGTCATAGAAGGTTTAAATTTATCTTAAGAACATTCACTCTTTTGAACATTCTTGAAGATTCAACGAAAGTAACTAATCAATCCTCTGTATTTGATCGCGTTGTTCACTCAAAAAACGCAAAAATCGTAAACAATAAGAACCCATTTTCAACCCAAACACTTCCTCGATCGACTTTTACAATTCTCTCTACTTTCTTCAGATTGCGTTAATGATTCTCGGTCAGACTAAAAAATAAGTATTAACCCCAATAACTAACGTTCCCCCTCTAACAACGTTTAAAACCTGGAATAAAAATGAATCTCCCTAGCAAACCGACGCGCCTTGGGGCAAGCATCGCCTGCGCGCTATTATCTCTTGCTTCTCAAACGCAAGCCGCCTCCTCGCTTCTTGACGAGGATATTCAACTTCAAGATAGCTACGTTCGTCCCGACTACGTTGAAATCGAGCGTTTGCGTAACACAAAAGAAATCATCGTGATCCCGAAAGAGGAAATCCAACAAAAGGGCAAACGCACGATTTCGGATGTCTTGAGCACCCAAACGATGGTCAACGTCAATTCCACCGGCATGGGCAACATTGATATTCGTGGACAAGGCGCAGACCAAGCCACGCGTAACCTTCAAGTGCTCTTAGACGGTGCTCCCATCACAACGTTGGTCAATCACCCCAATCACACAAATTACGACGTGGTGCCGGTGGAACAACTTGAACGCATCGAGATCATTCCGGGTGGTGGCAGTGTTTTATACGGTTCCGGCGCCTCTGGAGGCGTTGTGAACATCACCACGAACCTTCGTGCCATGGCCGACCCCAAGTCTTCCGTTGCCGCAGAATATAACTCCAAGGGCTATCGCATCAACGCCAACATTGGCGGCACCTTTGATGACAACCGCTTTGCTTACGATATCGGTTACTCGCACTTGGATCGCGACCTTTACTTTGTGGACACGTATCGCAATTCCGATTACTACTCTGCAGGGCTTCGCTTTAATCTCACTAAAGACCAAGCGATCACCTTGCGATTGAGCCGCCTTGAAGAAGACTCCCAATACGTCGGTAACGTCAAACTATCGAAGGTCAAAGAAGAAGGCGAAGACTATCGCCCCGGCGACAAGACGATCACCATTGGACTCGATAGCGAAGGTCACAAGATCACCAAAACCGTTAAGAATTATCTGCAAGGCGATCGAAAGCTCGATACCGTGAATGTTAGTTACATCAACGACATTTCCGATACGTTGCATTTCACGAGTGACATTTTCTATAACGACGGTTTTTACATCGGTGTCGATGATGAAAATAAGCGCATGGATCACGATGGTCACGGCATGCGCTCAAAACTTGATTGGAATTATGCGGACAATGCTTCTCTTTTAGTCGGGCTTGACTACACGCGCCAAAAAGCCAATTTGGCTTACGACAACTATAAGCTCGTAAGCTTTAAAAAGAAAGCCTACAAAGTGCAGCCCTTGCACTACGACTATGACAAGGGAACGTATGCTCTTTTTGCCTTAAACACCGTCAAGTGGAACGACTTTGAATTCACGCAAGGCGCAAGACGAGAATTAACCAAGTGGCAATTTGATAAGGCTGACCTCACCGAAGGCTCTGCATCGGACACCTCCAACCGTTGGAATTCAGCCTTTGAATTGTCCGCTGCCTACAACTATCGCGACACCGGTCGCGTATACGCTCGCTACGAGCGTGGTTACACCGTGCCCGACGGTATTCAAATTTCTGACTCCATTGCTACGCCTAGTGGCAAAGTCATGAGAGCCACGAAAGCAGAAGACGAAATCTTTAATCTCTACGAATTGGGTTTAAGAGATCAGATTGGCATTTCTACTGTGAGTCTCACGGCTTGGTTATCAGAAACGAATAACCAAATGAATCGATTCTTGCTCATGACCGATGACGGGCTGACTCGTCAATCCATGAACTTATTGAAGTCTCGCCGTTGGGGTGCTGACTTGGCCCTCAGTCAAGACCTGGGCAAATTAACGCTCGAAGAGTCTTATTCCTACACGATGGGCAAAACGCGTTGCCGCAATGCCAGGGCTTGTCAATTCTTAGAAGAGAACAACATCTCCATTGACTACGCCTCAAGCGGCTTACAAAAAGTGCCCAAACACAAAGCGGCCTTCAAAGCCACGTATAACTTTACCGATGATCTTTCGATTTCCAGTCAATACGCGCGCTTCGGCTCCTACAACAACTTCGTTAAAGAGGGCGACAAAGAAGACGGTGGCGTCTTTCACTCTTACGGTTTGTGGGACGCGTCCTTACGTTGGAGCCCTCGCCGTTGGTTAGATCTTTACGCAGGCGTGACCAACATTACCAATGAAGAGTATTGGGAATACCAAACCAATAGTGCCAGTCCCACGAGTACGGTGATTCCCGGAGCCTCACGTGCGTTCTTTATTGGACTTAAAGGCACGTACTAACCGAATCTTTTTTAACAATTAATGGGCTAACCATAATGACTCCCCTTCTTAACCTATTTTTTGCCGGTGGCTACGTCATGTGGCCGATTCTTCTTGCTTCGATTATCACCGTGGCCATTGCTGTGGAGCGTTACCGATTCTATAAAAAGTCTCGCAGTAACCTTATGGTTTTAAGAACGAAGCTACCGTTACTGATGCACACGGGCAAAATCACCGAGGCCAAAGCACTTTGCCAAAAGGCGGGGGGTCTCTTGGGCAACGCCTTAGCCGAAGTCATCGATAAAAATCACACCTCGATTAACATCGCTGACTATCTTGATGGGAGCTTAACGCAAGCCGCCTCGAACATTCGGGCCAATTTAAATTACTTAAGTGCCATCGTGACCTTGTCGCCCCTATTGGGACTTTTAGGCACCGTCACCGGCATGATCAATGCCTTTGACGTGTTATCGATCGCTGACGGCCAACCTTTTGCGATCACCGGTGGCGTGGCTGAAGCCCTTATTGCCACGGCCTTTGGTTTATTTGTGGCCATCTTGGCACTCATGGTCCATGTTTGGTTAAGTCAAATTGCCAATCAATTGATTACCGACATTGAAACCGGTGTGAACCATTTCTTAGCTTCTTGCAAAGGGAGCTAATACATGCGTTTGCGCTCTTTGCACATCGAGGAAAAGCCCTCCATCATGATTGTCCCCATGAT
>DBFZTP010000098.1:0-36736 GCA_048520025.1 Candidatus Aphodousia sp.
TTTTACACAATCCCCTAGTTATCAAGGGATTAGATGCTGTATATTAGGGTTGTTCTCGTTCAGAATTCTATCTCATAAGGAGTGCACCAATGAACAAACAAGAACTTATCGCTATCGTTGCTGAAGAAAACGAACTCTCCAAGGCCCAAGTTGGTCGCGTTATTGATTCCGTTTTTGACGCCATCATGAAGTCTGTTGCCAAGGGCGACGGTTTCCAATTGATTGGTTTTGGTACGTTTAAGGCAGCTCAACGCGCTGCTCGTGAAGGTCGCAATCCTTCTACCGGCGAAACGATCAAGATCCCGGCCACGACTTTGCCGAAGTTCACCGCTGGCGCTGCCTTCAAGGCTGCTGTTGCTAAGAAGAAGTGCTGCAAGCGCTAATCTCTTCAGCGATTGATCAAAAAAGCCACCCGACATTGGGTGGCTTTTTGATGCAGTAAAAAGAACTCAGGCGCCAGTGCCCTGAGTCCTTTTACTATTAATGAGCGTTCTTGATGAAATCGACAATTTCGTCCAATTTAATCATTTGCTTGTCTTTAATGGTACGACGGTGAGCATATTCCACTTCACCCGTCTTAAGACCGCGTTCACCAATCACAACTCGGTGCGGTACGCCAATCAATTCCCACTCGGCAAACATCACGCCAGGACGCATATCACGGTCATCGATGATGACGTCAATACCGGCGGTCTTCATGTCGTCATAAAGTTTATTAGCCGCTTCACGAACGGCTTCACTCTTGCCGTAATTCATCGGACAGATAACCGTCGTAAACGGTGCCATGGAGTCCGGCCAAATAATGCCTTGTTCGTCATGGTTTTGTTCAATAGCAGCACCTAAAAGACGCGTCACGCCAATGCCGTAGCAACCCATTTCCATGACTTGCGGCTTACCCGTTTCATCCAAGTACGTTGCACCGAATGCTTCAGAATACTTACGGCCAAGATAGAACACGTGACCCACTTCAATACCGCGTTGAAGCTTGAGCGTACCCTTACCATCCGGAGATACATCGCCTTCAACAACGTTGCGTAAATCCGCAGCCTTGGCTTCAGGCAAATCACGACCCCAGTTCACGCCGGTGATGTGGAAACCTTCTTCGTTAGCGCCACAGATAAAGTCACTCATGTTCATTGCTGTCAAATCAGCATAGACCACGATGTCTTCTTTAATGCCAACAGGGCCTAAGTAACCAGGCTTGCAACCAAAGGCTGCAACGATTTCAGCGTCCGTAGCAAAACGGAAGCCTTCTTTCAATTCGGGCAACTTACCGGCCTTCACTTCATTGAGTTCATGATCGGCACGCAACATGATCATCACGATTTGAGCAGGCAACGGTTCACCCTTTTCATTAACGCGATCGGCAGCCAAAATCACAGACTTCATCGAAGTCGTCAATTCTTTACCCAAAAGTTCGACGACGTCTTCGCACTTTTCACGACCCGGGGTCGGAACTTTTTGCATTTCTTCTTTAGCGGCTTGACGCATTTCAATCAAGCTTTGAGCCGGACACAATTCGATATTGGCGGCGTATTCGCTCTCTGGGCAGTACGCAATTAAATCCTCACCCGTATCAGCAATCACTTGGAATTCGTGAGAACTGTCACCACCGATCGAACCCGTATCAGCAGCTACGGCACGGAAATTCAAACCCAAACGCTTAAAGATGCGTTGATAGGCATCGTACATCTTGCGATAGGAAATTAAGGCACCTTCTTGGTCACGGTCAAAGGAATAACCATCCTTCATCGTAAATTCACGACCACGCATCACACCAAAACGCGGGCGACGTTCATCTCGGAACTTCGTTTGAATTTGGTAGAGATTAACCGGCAATTGACGCCATGACTTAATTTCAGAGCGAGCAAAATCCGTGATCACTTCTTCTGCTGTCGGTTGAATCACGAAGTCGCGATCGTGACGATCTTTAAAGCGAAGCAATTCCGGGCCGTACTTTTCCCAACGACCGGACTCTTGCCAAAGTTCCGCGGGTTGAACAACCGGCAAAAGAAGTTCAATTGCGCCGGCACGTTCCATTTCTTCACGGATAATTTGTTCCGTCTTACGGATGGAACGCAAACCCATCGGCATGTAGGTATAGATACCGGCTGCCAAGCGTTTAATCATCCCGGCACGGATCATAAATTGTTGACTAGCAACATCGGCGTCAGCAGGAGCTTCCTTTAACGTCGAAATAAAAAAAGAAGTAGCACGCATTGTTTTCTCGCGGTTTAATGTAAAATTTTTCTAATATGCACTCTACTTTTAAAAAGTGGAGTAAATAAGAGATTTTAAGAGAATTTGAGGCCTTTATGTTGGATAGCGATGGCTACCGCCCCAACGTCGGGATTATTTTGGTTAACAGAGACAATAAAGTTTTCTGGGCCAAACGAATCCACAAGCCCGCCTGGCAGTTTCCTCAAGGCGGTGTTGACGAGGGCGAAGACCTGGAGACCGCGTTAATGCGCGAGCTCTTTGAAGAGATTGGTTTAACGCGTGATGATGTACAAATTATCGCTCACACGAATGAGTGGCTCTATTACGATGTTCCGGAACCTTTCCGCCGAACAAGTCGTTCGATGTATCGCGGTCAAAAACAAATTTGGTTTTTATTGCGAATGAATGCGCCGGACGAAAAAATTAATTTGTACGCATCTGGCACACCGGAGTTTGATGCTTGGCGATGGAATGACTATTGGGTTCCGTTGCGTGATGTGATCGATTTCAAACATGATGTCTATCGCAAAGCGTTAGCGGATTTAGCGCCCCATTTATTTAGCCCGGACGATCGTCGTTGCAAACCCAGTCAGGACTGGTTGCTTTACGGATTCTGATGCGCCAAGGCCCGAAGATTCGGGCCTTACAAATTTCTGTCGAAAAATCGCAAGATTAACTTGCATAACTCTTTGATTTGTGAAATAATCCGCTTCTCCACGCAATAGTAGGCGGACATATTGTCCGACCGATTAACAATAAAAAGGTTTCGCAGACAGTGCGTTGGCTGAGCGAAACGGGCGAGGTATTTAAATGTACGCAATTATCAAGACCGGTGGTAAGCAATATCGCGTCGCCGCTGGTGAAAAGC
Source organism: Candidatus Aphodousia sp. (assembly GCA_048520025.1). Lineage (GTDB taxonomy): Bacteria > Pseudomonadota > Gammaproteobacteria > Burkholderiales > Burkholderiaceae_F > Aphodousia. Next base: position 3,089 of record DBFZTP010000098.1, read on the forward strand.
TCAAGGTTGAATCCTTGAACGCTGAAGTCGGCTCCCAAGTGACCATTTCTGAAGTCTTGGCTGTCTCCGACGGTAACGAACTCAAGGTTGGCGCTCCCTTCGTTGAAGGCGCTAGCGTCACCGCTACGGTCGTCTCTCATGGCCGTCACGACAAGGTTCGCATCTTCAAGATGCGTCGTCGTAAGCACTCCATCAAGAGCGCTGGTCATCGTCAAAACTACACTGAGCTCAAGATCGAAACGATCGCAGCTTAATTTGGACTTTTTAGAGAGTAATACAAAATGGCACATAAAAAGGGCGGCGGCTCTACCCGCAACGGTCGTGATTCCCAAGCTAAACGTCTTGGTGTGAAGGTTTTCGGTGATGCAGCCATCAACGCCGGTGGTATCATCGTTCGTCAACGTGGTACGCAATTCCACCCGGGCGACAATGTCGGCATGGGTCGTGACCACACGTTGTTTGCTAAGGTTGACGGTACGGTCAAGTTCGAGGTCAAGGGCCCGAAGAATAACCGTTTCGTGAAGGTTATCCCCGCCTAATTTAGGCTTTAGGGATTCAATCCTTCTGTCTCATTTTTGAGACACCTTATTAAAGAAAAAGGCCATGTCGAATGACATGGCTTTTTCTGTCAATAGTTTAGGTAGACTATTGGAGTCCTATTTTGGGGTGTTTTTATGAAATTCGTTGATGAAGCGCGAATCGAAGTCGCAGGTGGTAAAGGCGGTAATGGTGTCGCCTCTTTCCGCCGAGAAAAATTTATTCCGAAAGGTGGCCCCGATGGTGGTGACGGTGGCCGCGGTGGTAACGTGTATGCCGTTGCCGATTGCAACATTAATACGTTGATTGACTATCGCTACGCTCGTAAACACTTTGCTCGTAACGGTGAAAACGGTCGTGGCGCAGACTGCTATGGTGCTGCTGGTAACGATATTGAACTTCGTATGCCGGTCGGTACCTTAGTCACTGACAGCGAAACCGGTGAAACGATTGCCGACTTGACCAAACACGGCGAACGCTACCTTATTGCTCACGGCGGTAAGGGTGGTTTGGGGAACTTGCACTTTAAATCCAGTACCAATCGTGCGCCACGTCAATGCACGCCGGGAGAAGAAGGCGAACATCGCTTCTTGAATTTGGAATTGAAAGTATTGGCCGATGTGGGTTTATTGGGTATGCCCAATGCCGGCAAATCGACTTTTATCTCCGCCGTCTCCAATGCTCGACCGAAGATTGCTGATTACCCCTTTACAACTTTGCACCCGCAATTGGGCGTAGTTCGTGTAGGTCCCGAACAAAGTTTCGTGGTCGCCGATATTCCCGGTTTGATTGAAGGGGCTTCCGAAGGCGCCGGTTTGGGTCACTTATTCCTTCGTCACCTCTCTCGCACGAAGCTCTTATTACATATCATTGATATGGCTCCGTTCGATCCCGATGTTGATCCTATCGAAGAAGCCAAGGCTCTTGTTGAAGAACTTCGCAAATACGACGAAACGCTTTATGAAAAACCGCGTTGGGTCGTTATCAATAAGATTGACTTGGTTGCCGAAGAAGAACAAGACGAACGCATTGATGCTGTCATTGATGGTTTAAACTTGACGGCCGATGATCGTATTTTTGTCATTTCTGCCGCTACCCGTGAAGGTTGCGAAGAATTGATTAGCGCCATTGCTCAATACGTTGATGATGAACGTCGTAAACAGTTCCAATATTTGGGCGATGAACGCGTTGATGAAGAGCAAGACTTCGTAGAAGAGGTTGAACTCGAAAAGGACGGTCAGTAAAAAAGCGTATTTTTTAGGCAAACGTAGCGTCACAGTCACACTGTGGCGCTATTTTTTTGTTAAATCTCCAAGAAAATTCAAAAAATAGCTATTTTTGTCATATTCTTGTCACAATTATGTCATAGACTTGTCACAACTTTTTTTGGCCTGTCCGAAAAGTCTTTCGCATAATGAAAAACTAGAGATTTCAAATGGAATACTACTATATTGCAATGCTCTGCTTCTTGGGCTGTCTTGCGATTTTTGACTTGTTTGTCGGCGTGAGTAATGACGCTGTGAACTTCTTAAATTCAGCGCTCGGTTGCCGCATCGCTCGATTCCGCACCACAATGTGGGTTGCCACACTCGGTGTTTTATTGGGCGCTACGTTCTCCTCGGGTATGATGGAAATTGCCCGATCCGGGGTCTTCCACCCGCAAATGTTCACGTTTAGCGAAATCATGATCATCTTCTTTGCGGTGATGATTTCCGACATCATTTTATTAGATACGTTCAACTCTCTTGGTTTGCCGACCTCTACGACGGTTTCCATTGTGTTTGAATTGCTCGGTAGTGCCATTGCTGCGGCTTTGTTCAAGATCTATTTAAGTGACGGCTCTTTCGCTGAAGTCTTCAATTACATCAACACCACGAAATCTCTTACCATCATCTCCGGTATTCTTATTTCCGTTGTAGTCGCCTTCTTCTCCGGTGCGATTGTTCAGTATCTTGTTCGCTTAGTTTTCTCCTTCCATTTCGAAGGCGCTTATCGCAAAATCGGTGGTATCTTCGGTGGTTTCTGTATTACGGCCATCGCCTACTTCTTGATCATGAAGGGCGCCAAGAATGCTAGCTTCATGCAACCGGAATGGGTCGCTTGGATTAACGACAATACGTTTATGATTGCCTCGCTCATGTTTGTGGGCTTAAGCATTCTCTTCCAAATCTTGATGATGGCCTTTAAGGTCAATATCTTCAAGATTGTCATTCTCTCAGGTACCTTCTCTTTGGCTTTTGCTTTCGCCGGTAACGACTTGGTGAACTTCGTCGGTGTCCCGTTGGCAGCTTTGGATAGCTGGCAGCAATGGTCGGTTTCAGGTATTGCCGATGAACAATTTATGATGGATGGCTTATTGAAGCCGACCTCTACCAATACGTTCTTCTTGTTGGCTTCCGGCCTTGTGATGAGTTTAACGTTGTGGTTCTCTAAAAAAGCCCACCGTGTTTTGCAAACGTCTTTGAACTTATCGTCTCAACAAAGCGATCACGAACTCTTCGGTTCTTCCTTACCGGGTCGCGTGATTGTTCGTGCCGGTATCGGTTTGAACAATGTTGTTCATCAAATTATTCCGATGTCGGTTCAAAATGGCTTAAACAAGCGCTTTGTTCCTAAAGCCTTGGAAAAAGACGAAGAACCGTTACCCTTTGACTATGTTCGCGCTTCTGTGAACTTGGTTTTATCCGCTATTTTGATTGCCTCCGCCACCTCTTTGAAGTTGCCGTTGTCTACGACGTACGTTACCTTCATGGTCGCCATGGGTTCTTCATTCGCTGATGGCGCTTGGGATCGTGAAACCGCTGTTTACCGTATCTCCGGTGTTTTGACTGTGATTAGCGGTTGGTTCGTCACGGCTTTGACGGCAAGTACCTTGGCTGGCACAATCTGTACGTTGATTTTCTTCGGCGGCGGCCCCTTGTCCTTCCTCTTGTCGCTCTTTGCTGTTTTCCTCTTGGTTCGCTCGAATCAACGCTTCAAGCGCCAAGAAATGGCTTACAAGGCAGAACGTAACGTTCGCTACGACGTTCCGATGATTCGTGAATTGCTCAATAAGCGTGTGGGCGAAGAACTCTGCACGACGGTTGGTCTCTTTAACAACATTGTCGAAAACTTCTTAAATGACAGCGAATCCGGTTTGCGTCGTACGAAGGAAGCTACCAATGAGCACTTTGATTTGCTCACGAAAGAACGTAGCGTCTACTACCGCATGTCCAACTCTCGTCACAAACCGACGAAGGAAGACTTTGATGCGCGCTACGCCTATTTCCGTACATACACGAACTTGCGTGAAGTTGGTCGCTCTTTACAGAACTTGTCACGCTTGACCAAGGAACACATTGCTAACCGTCACCGCACCTTCACGGGCGAACCGGGACAAGAGTTAGCAGATTTGGCCATGTTGTTAGTCGAAGTGGTTGGTAATGTTAACGGTCGTGGTGACATTGACGCCTTGCGCAAGAATGCCGTGAAGTTAATGTCCCGCACGGAAGAAATTCAAGAAAAGCTCTTGAGAATGGGTCCCGATGCCGGCATCTCTTCTCGTGGTTGCGAACTTTACTTAACGTTCTTGCTCTTTGCTCGAGACTTCATCAACCACTACGAAATCATCGCGATGCTTTTACAAAAACTCAATCACGATGAAAACGATGACAAAATCTAAGTAGCAGATTGACTCACTGGGGAGGATTGAAAAGTCCTCCCCTATTTTTTGGTCGCAATACCTTGCTTTCGCTTATAATTCTCGGATTATGACAAATACTCAATCTTCTCAAATCAGTAGCGTAAAAGCTGCTTTAGCTCCTATTGCCGAGGACTTGCGTGCTGTTGACCGCATCCTTCACGAGGAACTACAAAATAGTCAAAGTCCAATGGTGGCAGAAGTCGGCGCTTACATCACCGAAGCCGGTGGCAAACGTATGCGACCTGCTTTATTGATGTTAATGGCCAAAGCTCTCGGCTATGAAGGTACCGTTCACCAAGAGTTAGGTGCCACCATCGAAATGCTTCATACGGCAACGCTCATGCATGATGATGTTGTCGATGAAGGCATGATGAGAAGAGGCCGAGAAACAGCCAATGCCAAATGGAATAACGGTATTGCTGTTTTGGTGGGTGACTTCATGTATACGCGCTCATTCCAAATGATGGTGCGTATCGGCAACCTCAAAGTCATGGAAGCCCTGTCGGGTGCAGCCAATGTTTTGAGCGAAGGCGAAGTCATTCAAATGCAAAATGCACACGACCCTTCCGTTAATGAAGAGCGCTACCTTCGTGTCATTGAGCGCAAAACCTCCGTTCTTTTTGCCGCCGCTGCCAAGATGGCAGCTGCCATTGCCAATGCCACCCCCGAACAAGAAAAAGCTTTGGTGGATTACACCATGGCTTTGGGTAACGCCTTCCAAATTGCCGATGACATTTTGGATTACTCAGGAGACCCTGCTCAAAGCGGTAAGCAAATTGGGGCTGACTTTGCCGAAGGTAAAGTGACGTTACCGGTGATCTATGCCTTGGAAGAAACGACCCCTGAAGAAAAAGCTTTTATTGAAGATGCTATTCGCAATGGCCACGGAGATTTTGAACAAATTTCGGCCATTATCCGTCGTACCAATGCCATCGATCGTTGTAAAAAACGCGCAAAAGTGGAATTAGAAAATGGCAAAAATGCATTAAATGCAATTTCTCCTTGCATTTTCAAAAATTCGCTGATACAATTATTATCCTTCGTTGTTGAGAGGGATGTCTAGCAATGACGGATAATTCGGGGTGTAGCTCAGCCTGGTAGAGTACTACGTTCGGGACGTAGGAGTCGGAGGTTCGAATCCTCTCACCCCGACCAGATTTCAAAAAAGCGACTTTTTTCAAAAGTCGCTTTTTTATTTTCTCCAAATCAGTCTTTCTTCCTATCCTTCAAATTTTTTCCAACGTATAATTTTTCTCAGTTTCACTGAATTCTCAGACAAAGGGATAATATGCCTTGGATTGTTGGTCTTACCGGCGGCATTGGTGCCGGCAAAACATTAGCCAGTAACGCATTTGCTTCGCTCGGTGTCCCAGTCATCGACACCGATCTCATCAGTCATGCCCTCACGGCACCGAACGGTCTTGCCATCGATGCAATTCATCAAAAGTTTGGCGATGAAATTTTTAACGACGCCGGTCAACTTGATCGCGCCAAGATGCGAGAATTGGTTTTTAAAGATGCAGAAAAACGACAAGCGCTTGAAGCCATTTTGCATCCGCTCATTGCTCAAGTGGCGATGGCTTCAATTGCTCAGCATAGTGACGCACCGTACGTAATTTTGGCCGTTCCCCTTTTGGCAGAAAGTTCTGCTTGGCTCGATCGTTGTGATCGTGTTTTAGTGATTGACTGTGAGGTTGAAACACAAATTGAACGCGTTATGGCACGCTCCGGATTATCGCGCGAACAAACGCAAGCCATCATTATGAGTCAAGCCTCTCGCGAAGCTCGTAAAGCCATTGCCAACGAAGTCATCGTAAATGAATCAACGCCAGAACACGTCACTCAACAAGTAACGCGTTTACACGACTTTTACCTTCGAATGGCCAATCAATCCCCCAAAAGTGGAGAACCGGTATGATCGTTAAATGCCCTACGTGCGGAAAGTCTGTTGAGTGGTCAGATAAGTTCCCCTATCGACCGTTTTGCAGTGAACGCTGCAAGTTAATTGATTTGGGTGAATGGGCCAGTGACAGTTATGTCATTCGTGGCGAAGCCATGCAAAACTCTTCAAACGAAGCCGACGAATTAGCCCAAAAGCTCTTTTCCTCCATACCGGAAGAAAAGAGCCAAAAGAAATAGCTAGATTTTCTCAATCCAACCATGCGCCCCATGCGGGCGCAAATGTTTTTCATTGTCGATTCGAACATTGCTTAAATAAATGGGAAGCGGGTTTTCCATCAAAAGTCGCTCCCAAGCACTTGATCCCACACGAACAAATTCAGGTGCCCAAGCAAATAAAACACCGGCTTGTTCATAGGCATCCCAAGCTTGCGGTTCTGCAGGCCCCGCAATATTTTCGTGCTTTGCCAAGGGTAAGTCTTCGACTTCTTCTAAATACACACCATCGGCTTGCTTTTGAAGCTCTTCCGAGCATTTTGCGCTAACCCAGAAACTCTTAACGCCAAATCGTTCCAACTCAGAGCGCCAAAAATCGATTTCTGGCGCATTTTTCACGCCAAGCATAACGGCGTCAAATTGACGACCTTCTTGCGCTTCTAAAGCGTTTAAAACCGTTTCCTTATCACTTTCTAAGCGCATCCAATGTTTGGGAAGTGCCAACCAATGCGCCAAGGGTTTCGTTGCCGGCAACATGGGTTCTGGCCATTTGTCCAAGTCAAAGAAACCAAAGGATTGATGCTCAAGGGATCGGGGCTCGCAGCTATAGTCCCAACAACGCAAAAAATGCAATTTCACACAAGCATGAGGATACTCATGAATAACCGTTACCCAGGGAGAACTCGCATGAATTTTCATGCCTAACTCTTCTCTCATTTCACGAACAAGTGCTGCGTGAGGCGTTTCACCAAATTCCATCTTACCGCCCGGAAACTCCCACCACCCGGCATAGACCTTGCCTTCCGGACGAGAACTGATTAAACATTGGCCTTGCTCATTAAATAAAACGCCACAAGAGACAAGAGTGACGGCTCGAGAGGGTTGACTCATTTTCATTTCCTCAAATTGAAAGAGGCGCTTTCGCGCCTCTTAGTTGTCATTGATTAGGCAATGTGGCCGTGACAGTTTTTAAACTTCTTACCGGAACCGCACGGGCATTGAGCGTTACGAGAAACACCACGCCAATCGACCTTATCTAAATCAACACCATAGGGCGACATACCCGTAAAGGACAATTCATTTCCTTCATCGTCACGCACCGTATGATTGGCTTGTTCACCTTGCAACTCTCGGGCACCTTGAGCCTTTTGAGCAGCTTGGTCAGCCATCATTTGAGCTTGGGCTTCAGCTTCTTGAGCTAAGCGTTGTTGCTCTTCCATTTCTTCACGCGTTTGGACATGAACCGTCATCATCACGCGCATAACGTTTTCACGCACACGATCCAACAACGTTTCAAACATGGCAAAGGCTTCACGCTTATACTCTTGCTTCGGTTGCTTTTGAGCATAGCCACGCAAATAAATGCCTTGACGCAAGGCATCCAAAGCCGTAATGTGAGAGCGCCAGATGTGATCCAACACTTGCAACGTCACTTGACGGGCAAAGTCAGACATGGCTTGAGCACCGGCCAACTCGACCTTTTCATTGAAGATGCGATCAGCCTCAGCCAACAACATTTCCAACAAGTCTTCGTCGGTCACAGAATTGCTCTTTTCCAATTGAGCTTCGAAGTCCATGCTGATGCCCCATTCATTGGCAAGCACCTCTTGCAATCCCTTCAAATCCCATTGTTCTTCAACCGTATCAGCAGGCACAAAAGCACGGAACAAATCCGTAAAGAGCCCGTGACGCAAGCTCGTTACCATTTCGCTCATGTCTTGGCTTTCGAGAATTTCGTTACGCAAGCGATAAATCTCACGACGTTGGTCATTTTGAACGTCATCGAATTCGAGCAATTGCTTACGAATATCGTAGTTGCGGCCTTCCACCTTACGTTGAGCACTTTCAATCATGCGAGAAAGCATGTTGGACTCAATGGCCACGCCTTCTTCAAGATTTAACTTATCGGCGATAGCACGCATACGGTCACCACCGAAGATGCGCAACAACGGGTCTTCCATCGACAAATAAAAGCATGAAGAACCTGGGTCACCTTGACGGCCAGCACGACCGCGCAATTGGTTGTCAATACGACGGGATTCGTGACGTTCACTACCGATAATGCGCAAACCACCGGCTTGAACAACCTTTTCGTGTTCAACCTTCCAAGCTTCACGCATCTTTTCGATTTCAGCCGTCTTTTGTTCTTCGGTCAATTCTTCATTCTTTTGGATGGAATCAATAATCTTATTAATGCCACCACCCAACACAATGTCGGTACCACGACCGGCCATGTTGGTAGCAATGGTCACCATGCCAGGGCGACCGGCTTCAAGTACGATTTGTGCTTCTTTTTCGTGTTGCTTAGCATTTAAGACATTGTGGTTAATGCCTTCCTTCGTCAACAATTGGCTCAAAGCTTCAGAGTTCTCAATTGAGGTCGTCCCCAAAAGCACCGGTTGTTCACGTTGGCAACATTCTTTGATGTCTTCCACAATAGCACGATACTTTTCATCAACCGTGCGGAAAACCTTGTCTTGTTGGTCATCACGGATCATCGCACGATGGGTCGGAATCACAACCGTTTCCAAACCGTAAATGTCTTGGAATTCGTAAGCTTCCGTATCAGCCGTACCCGTCATACCGGACAACTTCGTATACATACGGAAGTAGTTTTGGAACGTAATAGAAGCAAACGTTTGATTTTCTTGATTGATTTGCACACCTTCCTTAGCTTCAACGGCTTGGTGCAAACCTTCAGACCAGCGACGACCCGGCATCAAACGACCCGTAAATTCGTCAACGATCACGATTTCGCCGTTTTGCACAACATAGTGTTGGTCACGCTTAAAGAGAGCGTGAGCACGCAAACTGGCTTGCAAATGGTGCATCAAAATGATGTTTTGACCGGAGTACAAACTTTGACCGGCTGGAATCATGCCGCGTTCAGTCAAAATTTGTTCAATGTGTTCATGACCGGCTTCAGAAATGTAGACTTGATGAGCCTTTTCATCGACCCAATAATCACCTTCACCGTCTTCAGTCGCTTGACGCGTCAAAAGCGACGGGATTTCGTTGATTTGAGCATAGAGATCGGTATTGTCATCGGCCGGGCCAGAGATAATCAACGGCGTACGGGCTTCGTCAATCAAAATGGAGTCCACTTCGTCAACGATGGCATAAGCCAAACCGCGTTGGCGACGGTGGTTAATGTCGTACTCCATGTTGTCACGCAAGTAGTCGAAACCGAATTCGTTATTGGTACCGTATGTAATGTCGGCAGCGTAAGCCAACACTTTTTCTTCGTTGGGTTGTTGGCTATAAATTGTACCGACGCTCAAGCCCAAGAAATTGTAGAGACGTCCCATCCATTCGGCGTCACGACGAGCCAAGTAATCATTGACTGTCACAACGTGTACCCCCTTGGCAGGCAACGCATTTAAGTAAACGGCTAACGTTGCCGTCAAGGTCTTACCTTCACCGGTACGCATTTCAGCAATCTTGCCGTCATTGAGCACCATACCGCCGATTAACTGCACATCAAAGTGACGCATGCCCAACACGCGGACACTGGCTTCACGAACGACTGCGAAAGCTTCAGGCAACAATGCTTCTAAGGTTTCACCCTTGGCCAAACGATCGCGAAATTCTTGCGTCTTGGCTTGAAGTTGCTCATCCGTGAGCGCCTTCATCGAATCTTCCAATTTGTTGATAGCGACACATTGGCGACGATATTGTTTAATCAAGCGATCGTTACGACTGCCGAAAATTTTGGTTAAAAGCTCAGAAAACATCTTTAAATACCTTAATCCCGTCCCTGATATCTTCAGGAAACAGATTTAGAAAGCAACCGAAAATGCGTTTACGGTTGCTTTCGTTGTACAATCCATAGCGTTGAATTATCGCACATTAATAAGGCTTTTTTGACTATTTTTTCCTTGAAAAACGTAAGGATTTCACAACGTTTTGTGACGAATATTGAATTTTGGAGCACGCACCATGAGAGACATGCGAAATTTCCACCAAATCTTGGAAAATCAAGGTGCAGATTCGTTTTTAAAAATGGAATTGCAAAGCGCTCGACTCAAGACACTGATTGCTCAAGCTTGCGCTTCTAAAGGTGTGCGAATCGACATTATGAATTGCACGCATGTGACCCATCAGCCACAAGGCATCACCATTAACACCGTTACGCCAACGATGGCTAATCGCCTCAAGCAGGTTCAGCCCACCATCGAAAAAAAGCTTTTTGATGCCGGAATTACCACTCCAATCATTGCGATTCGAAGCGGGAAAATCACGGCACTAGCTCAACCCGAAGCCTATCCCAAGGGCGAGCCTCGCATTGCTCCGCCCGAGGCTGCACAACAAGTCTACGAAGAAGCACAGTTAGCTAAAGATGATGATGTCAGGGAAGCTCTTGAGCGCTTAGCGCAAGCGCTCAAGGCGTAGCAACCGGCGCAATGTAGGCTGGCATTCTTTCTTGGTCTTGATGGGCGTACATGTTTTCAAGGTACGCCACCAATACATCTATGTTGACAGGCGTCTTAATCGCCCCCTCACGCTCATGGTAGATAATCAAATGGGCGTCAACACTCAAGTGTCCGTAATTCAAGTAGCCTGCCACTTTTTGCATCACGTCAACGGCTTTGGGATGTTGGCGTTGAAACGCTCTAAGAAGTTTTCTGACACGATCGTCTCGCGCCAATTCAATTGCACGATCTTGTTCACGAATTGTGAACTGTTGTGATGGCGTAGCCGTCTCTCTGATGACCACCGCCATGGGATCTGTGGGTGGCGTCGAGCACCCCAAAAGTGACACCGACAGGATGCCACTTAATAACCAACCAAGTCGTTTATCGACATTAAAGCGCATTCGCACGTTCCAGAGCAAAATCCTCGGGATAATCCTTGCCTTCAAACGTTGCCCACTCCCAAGCGGAGGGATCGGCTAAAAGAGCTCTTAACAATTGGTTATTTAATCCATGACCGGATTTATAGGCACTGTAGCGAGCTAATAGAGGATGACCTAAAACATAAAGGTCTCCCATGGCGTCCAAAATCTTGTGCTTAACAAACTCGTCTTGGGCACGAAGACCGTCACGATTAAGGATTTTAGCCTCGTCCATCACAACGGCATTTTCAAGCGTACCGCCTTGAGCTAGGCCGATTGAACGAAGCATTTCAACGTCTTGAACGAAACCGAAGGTACGGGCTCGAGAAACGGCATTTTTGTACGTCGTTTCTGCCATATCAACTTCGGTAAATTGCACCGTTGCATCAATCGCAGGATGGCCGAAATTAATGGAAAAAGCGAGCTTATAACCTTCATGAGGTTCAAGCATCGCCCATTTGTCACCATCAATCACCTTAACGGGCTTTAACACACGCACAAAACGCTTCGGGGCCTCTTGTTCAACAACGCCAGCGGCCTGAATCAAGAACACAAAACTCGCACCCGAACCGTCCATGATCGGAATTTCAGAAGCGTCAACATCCACATAACAGTTATCGATCCCCAAACCGCTCAACGCACTCATTAAGTGTTCAATGGTGGAGATTTTTACGTTGCCTTCATTTAAGGTCGTTGCCATTCGCGTATCGTTAACGCGAGTTGCCTCTGCGGGCATCACCACAGGCGGATCCAAATCCACACGTGTGTAAACAATGCCGGTGTCGGGTTCAGCCGGACGCAAAGTCAAACAAACTTTTTGACCCGAGTGCAAACCGATACCTACGGTCTTTAACGGCTTTTTCAACGTTCTTTGTTTCAGCATAATGGCAAGCTTTTTAGCAACAAGATTGATTTGGAGGTTCTAAGACGTTTTTCGCCGAATAAATCGGCGAAAAACACTTATTGGACTAACTGTAGAAATTACTTCCCGTCTCGACGGCTGGACCACCACCCGGTGGAAGGCCAATCGCGAGAAGGACTTTCTTCAGGCTCTTCTTCTGCCGGGCCGAAGGGCATCGGCACCGTTTCACCCAACTCTTGTTGCGGTTTAGCAGCCGGTTCTTGAGTTTGAACCGGTTGAGGAGTCATCGGTTGCATCACATTGGGACTCGGTTGAGCCGGTGGCACAACAGACTCTTGATGAGAAAGCGGTAAATCCCAAATATTGGTTACGGAAGCTGCTGGTTTTGCAGCTTGTTGAGCAGGAGCGGCAGCCATCGGCGGCACTTGAACGGCCGGCTTAGTGGCAGTCGTTGCCCAAACAGGACGTTCTTCTTCCTTCTTTTCCAACGGCGGAATCGAGTGATCAACACCACCGTCAAGACCCGTAGCAACCACCGTAACTCGCATAGAATCGCCCATGCTATCGTCGTAGGCAGAGCCATAGATCACCTGAGCACCCTTGGCAGTGAAGTTCGTAATGATATTCATCACTGTCTTGGTTTCTTTCATCTTCATGCTTTCTTCGCTGGCGGTGATGTAAACCAAAACACCACGAGCGCCATTGAGCGTCACGCCTTCCAACAACGGGCAGGCAACCGCATTTTCAGCAGCAATGCGAGCACGATCCGGGCCCGTCGCAATAGCCGAACCCATCATGGCCGTACCGCGTTCGCTCATCACGGTGCGAAGATCTTCGAAGTCAACGCCAATCAAACCAGGCGATTGAATGATTTCAGTAATGCCGGCGCATGCCTTAAAGAGCACATCGTCAGCGGCAGCGAAGCATTCGCTCACGGTAGCATCTTCACCCAATTCGTCTTCCAATTTGTCATTGAGAATCACGATTTGGCTATCCACGGCTTCCTTCAAGCGCAACAAACCTTCTTCAGCTCGTTGCATACGGCGAGCGCCTTCGTAGCTAAAAGGCTTGGTGACAACAGCGACCGTCAAAATACCCATTTCACGAGCAATTTGTGCAACCACAGGAGCAGCACCCGTGCCCGTACCACCACCCATACCGGCAGTGATGAAAACCAAATTAGCGCCTTGGAGCAATTCGCGGATGCGATCTTTAGATTCAATAGCAGCCTGCTCACCCACCTCAGGATGAGCACCTGCACCCAAACCGGTCTTACCGATTTGAAGAGTAGCGTGTGCGCGAGAGCGTGACAATGCGGTGTAATCAGTATTAATTGCAATGAACTGAATACCTTGAGCACCACGCTCAATCATGTGTTCTACGGCGTTACCGCCACCACCACCAACACCAACAACTTTAATTACGGTTTGACGGGGTTCATCATTGACGACATCGAACATAAATATTTCTCCAAAACCAATTCTCTAATTATGACTTAAAAGCTCACATTTTGGCTAGAAAAAATCAAGAAATTTGTTGTTTTTCTTACGGCTTTAGTACTGACCGATAAAAAATTCTTTGGTCATGCGCTTGATCTTAGAGACCCACGTGTCATCTTCAGAGGAGACATCGTTATCGTCTTCACCCAACATAAAGCGTCTGGCTTCATAAGCAATCAAACCCATCACGGCACTTTCTCGCGGAGAAGTTAAACCCATGCAACCCTCCCCTTCATAAAGAGATCGCCCTTGTCGAGCCGCAAAAGTTTCACGATAAAACCCCGGGATTGAAGAAATAAACTCGGCGGCACCCATCATTAAGGTTGTTCCACCGGTCACAACAACGCCCCCTGGAAGCGTATTGAATGGGTGGCCATCTTTCAATTTATACCAATCGTGTTTAAAGAGAGTCACACCGACTTGGTGACAAAGCATCGCAAATTCTTTACAAGCCAAAATTGAAAGTTCTCGCTTATTGAATTCTCTTACGTTAGGTTCATCACCTTTTCTAAATAAAATCTGGGTTTCATCCTCATCTTGATACCGCAAATCAAGACGCATCTTGACGGATTCTGCCTCAGCCTCCGAACAATGCATATAACCCATGAGCCGCTTGGTAATGATGCTTCCGCCCATATTAATCGTATGCGTAAAGCGAGGATGACCGCCCTTAAAGACCACGATGTCCGTCGTCTCGTCTCCGATATCGAGCAAGACCACACCGATTTGACGTTCTTCTTCAGTTAAAACGCTGTAGCCACTCGCCCAGCCTTCCGGCAAAACGGTTGAAACGTCAAGGTCGGTACGATTAATTAATTGAATACGGTTAACTGCATTGACGGCGCCGGCCACTGCGGAATGCAAATCCACAGAGATGCGAGAGCCTTTGACACCAAGTGGATTTTCCAGCCCTTGCTCTTCGGTTTGGTCATCAATACGGAAAAACAAACGCTCGGATTTAATTAAACGTTCATCTTGATGCAATTCCAGTGCGTCTTCGGCACGTTCAACGACCTTTTTCATGTCCTCAAGCGTCACCTCAGCTCCCAGTAGAGGAATCTCTGCCGTTGAGTCGCGCCCCGTCACGGGTTGACCGGAAATCGTCGTGCAAATTCGTCCCAAAGACGATCCTTTGAAACTGGCTGTTCTTACAGCCTCATCTAAAGCTTCATTTAACTGCTTTAAAAGATCTTCCGGTCTTTGAATACTTCCCGCAATAATCGATTTCTTTGACTCGGTACGACCATGCCCCAGCACCTTATAGGTGCCGTCAGAAAAGACCTCGGCTAAGACCACGATAATTTTGCTAGACCCAATGTCAATAGCCGTGACCGTAATAGATTTATTAGAAAGTTCTTTCATTGGCGATTACGTTCTGCAACAGCTTCTGCCTCTCGTCTGCGATTATCTTTCGAAGGCAGTCTCTTTAAAGTGTTTTCCGGCAATGTTGCCGAAAAAGCATTCTCATAACGAGCATCTATACTCGAGGGCGCTCCCTTCATTAAAGCAACAACCTCAGGATACTGAACGATGACAACACCAAAACGGTCTTCAAGCGTCCAGTCGCTTTGCTCTGTACCTAGTTCGATGCGTGTTGGTGGAATCTTTTTCGAAGCCATGGCTAGCGTCCAACTATCGCGATCAGAGACACTCAATTCCGTCACTTTTGCCTCTGGGATTACGGTCTTGAGCATCTGACTAAAGCGTTTATAGCGTCGCGTCACATCCCGAACTCGATCGGCCGGTCCAAAAAATTCAGGTAAATCCGTTGAATTTTCGGCCTCTTCGGGATTCGCTGCAAATAAAACGCCTTCGACAGAAACCAGACGTCCGTCTTCCCAAAGCGCTAACGCACGATGCTCTTTGATGCGAATACGAATACGATTGGGCCAAACTTTATGAACGCTCACCTCTTTCACCCAAGGTGCTCCCAAAGCCGCCGTTCGAATCGCCTCAAGATCAATATCAAAAAAGTTCCCTTCAACTGTATTGCCTAGTGAACGCTTGAAGTGCATTGGCGAAATATGATCAGTTTCCCCAACCAACTCAACCTTCTTTATTTCAAAAAACGAAATAAAGTAGTGAGGGAAACTGCTGACCGCAACCGCGGCAATCACCAACAGAATCCCTACAACAATAAGGAGTTTTCGAAAAAAGGCTTTCATAAAACGCAGGATTAGCGTTCTTTGTTATCCAAAGTTGCTTGACTGAGGACTTCTAACACCAAATCTTGATAGCTCATGCCCACTTTGCCAGCGGCCATCGGAACCAAAGAGTGCGAAGTCATGCCCGGAGAAGTATTCATTTCCAATAAAACAAAACGTCCCTCTTCGGTTAACATCACATCAATGCGACTCCAACCACGACCGCCTAAAACGCGGTAAGCACGCTCGCACACTTGACGAATCTCGGCTGCTTGCTCTTCAGGCAACTGAGCCGGGCACTCATAATGAACGACCGTCGTGAAATACTTGTTTTGATAGTCGTAGTCACCGTCCGGTGCCACAATTTCAATAATCGGCAAAGCACGAGCCGTTTGACCCGGGCCCAACACGGCCACCGTCAATTCACGACCGTAAATGCGTTCTTCAACCAAGACATGCGAATCCAAGTTGCTTGCTTTATTAACGGCTTCTTGCAACATTTCTGGCGTCGCATTTTCAAGCTTGGTCAAACCGATACTAGAGCCTTCATGAGCGGGCTTAACCACCAAATTGCCCCCTAACGATTGAATGACCAAATTCATATCATCGTCTTTGGTTACCGTCATGCCGTTGGGCACTGGAATACCAGCGGCACTCCAAACACGCTTGGTCATTGCCTTATCAATGGCAATTGAACTCGAACGAACGCCGGGACCGGTGTACGGAAGATTAAGATACTCCAAGACACCTTGAATCGTGCCATCTTCACCAAAACGGCCGTGAAGAGAAATCATGGCTCGATCATATTGGCCTTTTTCCAAATCAGAAAGGGGTTGTTCTTGCGGATCAAAACGCGTGACATCGACACCCGCTTCGACAAGGGCATCATAAACACCTTTCCCACTCATTAAGGAGACTTCGCGTTCACTGGAACGACCGCCCATCAGTACGACGACCTTTCCCAAAGAAGCAGGATCAATCGCTTTTTTCGTTTCGTTTGACATAAGAACTAACCTCAATTTGCAAAAATAACTTTATGCGTTTTGTGCTTTCAATCGCACCGGCACTTGACCAACACTACCCGCCCCCATGGTGACAACAATGTCACCGGGCTTAGCCAACTTCATAATGGCATCGTCCATTTCCAAGGGCGTGTCAACAAAAACCAATTCCGTTGTACCGATTAAACGAATGGCTCGAGCTAATGCTCGACCGTCAGCCCCATGGATCGGAGCTTCGCCTGCAGGATAAACATCAGCAAGCACCAACGCGTCTACACCGGAGAGAACCTTCACAAAGTCCTCAAAGCAATCGCGCGTACGGGAGTAGCGATGAGGTTGGAATGCAACCAAAATACGTTGACCGGGATAAGCGCCACGAACGGCTTCCAGAGTGGCTTGCATTTCATGCGGATGATGACCATAGTCGTCAATTAAACGGAAGGAGCCTCCTTGCGGTAAAGCGATTTCTCCGTATTGAGTGAAGCGGCGGCCCACGCCATTGAAGCTTTCCAAACCTTGAGCAATTGCCTCATCACTCACATCTGCCATCGTTGCAATGGCAATCGCAGCCAAAGCGTTGCGGACATTGTGTAAGCCCGGCAAATTCAAACGCACCGGCAACAGCTCGCGATCTTTACGCAACACCGTGAAAGTCATTTGCGTACCATCAGCTTTTACATCAATGGCACGAACATCCGCTTCTTCGCACAAACCGTAGCTCACAATCTCACGATTGACGCGCGGTGCCATCTTGCGAACATTTTCATCGTCATAGCAAAGCACTGCTTTACCGTAAAAAGGCAAGCGCGTTAAAAAGTCGAGGAAGGCTTGTTCCAATTTTTCGTACTTATGATCATAGGTATCCATATGATCTTCGTCGATATTGGTCACTGCTGCAATCACAGGAGACAAGCATAAGAAGGAAGCATCAGACTCATCGGCCTCAGCCACAATAAATTCTCCGCCCCCTAATCGAGCGTTAGAACCTGCGCTATTTAATCGACCGCCGATGACAAACGTCGGATCCAAACCACCGGCTGCTAAAAGACTTGCCACCAAAGACGTTGTCGTTGTTTTTCCGTGAGCGCCGGCAATTGCAATGCCGCTTCTGAATCGCATCAATTCGGCCAACATTTGGGCACGAGGCACTACTGGAATTCGGGCTTCACGCGCTGCAACCACTTCAGGATTGTCTGCTTTAATGGCAGAAGACGTCACAACGACATCTGCGCCTTGAACATTACGAGCATCGTGTTCGTGGAAAATGGAAACACCTAAACTTTCAAGGCGTTGCGTGGCAACATTGGTTGCCATATCCGAGCCCGTCACACGATAACCCAACGTCACAAAGACTTCTGCAATACCGTTCATTCCGGTACCGCCGATGCCGACAAAGTGAATGCGATTGATTGCGAATTTCATGAAAAACCCCCGACAACCACAAAGGGTTGTCACTTTTTCCAAAATTAAGACTTAATCTTTAATTTTAAGCGATCGGGCTTTTTTATGTTTGATTTAATTGTCACCCGATTTTGCCAAACGCTCAATGGTGTCGGCGACGGTTTTGGCCGCATCCAAATGGCCTAATTTTTGAGCATTTTTCGCCATTGATAACAAACGTTCTCGATCCAAAGACCGTAACTGGTTATACAAATTCTCGGCCGTCAAATGCTTTTGTTCGAGCAAAACGCCTGCGTCGTGGGCTTGCAAATACTGAGCGTTACCCAATTGATGCTGAGTCGTAGAAACCACAAAAGGCACCAAAATGGCAGGGATGCCGCCGGCAGTTAATTCACTCACGGTTGTAGCACCGGCTCGGCAAACAACAAGATCAGCCTTTGCATAGGCTGTGGCCATATCGTCAATAAAACTGACAACTTCAGCTTCAATTCCCAAAGAGCGGTACGTTTCTTTAACGCTTTCTACCGCATTTTTCCCACATTGATGGGTGACCGTCGGACGATCACTTTCATCAAATAAAGCTAATGCGCGAGGCACGGTTTCATTAAGAACCTTTGCTCCTAAAGAACCACCGAACACCAATAGGTGCTGACGTCCCGTGCGACCGGCATAACGCTCTGACGGTTTGGGTAAATGAAGAATCTCTTCACGAACGGGATTGCCGGAAACAATGGCTTTTTTGCCGGCCCTTTGAGCACATTCTCCATCAAAACCGCACATCACGGCCGAAGCCACGGGCATCACGACACGCACACTCATAAGGCTTCCTGCATCGCAATTCATCATGACCAAGGGCTTGCCTTCGGCTCGAGCGCCAAAAGCGGCCGGCACAGCAATGTAGCCACCGGTAGAAAAAACCACATCGGCGTCCCGATCATCAACAATTTCTTTGGCTTTAAAACAGGATTTCACCAACTTAAATGCACCTTTGATGGCATGACCCAAGCCTTTGCCACGCATCCCCGTGAAATCCAATGCATCAAAATCAATACCACGCTGCCCGACCAATCGGCCTTCCATCCCCGCGGGAGTCCCGATCCACGAAACCGTCCAACCGCGCTTTTTCATCTCTTCGGCCACAGCCAAACCCGGCATCACATGACCGCCCGTACCCGCAGCAGCAATAATCAAATGGTTTCGATCACTCATTCTCTTCTCCGTTTACCGCGCATTAATAAGCGGTTTTCAAAATCGACTCGAATCAATAACGCCAACGCGCATAGGGTGATGACCAATGACGAACCCCCATAGCTCACCAAAGGCAACGTTAACCCCTTGGTTGGGAAAACGCCAATCGCAACACCGATGTTAATTAAAGCCTGTACCCCAATCCAGAGTCCCACGCCTTGAGCAACCAATCCGGCATAGACCATATCCAAACGAACCGCTTGGCGACCGATTTCAAAAGCGCTGCGAACAAGCCAATAAAAAAGGGCTAAGACCACGGTAAACCCAAGCAGGCCGCACTCCTCACCAATCACAGCCAAAATAAAGTCCGTATGCGCTTCGGGTAAATAGTGCATTTTTTCAACACTGGCACCTAACCCAACGCCAAAAATTTCACCACGACCGAATGCAATCAAAGAGTGCGTTAACTGATAGGCTTTACCGATTTGATTTTCAGGATCCCACGGGTTGAGATAGGCAAACACACGAGCGGTACGCCAAGGCGATAGCACCACAGATGTAATAATGGTTCCGACTAGGAAGGCTCCGAGTGTAAAAATAATTCTCCAGCTCAATCCGGCCAAAAAGACAATACCGATCACAATACTTGCGATGACAACCGTTGCCCCTAAGTCGGGCTGAATTGCTAATAAACCCGCTACGAAAAAGACATAGGCAAGCACAGGCAAAAGAGCACGAGTAATGGAGTGCATATAGGCTTGCCGCTCAATCGTAAATTTTGCAATCACTAAAACAGAAACGAATTTCACGACTTCTGAAACTTGCAAATTGACAGGGCCAAACCCAATCCACCGCGTTGCACCATTAACGCTTTTGCCCAAGCCCGGTACAAAAACCAAAAGTAAGCAAATAATCCCCAGAATAGCCAGAGGGTAACTCAATCGTTCCCACTTATCGATGGGCACATTAAAGACGCACCAGCCGGCAAAAATACCGACACCCATGTAGATAAGGTGACGAAGAATAAAGTGGTATTCACTCGTTTGATATTTCGGCGAGTCTGCCAGAGAAATGGAAGCCGAATAGACCATGATGGCGCCAATCACTAAAAGCGCCGCAATTGTTCCCAACAATGAGTAGTCAACACTGGAGACAGAGCCAAAGCGTCGACCTTGGCCCCACTGTTCTTGCTTTGTATTTCGACTTTTAAAAAGGTTGTTAAACTGGAACATTCGACCGATAATCAGCTCTTTTGAAGCGCACGAGCGCTTTCAATAAAAATTTCACTTCGTTGTGCGTAATCTCTAAACATGTCCCAGCTCGCGCAGGCAGGTGACAACAAAACATAGTCGCCTGTTTTGGCCATTTGAGCACACATTTGCACCGCTTCTGGCAATGTTTGAGCCTTTTGCACGGGATAGGTTGCACCGGCCAAAGCCTTTTCAATCATAGGCGCATCGCGGCCGATTAAAACCGCACCACGAGCATGAAGGGCCATCGATTGAGCAATCGGTGAAAAATCTTGTCCTTTACCGTCACCACCCAAAATAACCACCATCTTCTTACCGGTGGCGCCCAAACCTTCCAGTGCAGCAACCGTTGCACCAACATTCGTCCCCTTACTGTCGTCGATGTAATCCACGCCATCCACCGTTAAGGCATATTGAACACGATGAGCTTCACCCGTGTAATTGGAAAGCGCACGAATGGCATCGGCTAAAGGTAAGTTGGCCGCATGAATTAAAGCGAGCGCTGCAAGAGCATTCATCGTATTGTGACGACCGCGAATCTTTAAGGCTTCTTCGGGCATTAAGCGTTGTAAAAGCTCACCCGGCAACACCTTTCGCTTAGATAGAGCAATGGAGTCATCCTCGTTATAAGCCAACCAGAATAACTCATCGTCTTTGACCAAACCCCATTGATTTTCACCTTCAGGAACCGATTCACCAAAAGTGGCAACGTGAGGGGCGTTAGCGTATTGCATCACACTTGCATCATCACGATTGAGCACACGGACCGTCTTTTCCGATTGGAAAATATGGGCTTTGGCATCCATGTACGCTTGCATCGAACCGTGCCAATCCAAGTGGTCTTGGGTGATATTTAACAAAGCGGCTGCCGTCGGGGTTAGCGTATGTGTTGACTCTAATTGAAAACTTGAGAGTTCCAACACCCAAACGTCAGGCAATCGTCCTTCTTCCAAATAACGATCCAATTCCGTTACGGCATTGGGACCAATATTGCCGGCAGCAACCGCAAATTTTCCGCTGGCCTCGGCCATTCTGGTCGTTAAAACCGTTGTCGTTGTTTTCCCGTTCGTACCGGTAATTGCCAAAACTATCGGTTCGTATTGGCGTTCGTTTTTAAGATGCTCTAATTCACGAGCAAATAATTCAATCTCGCCAAACCAAGGCAATTGCATCTCTTGAGCTTTAGAAATGATCGGTGCGACCTCTGAGTAATAAGGGGAAATTCCCGGAGAAATCACCACGAATTCAACGTCGTTTAACGACGCTTGAGCATCGGACAAACGCTTAAAGGTAAAAGCAGGCAACGTTTGCAAGCGCTCCAATGACGGTGGTGTCTCGCGCGTATCGGTTCCGATGACCTCATAACCGCGCTTGATAAGGAATTGTGTACAAGCAATCCCAGAAGCCCCTAAACCGATCACTAAAGCCTTGCTCATAATTTTTCACCTTTTGATTAGCGAATCTTTAACGTCGACAAACCGATCAAAACCAAGATAAAGGTGATGATCCAAAAGCGCGTCACCACTTGGGTTTCTTTCCAGCCCTTTAATTCAAAATGGTGATGCAAAGGTGCCATTAAGAAAATTCGACGACCGCCCGAATAACGGAAGTAGGTGGTTTGAATCATGACGGACAAAGTTTCCACCACAAAAATCCCACCCATGATGGCCAACACAAACTCTTGACGCGTGATAACGGCAATTGTTCCTAATGCGCCACCCAATGCCAAAGCACCCACGTCACCCATAAATACTTGTGCCGGATGAGCGTTAAACCATAAAAAGGCCAAACCGGCACCGGCCAAAGCAGCGCAAACCACCACTAACTCCCCGGCACCCGGAATGTGGGGAAAGAGCAAATAGTGAGCAAAGTCATAGCGGCCTACCACGTAAGCGAAGATCCCCAAGGCACTCCCCACCATGGCGCACGGCAAAATGGCCAAACCATCCAAGCCGTCCGTCAAATTGACGGCGTTACTTGTGCCAACAATCACGATGTAGGTCAAAATGACAAAACCCACAATCCCCAACGGATAAGCGAAATGCTTGAAGAAAGGAATAATCAAATCCGCCTGAGAAGGCATTGTTAAAGGAAAGCCCGACTGAACCCAACCCACAATCATGTCAATCACATGAATATTCGTCGGGGCAGAAATGGCAAAGGCCAAATAGACAGATGCCAAGCCACCGATTAAGGAGAGCCAACCGAACTTTTCTCGTGCGCTCATTCCCTTGGGATCGTGATGCACAACCTTTCGGTAATCATCAATCCAACCCACGGCACCGTAACCCAACGTGACAAAAAGCACCACCCAAACAAAGCGGTTACTTAAGTCCATCCACAACAAAGTCGACAAGGCGATGGAAATCAAAATCAGCACGCCGCCCATGGTCGGCGTCCCATCTTTAACCAAGTGCGTCTTCGGACCGTTATTACGAACGGCTTGCCCCACCTTCATTGCCTTTAAATAGCGAATGGTTGCGGGACCGGCAGCAAAACCGATAAAAAGGGCCGTCAAGGCTGCCATCACGGCTCTCAAGCTCAAATAATTAAAAACTTGAAAGGCGCGAATATCTTCCCCTAACCACTGGAAAAGTTCCAATAACATTTAATGTGTTCCTTTCTTGAATTCTTTAACGCTTCTCAGGCTCGATGAGTGCCTTCACAGCCAAATCGAGTCGCATACTATTGGAACCCTTGACCGAAATAGAACGATAACGGTCTTTAATTTCCAAAAGTTTATTGAGAAATTCCTTTCGCTCACCTTCCCAGATGACTTCAGCATCGGGCTTTAACTCTCGGAATTTTTCATAAGCAAATTTCATAGCATTGCCAGTGGTAATAAAACCGTCAATGCCTTTTTGGACAGCATAAGCCGCAATCTCTTCGTGGTACTCACGAGACTTATCACCTAGCTCCAACATATCAGCGGCCACCAACAATCGCGGTGCGGGCATGGAGGCCAGAATATCAATGCTCGCTTTCATGCTGTCGGGATTGGCATTATAAGCGTCATCAATGACGGTATAACGATCGGTCGTAATGACGGCGCCTCGACCCTTGATCGGCTCAAAGGCTTCCAAGCCCTTAGCGATCACATCCGTTGATAAACTCAAAGATAATGCAACTGCCGTGGCACCTAATGCATTTTTGAAATTGTGTTCTCCACGAACTTTCAAATGGGCCTTAAAGCTTCCGATGGGCGTCTTGATTTTGACATCCATCCCACTATTGGTCGGCGTCATCGTACCGGTGACATCGGCTTCATTGGGCAATCCGAACGTCACAATCTGAGAGTTTTGGGCCATTTCAAGCCAGATATTCTTGCACTCATCGTCAAATGGAATCACGGCCGTGCTAGCGGGCATCATATGACGGAAGATTTCCCCATTTTCGCGAGCAGTTGCCTGAACGGTTTGCATAAACTCTTGGTGTTCACGTTGGGCGTTTGTTACGATAGCCACCTTCGGTTGAACAAGGCCGGCCAAATAACGCATTTCACCGACATGATTCATCCCCGTCTCAATGACAGCAGCTTCATGCTTTTCACGCAAGCGCCACAACATAAGCGGCACACCAATGTCATTATTCAGATTGCCTTGCGTAGACAAAGCGTGATCACCGTAGTGCGCTCTTAAGATAGAAGCAATCATTTGAGTTGTGGTGGTTTTCCCATTGCTACCAGCCACTGCCACCATATTAAGGGCTTGTTTGCTGCGCCAATAACCTGCGCTGGCACCCAGCGCCAATTTCACATTGTTGACAACGATTTGAGGTAAAGGACAGTTGACTTCATGATCAACCACCAAGGCGACAGCACCTGCGTGCATCGCTTGCATCACAAAGTCATGACCGTCAAAACGATCACCCTTTAAGGCAAAAAAGAGCGTTCCGTTGGTTACAGTTCGCGTATCGGTCGAGACAGAGCTAAAGGGAACGTCACTACCAACGAATTTAGACCCCGGCAATAAATTGGCAAGGTACTTCACTCGCATTAGGGAGTCCGCCGGCATCACCTTCATCCATTGAGCGCTGTGCACTTCCACCTTATCACTGAAGGGGTGTTTAACTCCTTGGATGTCTTGATAAAGTTCGTGCCCTTTACCGGCAACCAAAATAATGTCTTCGGGAGCAGCCGTATTCACAGCCTTTTGAATAGCTTCACGACGATCTTCAATCACCACGTAGGGGTGACCATCTTCTTTCATGCCTGCAACCATCTGAGCCAAAATGTCTGCTGGGTTTTCGGTGCGAGGATTGTCGCTCGTTAAAACCACAAAATCAGCCATTTGTTGGGCAATGCTTGCCATGATCGGACGCTTACCGCTATCGCGATCACCACCGGCCCCGACAATAACCCAAAGTTTGCCACGACGAGCTCTCACAATCGGGCGAAGTGCTAAAAGTGCCTTTTCTACAGCGTCGGGCGTATGACTATAGTCCACGACACCTAAAGCCGTACGGTCATGCTTAACCAATTGCATACGTCCGGCAGGCGGCACCAAGTGTGGCAACAACGGCATAATCGTTTCAATGGCATAACCCTTGGCCAATGCAACACCGATCACACCCAAAAGATTTGAAATATTAAATTCACCAAAAAGATGAACGGCTAAATGATGGCGGTTACCCTCATAGACCAAATCGAATTCCATCCCGTCCTGCATCGCGCGAATGTTTTCTGCTGCAATGCAATGCGTCCCCGGCAAGGGTAGCGTCCCACGCGTTGTCGTCACAAAGCACTTCACGCCACGGCAAACGCAACGTTCGGCAAGACGCAAACCAGCTTCATCATCAATATTGATGACGCTACTACGTAGCTGCGGCCAATCAAACAAAATGCCTTTAGCCTCTTCGTAGGCCTGCATATCGTGGTGATAGTCAAGATGGTCACGACTTAAATTCGTAAAGACGGCAACATCAAAATGCGTGCCTTGGAGACGTCCTTGTTCCAAACCGATGGAGCTGGCTTCAACAGCAAAGGCTTTGGCACCGGCTTTGGCCAAATCTCGGAATAACCCTTGTAAAGAAGCAGCATCAGGTGTCGTTAAAGGGGCAGAAGGGAAAGGCTTTCCTGCCATCGTGCAACCAATCGTACCAATGGCAGCACAAGGTTCTTCCAAAGCCGTTAACAGCTGAGAAACCCAATGAGAAGTTGTGGTTTTACCGTTTGTACCCGTAATCCCTACACCAAATAAATCTTGTGTCGGGTGACGATAAAATTCTGCTGCAAAATGGCCAAGGTACTTAGATAATTCAGGCACTGCAATCGCAGGCACCGCATAAGTCCGACGAATACCGTCATCCTCATAAACCACAGCCGTTGCCTTTTGAGCAGCTTGTTCTAAGAATTGTCGACCGTCCACATGTAAACCAGGGACCGCAATAAAAACATCACCCGCACCAACGGTGCGGGAGTCCAAAACAAGACGTTTAGCCTCAGGAGCTAAACGCTTTAATAAGTCAACGTAATTCTTGATATTTGCAATCATTGTGCACTCTTAGCCAACACACCTCGGCCGGCAATCATCATTGGATCATCGGGATTTACAAGCATCGTCTGCAAAGCAGACTCGACAATTTCACCAAAAACGGGAGCTGCCACCACGCCACCCACGTGACCGGCATCCTTCGGTTCGTCAATCATAACCGCCACCACCAAACGCGGTTGTGTAGCCGGCGCCAAACCAACAAAAGAGGCCACGTAGTCACGGACATACTCACCGTTTTTAACTTTATAAACCGTTCCGGTCTTACCGGCTACCGTGTAACCCGTCACCTTCAACCGAGAAGCCGTCCCACCACGGTGCACCGTTGTCATCATCATGGCGCGCATTTGTCGAGCCGTTTCGGGGCGATAAATTTGTTCACCGGCGGCCGCATGATCTCGTTTCATTAAGGTTAACGGGATCACATCACCGTTGCGAGCAAAAACGGTATAGGCTTGCGCCAACTGCATCAAAGAAGTCGACAACCCATAACCATAAGAAACCGTTGCTTGTTCGACAGGTCCCCACGTTTTAGCAGGACGCAAACGTCCGGCCACCACACCGGGGAAGCCCACTTGAGGCGCTTGACCAAACCCTAAACGCGTATACGTATCCCAAAGCACTTGAGGAGGAATTTGCAAAGAAATCTTCACCGTACCAACGTTCGAGGACTTTGCAATCACCTGTGAAACCGTCAAAAGACCAAAATCTTTGCTGTCATTAATTTTTCGATCCGCCACGACAATTTGCCCCGGCGCCGTCTGAATGAGACTGTCCGGACGAACAATCCCTAAGTCAATGGCCTTGGCAATTGAAAATGGTTTAACGGTGGAACCCGGTTCAAACGTATCGGTCACAACGCGGTTGCGAATACGATCCCACGCAAATGTGCTTCGGTCATTGGGGTCAAAAGCAGGCCAACTGGCAAGAGCTAAAATTTCACCCGTGATGGAGTCCGCGACCACGGCAGCCCCAGCCTTAGCGCTATGCTTTTCCACAGCTCGTTTAACAGCACTATAGGCAATGAACTGAATTCGGGAGTCAATCGAGAGGTGCAAATCTTTACCGGGAACCGGTTCTTGTGCCCAAACTTCTTCGATCACGTGACCCAAACGGTCACGAATCACACGACGCTGTCCATTTTGACCTGTGAGCGTCTTATCGTTTGCCAACTCAATGCCTTCTTGACCATGATTTTCTCGATTGTTAAACCCAACAATATGGGCAGAAAGCTCACCACCAGGGTACTGGCGCTTGACATCGGGCGTATACGTGAAACCGGAAATCTTCATCGCTTGAACCTTGCGAACCGTTTCCATGTCCACTTGACGTGCGATATTGACCCAAGCATTCGGACGAGCCAAACGCTTTTGCAAAGTGTTTTTAGAAACACCTAGCAATTGGCTCAGTTGTGCGATTTCATCGGATGTAATTTCTACTAAATTCGTCGTTGCCCAAATAGAACGAGCGGGCAAAGACGCTGCCAAGACAACGCCATTGCGGTCAAATATTTGTCCACGACCGGCCGTAATATCAAGCGTTTTTGCGTAACGGAATTCCCCTTGACGTTGCAAAAACTCCGTGTTGAAACACTGCAGGTAAACGGCTCGTAAGAAGCAAATAGAGAAAACCGAAACTAACGCACCCAACAAAACATGCGAGCGCTTTTGTGAAATTTCCGTTGTACGCCAATCCTTTTCACGTTCAGCCGCTCGTTTTTGACGCTTAGGTGAGCGGTCTTCGTTCCAAAAAGACGAAGCCTTTTGCTTCACCGCAATCTTTAATCTTTCTAACAAGGGGGTATTTCTCATTTCGAGCCCTCCCCTTGACGCTTACGCGTTACAAAATGCGGTACCGGTTTTGGTTGCAAGATAACGGTATTTTCATTGCGAGCCGCCTCTAACCCCATCTCTAAGGCAGTCTTTGAAATGTAGGCAGGCAATGTCGCCTTTGCTAATTCAATGCGCAACTCTTTGGACTCGTCTTGCAGACGACGACCATACTCTTGCTCTTGTTCAATCGTGATCGTGAGTTCGCGCACTCGGTATTGGGCGTTCACAATCAACACCGCTTCCGTGACTAAAGAAACCGTGAGCAAACCAATGCTAATCATCAAAAGATGTTTGCGAATAAACATCAAATTGAAATATTTCAGCATGTCCCATCCTCCGCACGAGAACGGGTCGCCACTCTCAAAATGGAGCTGCGAGCTCGAGGATTTTCAGCGCATTCTTCCTTGCTGGGCAAAATTCTGCGCACATCGCACAAAAGCGGTTGAGGCAATTGATCAGGACGAAGCGGCAGGCGAGGATCAATATCACGTTCAGGATGCGCAGCTTTATCGAAAAACCGTTTCACAATACGGTCTTCTAACGAATGGAAGGTGATCACTGCGATTCGTCCACCATCCTTAACCACATCCATCGCACCGTTGAGTGCATGAGTTAATTCATCCAACTCGCTATTAATGTGAATTCGAATGGCTTGGAAGGTACGCGTTGCCGGATTTTGCGTGGGATCCTTTTTATTCATCGGGACAACGCTTGCCACCAATTTGGCCAATTGTTGCGTCGTCGTCAACGGAGATTCATCACGCGTTTGGCAGATCGTTTTGGCAATTTTCCGCGCAAAACGCTCCTCACCCAAATCGGAAATAACGTTGGCGATTTCACGTTCTTGGGCTGTGGCAAGCCATTGGGCAGCCGTCATCCCTGTCGTCGTGTCCATGCGCATATCAAGAGGCCCGTCCATACGGAACGAAAAACCTCGTGTTGCATCATCAATTTGAGGGCTCGATACGCCAATATCCATAAAAACACCGTCAACTTCGGTCACGCCTAAAGCCAACAGTTTTTCTTTTAATTGGGAAAATGGTGCATGAATAATCGTAAAACGCTCATCCTTGATTTCAGCAGCCGCAGCAATGGCTTCCGGATCTCGGTCAAACGCAATCAAGCGTCCTTTGGAACTTAACGATTCAAGAATAAGACGAGAGTGGCCGCCACGACCAAAGGTCGCATCCACGTAAATACCATCGGCGTTATGCACCAATTCTCGAGGTGCTTCCTCTCGCATAACGGAGAGGTGAACGAAGGGCTTATTCATTTCCATCCTCTCCTTACAAAACAAATGACTCCAATTCAGGCGGTAAGCCCTTAGCCATTTCACGATCCATGTATTCGGTGTAATGGCCTTGATCCCAAAGTTCAAAGTGATTACCAACGCCAACAAAGGTCACTTCACGATTCAAACTGCAAAGGGTTCGCAATTCACTGGGAATCAAAAGACGACCGGCGGCATCAACCTTAACCGTTACGGCACAACCTAAAAGTCGACGTTGAAAGGCTCGCAACGCATAGGGCAATTGCATCAGCTTTTCACTTAACTCTTTCCACTGAGGTTGGGGATACAGCAGTACACAGCCATCTGGGTGGCACGTTAAAGTCACTTCTCCGTCACAAGACGACAAAAGGCTCTCGCGATGCCGTGCCGGCAACGAGAGACGTCCTTTGACATCCAAGACTAAGAGCGACGTTCCTTGAAACATAAGGCTCACCCGAAAAAACTTCCCCTTCTGGTGCAGAAAATCGGGAGCCCCAATCCACATTGAGGCACCTACTCCCACTTTTTCCCACTTTCTTACACCTCAATTTATATTGCAAGTTCTTGTTAGTCAAGGCAAGTTGCTAAATTTAGGAACTTTTTTTGTAATTCATCTTGTTTTGCTTATTTTTTACGCAAAACAAAAGAGGCAAGTTCGCAAACCTGCCTCTCGTGTGAATGAATATCAATGCGAATTAGAAATTCTTCGCTTTTTCGATGTTAAGTTTGATGCGACCGTCAACGGCAATGCCTTCGCCATTCTTTTCACTGATAATCAACGGATTGATATCGAGCTCTTCGATGGCAGGGAAGTCGCCGACCAATTGAGACAAACGCAATAAGCTCTCTTGCAATTGCGGCATTTGAGCAGGCGTCGTACCACGAGCGCCTTGCAAAAGACCGTAGGCCTTAACGCCCGTGATCATATCCATCGCATCTTGATCCGTGAGCGGCGCCATGCGGAAGGTCACATCTTTCATCACTTCGATAAAGACGCCACCCAAACCAAACATCATCATGGGACCGAATTGCGGATCGGTTGCGATACCACAGACCATTTCGCGATTGCCCTTGACCATTTCTTGAATGATCACGCCTTCAAGACCTTCTAAGAGATTGCGTTCACGCAACTTCTCAATCAAGTCAGCGTACTCAGCGCGCAAAGCTTCTTCACTTTGAATATTCACACGCACACCACCCACATCCGTTTTGTGAGACGTCGTCTTACTCGTCATCTTCATCACAACGGGGTAACCAATACGGTTAGCCAGTGCCACGGCTTCTTCAATATCCTTGGCAAAACCGGATTGGCAAATGCGGATGCCGTAAGCCTCAAGAACGTCCATGCTCTCGCGAGTCGTTAATTGATCACGACCGTCATCCAACGCAGCTTGCATAATCGACTTAGCTAACGTCTTATTGACATCATAAACAGGCGTCACGCCATCGGGTTTTTGCGTCCAAAGGCGTTGTTGGTTCAAACGGTTTAAACCGTCTACAGCTTGTTCGGCATACATAAAGAACGGAACGTTAACGTCCATTTCCGACAATTGCTCAAAGAAGCTGCTCGTTGTCATGAAAACGCCCACGATCGGTTTTTGCGGATTAGCGGCCTTAATTTCCATCACGGCCTTAGCAACATCAATGTCCTTCAAGCCCAAGAACGGAAGATAAATGACAACAATCATGTCGACATTGTCGTCAGCAATCACCGTTTCCAACGTCTTCTTGTAGTGTTCGATCGGTGCCGAAGCAATCATGTCCACCGGATTTTTAACGGAAGCAGCGGCCGGCAAGAAACTGCGTAAAGTGGCCTTCGTTTCTTCCGTTAATTGCGCCATTTGCATACCGTATTCGCACACAGCGTCCGTTGCCATAATGCCGGGACCACCAGAATTGGTCACAATGGCCACTCGATCACCCTTGGGAATCGGGCAGTTAGAGAAGACTTTAGCGGTCGCAAACAAATTCTCAAGTGAATACTCACGAATGACACCGGATTGCATCAAAAGGGCATTGGCAGCCTTATCGGCACCGGCCAAAGAACCCGTATGAGAAGAGGCGGCTGAAGCGCCTGCTGCAGAGCGACCGGCCTTTAAAGCCAAAATCGGCTTTTTCTTAGAAATACGCGTTGCCAATTGACGGAAATTAGCAGGGTTTTGGATGGATTCCATGTAAAGCAAAATTTGCTTTACGTCTTCATCGTTTTCCCAATATTCCATGGCCGTTTCGGCGTTAACGTCTGCTTGATTACCAATGGAAATGAATTGAGCAAAACCGAGATTGAGATCCTTCAAAATATTGAGAATCCCACCGCCCAAAGCGCCGGACTGAGAAACAAAACCGATGTCACCACGTTGGGGCAAACTTTCGGCAAAGCAGCCGTCCATACGAACGGAAGGATGAGTATTAACAACACCCAAGCAGTTCGGGCCGACACATCGCATGCCGTAATCGCGCACCTTCTTTAATAAGGCCAGCTCAAGTTCCATCCCTTCGTGACCCGTTTCTTTAAAACCAGCTGAGATAACGCACAAACCGCCAATGCCCTTTTCATGACATTGGTCAATCGTTTGCAACACAAATTTGGCGTTTACCACAATGATTGCGAGATCGACTTCACCGGGAATATCCAACACGGACGGGTAGGCTTGCAAGCCTTCGATGACACCACCCTTGGGATTAACCGGATAAATATCACCCGTAAAACCATATTCTTGAAGGCGCTTCATGATATCTGAGCCAATCGTGTGGGGTTTCGTGGAAGCACCCACCACAGCGATGGCACGTGGTTTCATGATTTTGTCTAATTGAGTCATTGGCAAAACCTCTTATGCGGTTATCTAAAAGTTATGTGTTGATAATACAGGTTAATAGGTGATTTTGGCTTGTCCTTTCGGATGATGTTTGGGCTCAACATTAAACACCTTGATACATTCTTTTTGCACGGCCTTATCTCCAACAGTACAATGGAGAAAATAACCATTAACTGATTGATTTTCTTTATGCAATCCCCAAACCCCGAAGCGATCGTTGCTGATCACAATGCACTGATTGAGCAAACCCTTTCTCAAATCAGCCTAACCAATATGCCTTTTTGGATCCAAGTGGCATCGATTATTGTTGCTGTCCTTTTAGGCTGGATCCTTGCCCGTCGTATTAATACGACTTTGAAAATTATTAATATTCGTTGGAAGAGTCCTGCGATTACCCACCGTTGCGTTCACTTCTTGTTAACGTTGACGCAACGCGTGACCTTCTCTGTTTTCAGTGGCCTCGTTCTTTTCATCATCACGTATATCGTGAAAGAATTGGGGTTCTTGGATCCTAATGCCAAACTCTATGCAATGATCCTTGCCTACCGACTCTTGTATGCTTGGGCTATTTTTGTCATTGCCGTTGAATTTTTGGTCATTCTCTTTGATGGCCGTATGCCGCCTAAAGTTAAGCGATTGATCTACACCACGTTCTGGAGCTTGGCGGTCTTGGACTTCTTTGACATCCTCTCACCCATCGTGGAAGAAATGCAAAGCATTGCCTTGCCGATTGGAAGTGGCAAATTTACGCTTTGGACGCTTTTGGTCGGTATCTTGACCGTTTTATTAGCAGTAGCCATCGCCAATTGGTTAAGTAAGCAATTAGAACTTAGCATTCAACACGCTAAAGACATTAATGACAATCTCAAGATTGTTTTGGCACGTATCTTACGTGTTGGGCTTTTTACCATTGCCATTTTGATTGCCTTATCGTCTGCCGGCATTGACTTAACCGTGCTCTCCATCTTCGGCGGTGCTGTCGGTGTGGGCTTGGGCTTCGGTTTACAAAAAATTGCGTCTAACTATGTCTCGGGCTTCATCATCTTATTTGACCACTCGATCAATATTGGCGACATGATTGAAGTCAATGGCTTTAGCGGCAAAGTGACGCAAATCAACACTCGCTACTCTGTTGTTCGCAACTTGCGAGGCGAAGAAATGATCATCCCGAATGAAAGTTTCGTGAGTGAAAAGGTCAAGAACTTCTCTCGCACTGAACGCGCTTTGGTGACCTCAGTCGATGTCAGTATTGATTACAGCGCTGACGTTGAAAAAGCCTTGGCCATTATGGTTGACATCGTCAGCTCTCAACCCCGTTTGGTCGCCACTCGTACGCCAAGTGCCGTGGTGACGAATTTTGGTGCTGACGGTATTGATTTGCGCGTGAACTTCTGGGTTGAAGACCCGGATAACGGAACCGGTTTATTGAAGTCCAACATCATGCGACAAATCCTTATTCGTTTCGCAGAGGCCAATATCTCGATTCCGTACCAAATCCGCGATTTGCGTTTGACAGGCGAATTAAACGTCAAACACGCCGAAGGCGATACGAAAGTTCAATCTTCTTAAACCTTGAACGATCATCAGACCAAGCCACTTGTCCGAAAACAAGTGGCTTTTCTATTTAAACATTCAATAGTTTTTATTGATAATCATTATCAATTTCGTGTCATTTCAATTAGAGTGTAGTTGGACAGATAATTTATATATCACTGATTCATAAGACAA
>DBFZTP010000099.1:0-5291 GCA_048520025.1 Candidatus Aphodousia sp.
TGTATATGCAGATTTGAATTCCTGTTAATAGAAAATTTCTATAAATCCATGGCGCTGAATTTTTCTGTTTTTCTTAAAGTGACTGAATGAGGTAAAAACAAAATCCATATTTCAAAATATACCAACACAAATTTTGAAAAAAAAGACGTCGGATTTGCATCCGACGCCAGATCGTATTTCAAATTTTACCAACTAGGCTTTACCAGCCGTAGAATCGATTCCATACGTCTTTAATTTCAATGCTGCCGTTAACAACAAAATATTTAGGATGCTGTGCGGCAAAAGGACAGGCATGGTTCGGCAGAATTCTTAAACGGGTTCCGACCGGGAAGTCGTCTAAATTTAACGCGTGATCATCTCGAGCAGAAATAATTCCGTGCTCTTGGTTTGCGCTACTCATCCAAAGACCGTCAATGGGTTGACCTTCAATATTGCAGACTAGACCGTAACCTTGATCAACTTTTTGATTGGCGGTACCTCGGTCTCGAGACATGGCCATCCATCCACCGTCGGTGATAATCCATCCCTTTTCTTTTTGATGTCCGATGACAGTCACCAATAACGAGACAGCAATATCTTTGATTTTGCATGAGCCGACGCCGGCTTGAAAGAGGTCAAAAAAGACATAAACCCCGGCACGTAATTCGGTTACGCCTTCAAGGTGATCGGCATAAAGAGCGGTCGGCGTTGAACCGACTGAGACGATAGGGCATCCGTAACCGGCTTCTTTTAAAAGGGCTGCAGCCGCACTGATACCCTCTCTTTCCCCTTGAGCGCGTTTTAAAAGCGCCTCGGGCGTATCAACGTCGTAGGAGCCGCCTGCGTGAGTGATGACACCGGCAACGATCGCTGGTGAAACAATGGCTTTAGCAACATTCACAATTTCCGAATCTTGAGGCTTGAGACCGGAGCGGTGGCCGTCACAGTCAATTTCAATCAAGACTTTAAAGGCGTAATTGTGCTTTTGACAGAAGTCACTCACGGCTTTTGCTGCGGCGACATTATCCAAAATGATCTTTAAGTCCACGCCTTTTTCATAAAGGGCGGCCACGCGGGGAAGCTTCTGTGGGGCGATACCAACGGCATAAATCATGTCAGTGACGCCATGAGCGGCAAATTCCTCAGCTTCTTTAAGCGTTGAGACCGTCACAGGGCCTTGCGGGGTGGCCATTTGGCGTTTGGCGACATCCCAGCACTTACTCGTTTTTAAGTGAGGACGAAGCGTGACTCCGAGTTTTTCTGCTTGGGCACGCATTCTTTCAATATTAGCGTCCATGATGCCTTCATCAAGAATGAAGGCAGGGGTGTCGATGGTTAATAAATTCATGGTTAACACCTTTGAAACAAATTCAATAACACGATTTTAAGCCTAACGGATCGAAGTAACGGGGAGTATTGTGCTTGAACTTTTGTTAATCACCGCTAAATCTTTGATTAAAAATAATCTTAAAATCGGCTTCGGGGTTTATCCCTCTTATGTTATCTAGATAGAAGTGCCTAAAATAAATCTAATAATCGATTCCGGGCGGAGTCGATTTTGTCTTAATGTTCATGAGGA
The DNA here is from genome assembly GCA_048520025.1 of Candidatus Aphodousia sp. GTDB lineage: Bacteria > Pseudomonadota > Gammaproteobacteria > Burkholderiales > Burkholderiaceae_F > Aphodousia. The sequence goes on from DBFZTP010000099.1 coordinate 1,559, forward strand.
GGAACATATGGCATTTCAAATGAAGTTGGCAGCGGCTGCCTTGGGTTTTGCTTTAGGTGGTTTAGCATTAAACGCCAGCGCTTGTTCTACGATTATTGTTGGTAAAGATGTCAGTAAGACCGGCAACATTATCGTTGGCCACAATGAAGATAACGGTGGTCGTATCTTGACGGCTCAATATTGGGTGCCTGCAGCCACGCACAAGAAGGGCGAAAAGATTAAGTTTGAAGAAGCTGCAGCTGAAATTCCGCAAGTTGAAAAAACGTTTGGTTTTTATTGGTCTCAAACGTACGATCCGTCCGGCGCTTCGTTCTCTGACGGTTTTGTCAATGAAAACGGTGTGACCATTGCCTCTAACGCTTGCACCGGTATCTATGAAGACGACATTATGCCCACGAAGGACGGTGGTATCGGTTATGGTATCCGTCGTTTGATGGCAGAACGCGCAACCTCCGCTCGTCACGCTGTTGATATCGCTATTGACCTTTTGGGCAAGTACGGTTACTTCTCTGAAGGCCGCACCTACACGATCGCCGACAGTAAGGAAGCATGGCAAATCGCCATTCACCAAGGCAACACCTGGGTGGCTCGCCGCGTGAAAGACAATGAAGTGGTTTACATTCCGAACAACTTCATGATGGATAAGGTCGATGCCACCGATACGGCTAACGTTATCGTTGCTCCGGGCATGATTGAACGTGCTATCAAGAACGGTCGCTATAAACCCGCTAAGGAAGGTGTTTATTCCGACTTTAACTATCGTGTTGCCGTTGCTCCGGCTGAACGCCGCTCTGCAGACTACAACTTCTCCCGTAACCAACTCGCATGGAAGAAGATTGCAGGTTTGAACATCACGGATCCGGAAAAGTTCCCGTATAGCGTTACGCCCAATAAGAAGTTCGGTGTTGAAGACGTCAAGGCCATCCTTCGTACGCACGAAGCCGATATCGCCAAGCAAGACAACATGTGGTACCACACAATGAGTTTAGGTATTTGCCGTGCAACGACGCATGAATCCGTTGTGTACGAAATGAACGCCAATCCGCTCTTAATCGCCGGGTTCCGCACGCATGCTCGTCCGTGCCAAACGCCCTATGTGCCGTTCTATCCGTTGGCTCGCCCGGCTGAAGGCACTGCTTTCTTCGGTTGGGAAAAGGCCACGGCTGAACACTTCAAGGGTACGCCCGAGTACTTCAGCTATCGTGCCCAATGGCCTGTTACGACGTTTGTGAACGCCGCTAACACCTATGATTTCCAACGCCAAGACCACAAGAAGGTTCATCAATTTGTGGCTGGTTTGGAAGCCGATTGGGCTAAGGATCGTAAGGCTGTTGAAGAACACGCCAAGACTTTGTTGAAGGTTTCGGAATACAAGGCCACTGAATATTTGCATGCCTATAACTTGAAGACCTTCGGTGAAGCACAAGCCGAAGTGGCTGGCTTCTTAACGAAGATGGCTCCGTATAGTATGAGTGTGATGGCCGACAGCATCGATCCGAAGAGCGACAAGACGGTCGATATCGTGTTGTACTCCAAGGGTAAGATGGATGCCACGAAGATTGATCTTAAGAAGACCTACGCCGGTGTTGGCCGTGCTTCGATCGGCAATAAGATCAAGATGGCCGATAAGCTTGCTCAACCGGTGAAGACCGCCAAGCGCGACGTCAACGGTGACGGCAAAGTCGATATGATCTTAACGTTTACGCAAAAAGACCTCGCTAAGAACATGTTGGCCGGTGCCACCTATGACATTTGGCTTCACACGTTCGTCGGTAATCAACGCATCGCTGTGATGGATACCGCCTTCATTGAAACGGAAGGTTATAAGGGTCCTGCCACGCGTACGGAAAACGCTGACGTCTAATTGACGGTTAACGCTTAACTTTAAACGCTCGGTTGCTCTACAAAGCGCCGAGCGTTTTTCAATCTTTAATGGTCGTACTCACTTCTCAATAAGCACTAAATAACCCACCTTAGGAGAGCAAAAAATTTTGTTATTAACACAGTGTTAACAAATGTTACGATCGATTTTCCAAAGAGTAGAATGAAAAACGGTCCCATTCGATGCTTGGCTAGCACAGAATGCCGACGCAAGCAAGTGATCGAATGGGTTTAATTCAACTTTAAACTTAATTCTAAAGTTTATAGCTCTTAGACTTTAACGAAGGGCTCAAGACTTTACGAATTAGGGTTAGGAAATTGATCATGGATCAAACTGCTCTTAAAAAGTGGGCAATCGTTATTGTCCTCGGTGCGGTCATCTGGTTCTTACCGGTTCCGGCAGGTCTCACACCTGCAGCTTGGCATCTATTCGCTATTTTCGTAGCGACTATTGCCGGTTTCATTTTGCAACCGATCCCGATGGGTGCTGTTGCATTCCTCTCATTAACCCTTTGTGCATTCTTTGGCATCCTGAAGACGAAAGACGTCTTAATGGGCTTTGGTAACGGCACGATCTGGTTGATTGTTTGTGCGTTCTTCCTCTCCCGAGGCTTTATTAAGACGGGTTTAGGTCGTCGCATTGCCTTTTGCATTATTCGTGCTATCGGTAAGAGTGCGACGTCTTTGGGCTTTTCAATCTGTTTGGCAGAACTGGTTATTTCGCCTGCCATGCCGAGTGCAACGGCCCGTGGGGGTGGCGTTTTCTATCCGATCGTTCAATCCTTAAGCAGTGCTTTTGATTCTGAACCGGGCCCGAGCGCCGGTCGTATCGGTAAGTATCTGATGCAAGTGGGTTTCCACGCTGATGCAGTGACCTGCATGATGTTCTTGACCTCCATGGCAGGTAACCCCTTGTGTGTCGGTTTAGCAGCAAGCGCTGTTGGCGTGGAACTGACGTGGATGCAATGGTGCGTTGCCGCTATTGTTCCGGGTCTTGTGTGCTTGTTCTTGGTTCCGTTTGTTCTCTTGAAGTTGGCTCCGCCGGAAATCCGTCAAATTCCGAACGCTCGTCAAATCGCTTCTGACGAATTAAAGAAGATGGGCCCGATGACGCGCGACGAAATGGTCTTGAGTTTCGTCTTCTTGATGTGCTTGGTTTTGTGGGCTACGGGTAGCTTGACCGGTATCGGTGCAACGCCGATCGCCATGCTTGCCGTTTCCATCATGCTCATCGCCAAGGTCCTTTCTTGGAAGGATATCCTTTCTGAAAAGGGTGCTTGGGACGCCATGTTCTGGATGGGCGGTTTGATGGCTTTGGCAACGGCTTTGGCTAAATCCGGTTTCATTAAGTGGGCAGCCGCCTTTATTGCGAGCGGCATCTCTGCCATGGAAATGGGCTGGATTTCGTCCTTTATCATCATTTCCATCATCTACATCTTCTCGCACTACTGCTTTGCTTCTGTGACGGCTCGTATTTCTGCTATGTACGCAGCCTTCGTCGCTGTCGCTGTGGCATGCGGTGCACCTGCATTGATGGTCGCCGTGGCATTCGGTATTTTTGCTAACTTGCCAATTTCGCTCACGCACTACGGTAATGGGGCCGCTCCGGTGTACTTCGGTGCCGGTTATGTGAGCCAAACCGAATGGTGGCGTAACGGTTTCGTGATCTGCGCAATCAATACGGTTGTTTGGCTTACCATTGGTATGGCCTGGTGGAAGGTTATCGGTCTTTACTAATATAAAGACTTCCTTCTCATCGCTTTTAAGCCCGGTGTTTCTACTTAAAGAGCATCGGGCTTAAATTTATCGAATAAAAAAAATCATTCATTTCTCGCATAAATTTGACGAAAAT
>DBFZTP010000100.1:0-2801 GCA_048520025.1 Candidatus Aphodousia sp.
TCCTTGCTCTTTGGGCAAGGGATAACCATCGACGGCTTGGTTTCTATTTTTTGGAAATTAGGCCGTTTTTGTATTTGAAATATGCTTGAAATTAAAAGCTAGGCAAGTAAGAATTGCTAGACAAAAAGTCAGTGATGAAATCTCAGTACGCCGGATAAAGCGCCCCTAAAATACGAGGCCCTTTTGCGTGAGTGACGGCAGGAAGATTACCGGCTTTTCTTACTAAGAAACAATGAGCTAACCAAGCAAAAGCCATGGACTCCACATGCATGGGATGCACACCCAAGACTTCCGTTGTTTTGACGTTAAACCCTGCTTCTTCTAGGTCACTGAGAATGAGGGGATTAAAAGCCCCGCCCCCACAGATAAAGAGGTCTTTGATATTGGGCGATGATTGTGTAATCGCTTCACCAATTCCCATCGCTGTGAGTTTAACGAGCGTGCGCTCAACCTCTTCGGGTGCTAAACCATCAATTGCAGGATAACGTTTTCTTATCCACTCTAAATGGAAATACTCGCGTCCCGTGCTTTTAGGCGGTTGGCGGGTGAAATAGGGATCGGTAAAAAGAGCGTCTAAAAGCGTGTGATTAATTTTGCCCGTTGCAGCCCACGCCCCATCTTGATCAAAAGGCATGCCTTTGTGCTGCATGCACCATGTATCTAAAAGCGTATTACCGGGCCCACAGTCAAAGCCCGTGACGGCCTCTTCTGTTAAAAAGCTCACATTGGCAATGCCACCGATGTTAACAATGGCACGCGGTGTGTCTCCTGCAAAAACCGCTTGATGAAAAGCGGGCACCAGAGGGGCGCCTTCGCCGCCTGCCGCCATGTCGCGAGAACGAAAGTCAGCGATGACGTCGATCCCTGTGAGTTCAGCCACTAAAGCAGGGTTATTGAGTTGAACGGTGAAATGCTCTTGTGGGCAATGGCGAATCGTTTGACCGTGAACACCAATGGCATCAATATCGTTTGAAGTGAGTTGAAGCGTCTTTATAAGCTTTTGCGTGACCTCGGCATAGACGTGGGCCAATCGAATGCCGATCGATCCCATTCGTTCGATTTCATTTTCGCCGGGCTTTAAAAGGGCTTCGAGATCTTTTTTTAAAGAAGCGTCAAAGGTAAGGTTGCTGTGACCCAAGAATTGGATTTTGTCATCTTCAAATGCGCAAGCCACGGCATCGGCACCATCAAGGCTTGTGCCTGACATGATGCCGATACAAATCTTGGAATTCATGGCACTATTGAGCCTTGGTGGGAGCCTTCGAAGGCGTGTTTTCAGTTGTGATCACAACACTGGCCTTCGCTTGAGGCTTAACCGATTGAATTCGGTTGATTAACGATAGACGCGTCGTGAGCGGTCGAGCTTGCGCTAAGAGATCGTAGAGCTCTTCGTTCGTTAAACGGTCTTTGTCCGGGAACTTCACCTTTAACGGGTTAATCTGACGATCATTCATGCGAAGTTCATAGTGCAGGTGAGGGCCGGTTGCTAACCCCGTCGAACCGACATAACCAATCACATCACCTTTTTTCACTTTTTTGCCAACGACCATGCCATCGGCAATCTTGGACATGTGAGCATAAAGCGATGTGCGATCACTGTCGTGTGTGATGATCAAGTAGTGACCATAACCGTCGTGGTCAAAGCGACGACGCGTGATTTCACCGTCAGCGGCAGCGTAAATCTTATTGCCCTTGGCAGCACCGAAGTCCGTGCCCAAGTGCGGACGCAAAATACCGGTCACCGGGTGGCGACGCATCGGCATAAAGCTTGACGTTACACGAGCGCCATCAACCGGTACACGAATAAAGGCCATTTGTGTCGTTTCGCCGTCAAGACCATAGAAACCACCATCTTGTGTGCCGTCATCGGCCCAGAAGGTTTCCATCGTTTGGCCTTGATGGGTAAGTGCTAAAGCTAGAATCTTGCCATTGCGCACAAAGTCGCCACCCATGAACTTGCGTTCGTAAATCAAGCGGAATTCGTCACCGTTACCCAATTGGAAGCCGGCCTTAAATTTGCGTTCAAACGCTTGCATGATTTGAGCGGTGACGTTTTCAGGCAAGCCTGCTTCGGTAGCGGCGTCCCAAAGGGTGGTTTTTACAACGCCACCAGCCATGGTTTGACGCGTTTCGTAAGCAAAGGTATTGGAATTAATGACAAACTTTCCGCTGTGCTGTGCGATGGACACAACGTTATCCTTTTGATCACGTTGGCGAGCTTCTAAGAAAATCTTCATCGATTGAAGTTTTTTATCCTGAGAAACTTTAGCCTGAACGTAGACACCTTCACGGGGGTTTGATAAGGCAGAGGCTTGAGGTTGTTGACGAACAAACCGTAAAGCTTCTTTGTCATCGATATCTAAGCGCGAGAAAATGGAGCCCAACGTATCGTTACGACGAATGACGGTCGTGTGCGTAGCAAACGCACGCGTGGTCGTCACCTGCGTGATACGATCGGCAATGGCAGGCATCGGAATCGTTGTTTCGATGGTGCGCTGAGAAGCGCGAGCCAAATATTCTTCATCATCGGGGCCTAATGTGTAAGCGGCAATCCCGACAGAAATAGGTAAAACCGTAAAGAGGCCGCCCAAGGCTGCACGACGATAGGGGCTGCGAATAACCGCAAGCCACGTCTGTGCCATGGCTCGAAGGGTAGCAAAAACCCCTAAACCAATCGTGCGAAGATTCTTAGCTAAGACACTTGGAGCAGACATTGACAGCTTGGATAGACTACAATAAGTCGTTACGGTAAAAGAAGATGAGGCGTATTTTACCTTAAATAGAGGATTTCGCCCGCTTTT
>DBFZTP010000101.1:0-1240 GCA_048520025.1 Candidatus Aphodousia sp.
AGGCATGAGTCCAAAAGCCAAAGCAGCGGTCGCAAAGTCACTCTCCGAAGCTTTCCGCTACCCCGATGCGGCTCGTGCCGGTGTCATTGAAAAAATCGCCTCTTACTTAAACGTTGAGGGTGAAAACATTACTTTGGGGAACGGCTCTTCTGAAGTCATTCAAGCAGCCGTGCAGGCATTGATTGTCAAGGCTCAAAAGGCAGGTAAACCCGTTCAATTGCTCGAACCCGTTCCCACCTTTAACTATGCTGAAATCTACTCCAAAGCCATGAATATTCCCGTTGTGAATGTTCCTATCAAAGGCAATGGTGAAATTGATATTGGTGCTTTAAAAAAGGCAGAAAACCATTTCAGAGGACATACCATTGTCTACCTTTGTAATCCCAACAATCCGACAGCTCGCATTTTGGATTCAAAGACGCTCAACACGTGGATTAAAACAGCGAAATCAACCACTTTCTTCATCATTGATGAGGCGTATGCAGAATTCGTGATGGATAAAAACTTCCAAAGTTGTGTTGAGCTTGTCAAAAAGGGACAGAAGAATTTAATTGTTGCACGTACGTTCTCGAAGCTCTTTGCCATGGCCGCGTTGCGCCTGGGTTATGGTGTAGCAACAAAAGAAACCGCAGCACTTATTGACGGCTTCCAATCCATTGACAATACCAACCTTGCAGGCGCAGTCGCAGGTATTGAATCACTGGACGACAAAAACTTCCAAGAGTTATCGTTATTGAGCAACCAAGCGGCCAAGAAAATCGTGATGAATGCCTTCGATGAACTGGGCATCAAATACATGCCTTGCGAAGCGAACTTCATTTTCCATCAAATTAAAGGCAATCATCAGGTCTACAAGGATCGTATGGCAGCGGCTCACGTATTCATCGGTCGTGCGTTTCCACCCTTTGAACACTACAACCGGTTAACAATTGGAACGCCTGAAGAAATGAAGGCTTTTGTGAAAGTTCTCAAAGACTTTAGGAAGAAAGGCTGGATTTAATTTTTCAAAGATGAGGCCGTCAGTACAGAAGATGGTCTCATCATCCATACCTCCTCAACCAGCAGATAACAAAAAAGCAACCGTACGGCTGCTTCTAAATGATGGCGTCCCCACGGGGATTCGAACCCCGGTACCGACCGTGAAAGGGTCGTGTCCTAGGCCTCTAGACGATGGGGACCTATGACAATCTCTTTTGGTGGTGGAGGTAAGCGGATTCGAACCGCTGACCCCTTGCATGCC
>DBFZTP010000102.1:0-21278 GCA_048520025.1 Candidatus Aphodousia sp.
TAACATATCATTAAATTTATGTTAATGCTTTAAAAGCATATTTAATTATGTCTAAACAAACAATGTCAACTCATCTTCCCAGAGCGATTGCAAAAAAGCTTCAAGTGACCGGTGAGCAAATTAAAGCGGCACGCCTGAGAAGAAACTTAACGATTGAGCAAATCGCTGATCGCGCTCAGTGCTCCGTTTTGACTGTGTCTAAAGTGGAAAAGGGGATACCTACCGTGGCAATGGGCACTTACTTGCGAGTGTTATACGCATTGCAGTTGGCAGATGACATTGAATTGTTGGCGAAGAACGATCCGTTGGGGCGTGACATACAGGATATTGAGTTGCGTAAACGTGCTTCTGGGAGTCGAAAATCATGAGATTAGAAAAGCTTTTGGTTTACGCCGATTTTGATTGGCTCAAAGAACCCGTGTGTATTGGTACGTTGTTTCAAGAGTTTTTAAGAGGTAATCCGAAGTACTCTTTTGAGTTTTCAAAAGAGTGGTTAAGCGACTACAACGCAATCACGCTATCGGCTGAGTTGAATAATTTCGTTGGTCGTCAATATGTGCAGCCGCCATTGGATTTCTTTGGTTGCTTTAACGATTCGCTGCCTGATCGTTGGGGGCGATTGCTTTTGACGCGTCGAGAGCAAATCCAAGCTCAGAAAGAAAGTCGTCCCGTTCGAACATTGTCCCCATTTGATTATTTAGCGGGGATTGAAGATCAAACGCGCTTGGGAGGTTTTCGTTTTAAAACGTCTGAAACATCAGAATTTTTGAATATTGAACCTCATCTGCCGGTACCGCCCATCACGTCCATCAGAGAGTTGGCAGACGCTGCTACCAATGTTGAGCGCAGTGAATTAAAAAAGACATTACCTGAAGAAAAGTGGTTGGCGCAATTGATTGAACCGGGCTCTTCTTTAGGTGGCGCTCGCCCAAAAGCGAATGTCAGAGACATTGATGGAGAATTGTGGATTGCAAAGTTTGCCTCCGTCAATGACTTGACCGATATTGGCGCATGGGAGCACTTGGCTTATGTCTTAGCAGAAAAAGCTGGGATTAAGACGGCACCGTCTAAGGTTCTTCTTTGTGGGCAACATCATATCTTTTTGGTCAAACGCTTTGATCGCAAAAAGGGACGTCGTATTCATTTTGCTTCTGCCATGACGCTCTTGGGTTTAAAAGACGGTGATAACGCCTCATCAGGATTTGGGTATTTGGATATCGTCGATAAAATTGTTCAGCTGTGTGTTAACTCTCAAGAGAATTTGGAAGAGTTATACCGAAGAGTGGCTTTTAGTATTTGCATTGGTAATAGTGATGACCATTTCCGCAATCACGGCTTTTTGTTGACGTCTAAAGGTTGGGAGTTGTCGCCGGCTTTCGACATGAATCCCACGATGAATCGATCGCAAAGCTTGTTAATTTCAGATAGCTCCAACGCTGCTGACTTAAATGTATTGTTAGAGGCGGCAGACGATTACATGCTCACCGCGTCTAAGGCGCAAGAGATTGTTGATGAAGTACTCGTTGCTATGAAAGATTGGCAAAGAGAGGCAATGAAACTCAATCTTTCCGTTCGTGATATCAGTATGTTTGAAGAGCGATTCATTACAAAACTCTGATTTCTTTTGTCATAGAGGGGAACGGTCAAGGATTATCCTAATAGGCTGAAATCTTTGTGCATTCCTTAAGTACGGTAAAATTCGATTTGTATTCGTCCGAAGGGGCGGTTTGATTATTTCTTTTAAGAGTTTCCTATGAAAAAAGTTCTGACTGCGCTTTGTGCGGGCGCAATTGCGGTTTGCTCCTTTGCAACGTCCTCTTTTGCTGATACGACTTTGCGTTTAGCGCATACGGCGGCTACCTCTCACGCTCACCATCAAGCAGCATTACTTTTTGCTGAAAATGTGCAAAAGCGCACCAAGGGTCAAGTCAAAGTTGAAGTCTATCCTTCCGGTGAATTAGGCGATCAACCGGCATTGGCTGAACAAATCACGTTGGGCGCATTGGATATGGCCGTGGTGTCTTTGGGCAACATGGCGATGTATTCGAAAAAGCTCAACGCCATGACGGCGCCCTTCTTATTTGAAAACTATGCTCACGCTCATAAGACGATTGACAGCTTTGTGATGGTTTGGATGAATGACGCTTTAAAAGAGCACGATGCATTGGGTTTATCCATGTTTGACTACGGTTTCCGTCAAACGACCACCAAGGGTGTCGTGGTTAATAAAGCAGACGACTTGAAGGGTTTAAAGATCCGTGTTCCGCCTTCTACGGGTTTATTGGCGGCTTTTGACGCCGTGGGTGCCAATACCCAACGCATTGCTTACTCTGAGCTCTACACGTCTTTAAAGCAAGGCGTGGTCGTCGGTGAAGAAAATCCGGTCTTTACGATTTTGGCAGACTCTTTATTTGAAACGCAAGATCAATTGGCGATGACCAATCACTACTTTGACTGCCAAGTGTTGTTGGTCAATAAAACGACCTTTGACGGCATGAGTGCCGAACATCAAAAGATCGTGAAGGAAGAAGCCATTAACGCTCAAAACTTAACGCGTGATTTGATCTCAAATGGCGAAGCCAAGGTTGTGAAGCAACTTCAAGCCAAGGGCATGAATGTGACCTATCCTGACCGTGCGTCTTTTGTTGAAAAGATGAAGCCGGCTTATAAGAAGGTGGGCGAATTGGCTGGGGCTGATGCCATGCAAGAATTGTTAGACGCTGTGAATAAAGCACGATAATTTAAGTTAGTTTAAAAGGATTGAGGCACTTCTCATGATTATGTTCATGATCTTTGCGGCGGTATTGGTATTGCTCCTTTTGGGGGTAACGACCGCTGTCACGATGGGATTTGCCTCAATTGCCACCTTTTTATTTGCAGGCGGCGATCCCGCACGACTTTTCCTTGTCGCGCAACGGATGTTCTCCCAAGTCTCGGGCATCACCTTGATGTCCATTCCTTTTTTCTTACTCATGGGCAACTTAATGTCCGTGGGGGGAATCTCAAAAAGTCTTTTTGGTTTTGGTCGCGTTTGTTTGGGTCACCGTTGGGGCGGTTTGTCCAATGCAGCGATTGTAGCCTGTATCGTGATGGCAGCGATGTCAGGCTCTGCCGCAGCCTGTGCAGCAGGCATTGGCATGATTGCGATTGCTGAAATGACGAAGTCCGGTTACAGCCGCTCTTTTAGCTGTGCAACGATTGCTGCGGGTGGCGCCCTGGGACCGATTATTCCGCCGAGTATTACGTTGATTTTGTACGCGGGGCTTACGCAATCGAGTGTGAATGCGTTATTTGCCGCAGGAGCCGTGCCGGGCGTCCTCTTAGGCGTCATGTTCATGATGTGGTCGTCTTACATCTGCTACCGCAGAGGGTACGCAAAGACCGAGCGTTCTGCGTGGGGTGAACGCTGGCAGGCTTTTAAAGAGGCGATTTGGGCGCTTTTAACACCCGTGATTGTGATTGGCGGGATGTTTGCGGGGTTATTTACCGCAACCGAAGCCGCTGCGGTTGCGTCTTTTTATGTGTTCATTTTGGGGATTTTTGTCTTTAAGACGATTCGTTGGAAAGACATTCCTCAAATTTTGTGGGATACGGTTGAACAGACTTCAAAAGTCATGTTTGTGATTGCCACCGCAGGCTTTTTCCAATACGTTCTTTTGTACACGCGCATTCCGCAACAAGCCATTGCTTTTATGACGACGAACTTTAGTTCCATGGCCCTTGTTTTAATGCTCATCATCGGTATTTTGGTGATCATGGGGTGCTTCATGGAAGGAACGGCAATTTTATTGATCACGGTGCCGATTTTTGTACCGATTGCCAAGAGCTTTGGCTACGACATCGTGCAGTTGGGTGTCGTGATGTGTATTGCGTTGGCGGTGGGTGTGTTAACGCCACCGGTGGGGCTCAATCTCTATGTGATGGCGAGCATCACAGGTGAAAAGGTGATGAACATCGCTAAAGACAGTCTAGGCTACGTGTTACTGATGATTGTGATGGCATTGGCGGTGGCATTCATTCCGGAATTGTCGTTGAGTTTGGCTGGCATTGTGGGGTAGGCGATGATGGAAGTATTACTAAAATTGGATGCATTAGTGAGTAAAGTTGCGCGTGCCTTATGCATTTTTTCGCTCGCTGCCATTGTGGTGATGTTTTTATTGAACGTCTTTGTGCGTTTTGTTCCCGTTTATAACTTCACTCAGACGGACGATTGGATTCAGCTCTTTTTGGTTTGGATGATTTTTTTAGGGGCGCAAGAACTTGTTCGCACACGTAATCACTTTGTGGTGGAAGTCTTAACCGAACGAATGACGGGGATGACGGGACACGTCGCACGCATCATTGTGTGCGTGATTGAACTCATTACGTACGCTGTCATTTGCTACTACGGTTGGATTTGGGTCTTTAAGTCACAAGCTTATATGCAATCGATTCCCTGGATGCAAGTGAAAGTCTGCTATGCAGCGATTCCCGTGAGTGCGTTTTTTATGACGTGTTATGGGGTGAGAGACTTGGTGATTGCGATTAAAAACATCCATCAGCACTATAACACCGTGAGAATTGACTGATTTTTGTGGGATTGGTGAAGGAAAATCCTGCAAAAATTTGGGCGATTTTGCGAAATTGCATAAAAAATTCGCCTGTTTTGAGAAATTGATACTTTTTTTGGGTGGTTGCGTACTTTTTTTCGTGATTTTTGAAGAATTGATAGAAAAATTTTTAAATCGTTTATTTCATAAAAAACGCTGAGTTCATGATGATTGAAAACTCAGCGTTTTTAACTATTTGAACTTTAAATTTCAATCACGTAAGGTGTGTGATCACTCGGTTTTTCCCATTTACGGGGCGCCTTGTCGATTTGAGCACTTTTCACTTTCGTCTTTAAAGCGTCGCTCACCAAAATATGGTCAATGCGCATGCCGTGATTCTTTTGGAAACCTAACATTCGATAATCCCACCATGAGTAAAGTCCTTCGGGTTGATCAAAAAGTCGGAAAGAGTCACTTAAACCCAATTGAAGTAAACCTTGAAAGGCTGCGCGCTCTGCAGGGGACACTAAGATGTTGCCTTCCAAAGCTTTGGGGTTCCAGACGTCTCGATCGTCAGGGGCGATGTTGTAGTCACCTAAAAGAGCAAGTTGAGGGTGTTTGCCAAGTTCCTCTTTAACAAACGATTGAAGTTTGGCGAGCCACGCAAGTTTATAAGCGTATTTGTCGCAACCAACTTCGGCACCGTTGGGGAAATAACCGCAAATGGTACGAATGGCTCCCGCTTCAGTTTCAAAGGTGCCGGTAACAAGGCGCTTTTGTTCGTCGGTGAAGTCAGGAAGATTGATTTGAATGTCGGTGGGTGCTTCAACAGTATCTTGACGATAGAGAATCGCAACGCCGTTATACGTTTTTTGACCGGCAAAAATCGCACCATAACCCATCATGGCAAGTTCATTAACGGGGAAAACATCATCGGTGATTTTGAGTTCTTGTAAACACAAAATGTCCGTTTGCGAGGTTTCTAACCATTGCATGACGTGCGGGAGACGCACTTTCAATGAGTTCACGTTCCAAGTGGCAAGTTTCATGATGTTTTCCCTTTCTTCGTTTTTACTTTCGAACTACTTTGCTTCTTTAATGCCGGAATGACGCAATAGAGCATCAATTTGTGGAGAGCGACCACGGAAGGCAACAAAGGAATCGAGAGCCGGACGGGAGCTCCCAACAGAGAGCACTTCATCGAGCCACTTTTTACCCGTTTGCGGATTAAGAACACCGGTTTCTTCAAATAAAGAGAAAGCATCGGCACTCATGACTTCTGCCCATTTGTAGCTGTAGTAGCCTGCTGCATAGCCGCCCGCAAAGATGTGGCTAAAGGAATTGGGGAAGCGATTGTATTCCGGTTGCTTGGTGACAGCGACATTATCTCGAACGTGTTTGAGTAACGCTTGAATACTTTCTTTTTGTGCATCAAACTCGGTATGCAAAAGCATGTCAAAGAGGCCAAACTCCAATTGACGCACCATGGCCATGGCGCTTTGGAAGTTCTTCGCTGCAATCATCTTGTCATAGAGTTCACGAGGCAAGGGACGACCCGTTTGCACGTGAGCGGTTAAGTTTTGAAGCACCGTCCAATCCCAAGCAAAGTTTTCCATGAATTGACTCGGGCACTCAACAGCATCCCATTCAACGCCGTTAATACCGCTTGCGGCAGAATCTTCAACGCGCGTGAGCATGTGATGCAAGCCATGACCGAATTCATGGAAAAGCGTTAAAACGTCATCATGCGTTAGAAGCGCTGGTTTATCACCAACGGGCTTGGCGAAATTGCAAACAAGGTAGGCGATCGGCGTTTGAAGTACACCCTTTTCACGATGGCGCGTACGGTCATTGTCCATCCATGCGCCACCACGCTTGCTCGGGCGAGCGTAAAGGTCCATATAGAACTGGGCAATCTTTTCGCCTTGTGCATTCACAATCTTGAAGAACTTCACATCAGGGTGCCAAACGCTGGCTGTATCTTCTTCAATGCGGATGCCGAAAAGGGTATGCACTAAACCAAAGAGGCCTTTAAAGACTGCGGGGAGCGTGAAGTATTGCTTTACTTCTTGGTCAGAGAAGGCGTAACGTTCTTCACGAAGTTTTTCACTTGCGTAGGGCAAGTCCCAGCTTTGCGGATCATCAATACCAAGCTTTTCTTTAGCAAAGGCTTTCACTTCATCCATATCAGCGTGCGCTTGCGGCAAAGAGCGGCGGGTAAGGTCGGATAAGAAATCAACGACTTCTTTAGGCGACCGAGCCATTTTGGTCGCAAGTGAGACTTCACCGTAGTTTTGATAACCCAAGAGACGACTTTCTTCACTGCGCAATTGAAGAATCTTTGTCATCACGTCGTTATTGTTAAATTTGCCATCAAAGTCGAGTTCCGAGGCGCGAGTGACATAAGCGTGATAAAGCGTTTCACGAAGTTGACGATTTTGGGCGTATTGAAGAACGGCCAAGTAATGCGGGACTTGAAGGGTGATTTTGTAGCCTTCACGGTTTTCGCTTTGAGCGGTTTCTTTAAAAGAAGCGATATCGTCTTCAGGAATGCCTTCCAAGTCTTTTTTGTCTTCGACTAATAAGCCGTAGGCATTGGTGGCATCTAACAGATTTTCAGAGAATTTTTGACTCGTTTGCGCTAGGGTTTCTTTGACGGTTTTAAGTTCCGCTTTTTCTTTTTCGGGTAAAAAGGCACCTGCCAACTTAAAGTCAATCAATTCTTCATTGATGATGCGTTGGCGCGTAGGCGTGAGTTTCGCAAAATTAGGAGAGGCTTTAATGGCTTTGTATTTTTCAGACAACGCGCTTTGCGACAGACCAATCCAAAATTGCGTGACAATGGGTAATGTTTCGTTATAAGCTTCGCGAAGCTCAGGCGTATCCACAACACTCATTAAATGCGCAACAACGCCCCAGGCGCGAGAAAGGGCTAAGGTCTTTTCTTCCAAGGGTTCAATCACGTCTTCCCACGTGGCAGGCGTCTCAGAAAGCGTGACTTTATCAAGTGCGGCTTGAGCTTCTGCAATGAGTGTTTTCATGCCAGGCATCACGTGCTCGGGGCGAACAGAAGCGAAATCCACAAGATCGGTAATATTTAATAACGGATTGGTCATAACAATTTCCTCAAATAATCCCTCAATGATAATCAAAGACCGCTAAAATTAAAGCTTTAAAACGTTAAATTCTATTATCGAATTCAGGCTTTTCAATGCAACCTCAGTTTGTTCACCTCAGAATGCACTCGGAGTTCTCCGTCACGGACAGTACCGTGCGATTGGACTCTGCCATTAAAGCCGTTAAGGAGCAAGGCGTTGGCGCCTTGGGCTTAACGGACTTCAACAATATTTTCGGCGGTTTGATTTTCTATACGCACGCTCGTAAAGCGGGCTTAAAACCGATTCTGGGTTGTGATCTTGTTATTGAAAACGAAGCCGATCGTGATAAACCGTTTCGTTTGGCAGTTTTGTGTCAAAACAAAACGGGGTATTTAACGCTTTGTGAACTTTTGTCCCGTGCATGGTTAAAAAACCAATACATGGGTCGAGGCGAAACGAAACTTCAATGGTTGCTTGAAAGTAATGAGGGTTTAATCATTACTTCGGGTGGGTCTGAGGGGCAGCTGGCATCTTTATTGCTGTCTGAAAAGCAAGATGAGGCCTATGAGTTAGCCAAGCAGATGAAGGCCGCTTGGGGCGATCGCTTCTATTTGGAACTTCAACGTGCGGGGCGCCCTCATGATGAAGCCACTGTCCGCCACTTTGTGACGTTGGCGGAAAAGTTTGATATTCCTGTTATAGCTACGCATCCTGTTCAGTTTTTAAAGCCGGAAGACTTTAATGCGCATGAAATCCGTGTGTGCATTGCGCGCGGTGAAGTGTTGGCCGATAAAAACCGCACGAAAGACTACACGAAGGATCAGTATTTAAAGAGCCCTGAAGAGATGATTGATCTCTTCTCGGACATTCCTGCTGCGATTGCTAATACCGTGGAAGTTGCCAAACGCTGTAACTTAGAAAATGTTTTAAGTAAGCCACAGTTGCCGCTCTTTCCGACGCCCGATGGCATGTCGTTAGACGACTACATTGATCAGCTCTCGCACGAAGGGTTAGAGGCGCGTTTAGCCTTTTTGTATCCCGATGAAGCCGAGCGAGATAAAGAGCGTCCTCGTTACTTAGAGCGCTTGCACTTTGAATTGGACATCATTAAGCGCATGGGGTTTCCCGGTTACTTCTTGATCGTGCAGGACTTTATTAATTGGTCCAAACAAAACGGTGTGGCTGTGGGGCCGGGGCGTGGTTCGGGTGCCGGTAGCTTAGTGGCTTACTCCCTTCGTATTACGGACATGGATCCGTTGAAGTACGACTTACTTTTCGAACGTTTCTTAAACCCGGAACGTGTCTCCATGCCTGACTTCGATATTGACTTCTGTCAGTACAACCGTCAGCGAACAATTAACTACGTGAAAGAGCGCTATGGCGACGATGCCGTAAGTCAAATTGCTACCTTTGGTACGATGGGTGCCAAGGGCGTTGTGCGTGACGTGGGTCGTGTTTTGGGTATGGGCTATGGTTTGTGTGACCAAGTTTCTCGCTTGATTCCTGCCATTCCCGGTAAAAACGTTTCTTTGGCGGACGCCGTTGAAACGGTACCGGACTTAAAGGAACTCATTGAGCGCGATGAAAGCGTCAAAATGCTTGTTAATCAAGCGCTTCCCTTAGAAGGTTTGGTGAGAAACTTAGGCATGCACGCTGGTGGCGTTTTGATTGCTCCTGGGAAGTTAACAGACTTCTGCCCATTGTATTCAGCCGATGAAAATCCCGATAACGTCATCAGTCAGTTTGATAAAAAAGACGTTGAAAACGTGGGTTTGGTGAAGTTCGACTTTTTGGGATTGACGACTTTAACGATTTTGGAATTTGCCATGCGCTTTATCCGCATGTTGGATCCAAAGAATACGTTAAAGCTCGAAGAAATCCCGATTGACGATAAACCGACGTACGAACTTTTCCAAAAAGGGAATACCGCTGCTGTTTTCCAATTTGAATCCGATGGGATGCGTACGCTATTGAAAAACGCGCGTCCTGACCGCCTGGAAGACTTGATTGCTTTAAATGCTCTTTACCGTCCGGGTCCGATGGACTTGATTCCGGAATACATTGCCTGTAAGCACGGTGAAAAGGAAGTGCATTATCCGGATCCGCGCCTGGAGCCGGTGCTCTCTGAAACCTACGGCATCATGGTGTACCAAGAACAGGTGATGCGTGTGGCGCAGATCATTGGGGGCTACTCATTGGGTGGGGCAGACCTTTTGCGTCGTGCCATGGGTAAAAAGCAAGTCGATGAGATGAAACGTCAACGTGCCATTTTTGTGAAGGGTGCTGTTGAACGCGAGATGGAAGAGGATAAGGCCGGTGATCTCTTTGACTTGATGGAAAAGTTTGCGGGTTACGGTTTTAATAAGTCTCACGCCTGTGCTTATGCTTATGTGGCTTATCAAACGGCTTACTTGAAGTGTCACTACCCGGCACCCTTCTATGCCGCCAACATGTGCTTGGTGATGGATTCGGGTGAAAAGTTAAAGCACTTGATTGAAGACTGTTTTGCAAACAACATTTCCGTCTTGTCGCCAGATATTAATAAGAGCGAATGGGAATTCGTGCCGACTGCTTTTGATGAAATCCGTTATGGCCTAGGGGGCATTAAGGGTGTGCCTAAAGATACGGCTGAAGCGATTGTCAAAGAACGTAAAGCGAACGGCCCCTTTAAAGACCTCTATGATTTTGTGAAGCGCGTCGATCGCTCTTACTTCTCAAAGCGCACGTTGCACAGTTTCATTTGTGCGGGCGTCTTTGATTCGATTGAACCCAATCGAGCAAAGTTGGCTGCCAACGTTGATAACGCTTTGGCGTTGGGCGAAAGTGAATCGTCTAACGAAGGACAATCGAGTTTATTTGGGGATGTGATTGAAGACGTGTTGCCTGACTACATTGAAGCCCAACCTTGGAGTCCTTTTAAGGTCCTCAAAGGCGAGCGCGATGTGATGGGTTGCGTTTTCCGCGGTCATTTCTATGGGGCTTTTGAAGAGGAAGCCTCGAAAGAAAAGCCGACACCGTTGGTCAATTTGCGTCCTCAACAACGAGATGTGAAGCGCAGGGGGCCGAGTGTGTTAGCGGCAGGCGTTGCATCGAATATTAAGTCAACCTTTAATAAAGAAGGGCGATTGATGGGAAGTTTTTGGCTCGATGACGGGACAAAGACGATTTCCGTTAATTGCTTTGGGGACGATTGGAAGATCTTCCGCAATTACGTGAAAACGGATGAATTGGTGTACGTGAAGGGTCAGGTGAGAGAGGATAAGTTCTCTCCTTCTGGCGTCTCAATTACGGCGCGGTTAATCACGGCACCGGCGAATTTGAATGCCAAGTCTCACGTGACGGTAGCCATTGACGTTGAGGATATGAATTTTGACTTTGAGGTCTTAAAGACGTTCTTAGGAGAGTTTGCTGCAACGTCGTCTGATTGTGCTTGTCGCGTGGCCATTCGTGTGAAAAAGGGTGATCAGATGGGATCATTCTTGTTACCGCACGAAATGGACGTTGAAGTGAACCAAGCGTTTATGGATGCTGCTCGGGAAATTGAAGGGATTTCTGTGAGTTTGGTGGAAAAGAAGAAGTAAAGCGACAAAGTGTTGATAACGCTTTATGATTGGAAAAATAACGAGTGATTCGGAGAAACCGGATGGGTTTGAAAGAAATATTGGCGAAATCAATGGATAAGAACGTCTTGCGATTTCTGGGTTACATGAAAAAAGAGAAGTGGAAGATGGTTTTTGCGCTTCTTTTTATGGTGTTGTCCGGTGCAACGTCGTCAATGTTGGCTTCGCTTTTGGGTAATTTAACGGATATCGGTTTTTACCAAAAAGAAAGTTGGGTGATTTATGCCGCACCTTTAGGTCTGATTGGTGTGGCGATTTTGCACGGCGGTAGCATGTTCGGAAGCGGCTATTTGTTAGCCATTGTGAGTCAGAGAACATTGGCTGCCATTCGTTCTGAAATGTTTGCCAACATCATGCGTTGGCCAACTTCTAGTTACATTCAAAATAGTTGCGGTCTTCTGTCAACGAAGTTTGTGATGGAAGCCAATGCCATGATGACCAATGCTGCGCGCTACGCCATTCGACTTTTTCGAGACATTATTCAAGTTATTGCGTTGGTTTTAACTTTGATCTATCACAGCTGGCAATTGTCATTGATTATTTTGGTGTTAGGGCCCGCGATTTATTGGGTTCTAAAGAAAATCGCTCAATTGATGAAGGAAGTAATGGCAAACAGTCAGCGTTCCATTGCTCACTTGATGGTGGAGGCCCAAGAAGGCTATCATGCTCAAAACTTAATTAAGCTCTACAACAATTATGACGGGGCTAATAAGAAGTTCAATCAATTAAATCGCATCATCAAGAAGTTAGCTTTGAAGATGATCGCAATCGGTTCTTTAGGAGACCCCCTAACGCAAGTCGTGGCCATGATTGCAGTGGCAGGGGTGATGACGGTTGCGATGATTCAGGTGCAAGCGGGTTTGATGACGTTGGGTGGTTTTATTACCTTCTTGACGGCACTGTTGTTGTTAGTTCCTCCTTTGAGAAATATCGCAAATATGAACACAACGTTAGTGATGATGTCAGTGGCAACAAGCAGTATTTTCGACACGATTGATTCGGCTGAAGAAAAGGACGATGGTGCGATTGTTCTTGAAAAGATTAAAGGTAACATTGAATTTATAGACGTCACTTTGACCTATCCAGGACGAGATGCACCGGCAGTACAAAGCTTTAATTTAAATGTTAAGGCCGGCGATCATATTGCTTTGGTGGGAGCATCGGGTTCTGGGAAAACGACGCTGATTAACATGATTCCGCGCTTCTGGCTTCCCACGGAGGGTCAGATTACGGTGGACGGTCACGATTACACGCAATTAAAACTGGATTCTTTGCGTCGTGGTATTGCGATTGTGTCTCAAAATGTCTTTTTGTTTAACGATACGATTCGCTATAACTTGACCTACGGCTTGGGAGATGTTTCGGAAGATCGCATTGCACAGGCTCTTGAAATGGCGGCTTTGACGGACTTTGTCGCCAGTTTGCCCGAGGGGTTAGAAACTATTGTTGGTGAAGCTGGGAGCAAGTTGTCAGGCGGTCAAAAGCAACGCCTGAGCATTGCCCGAGCGTTGTTGAAGGATGCGCCCATTTTGATTTTGGACGAAGCAACGAGTGCCTTGGATAGTGAAAGTGAACATCATATTCAAGAGGCAATTGAAAAATTGATGGTGGGGCGAACGTGCTTTACGGTGGCTCACCGCTTATCAACCATTAAAAACGCGGATCGAATTGTTGTCATGAATGCAGGCGTCATCAAAGAAATGGGAACACACGCCGAATTGATGGCAAAGGATGGAGAATATGCCAGCCTTGTAAAACTTCAAACTTTAGCCAAGATTGAGGAGTGATGATGAGTAAGAAGCCTTTAATCAGTCCTCAATTGGTAAGACTCTTTAAGTATGTGACACCTTACGTATTCCTGCTGATTTTAGCGGGCATTTTCTTGGTAATCTCTGCCGGTGTTTCCTCCGTTATTGCAACACTTTTGGGGAAATTAACAGATCTTGGTTTTTACCAAAAAGAAGGCTGGGTAGTTTTGGCAGCTCCTGCCGCTTTGATTGGTGTTTCTTTAGCTTTTGGTTTAAGTAACTACTTAAGTAGTTATTTATTGGGGATTGCTACTCAAAAAGCGTTGATTCAAATCCGAACAGAGATGTTTGATAAATTGATTCGTTGGCCAGCCTATCAGTATCAAGCCTACACCAGTGCTCAAATTGGAACAAAGTTCATGAACGAAGCTAATTTTGCATTGGCAGGAGTGACGAGTTCTTGTGTGATGATTGTCAAGGATAGCCTTCAGATTGTGGGGTTGATTGGAGTTTTGATCTACCACAATTGGCAATTGTCCTTGGTGATGGTGGTGGTCGCTCCATTTTTTGTCGCGATTTTAAAGTACATTTCCAAGCGCTCTAGACGTGTTGTTTCGACGAATCAAAAAACATTGGCAGAGTTGGTTGGTGAAGTGCAAGATGCGTTTAATGCACAATCACTTATTAAAACGAATGCAACCTATGCATTGGAGCAAGGTAACTTTGATGACGTCAATGATAAGCTTCATAAGGAACAATTGCATCTGGTGCGATTGAAAGCCTCGGCAACGCCACTCACGCAAGCGGTTTCAATGATTGGTGTAGCAATTGTGGTGGGTTTTGCACTTTTCCAAGCACAACAAGGCATTATCACGATTGGTGAATTCATTACCTTCTTGTCCGCCATGCTTTTGATGAGAGCTCCTTTAAATCACCTCTCCGGTCTTAATGCCACGTTTGCAACTATGGACGCTGCCGCTGAAAGCATTTTCCAAATGATGGATAAGGACGTTGAAGAAGAAACGGGGACGAAGACGATTGAAAATTGTCAGGGTGCTGTGACCTTTGATCATGTGACGTTGCGTTACCCTGAAACGACAAAGGATGCTGTGTCAGATTTTTGTCTTGATGTGAAATCTGGTGAACACATTGCTTTAGTGGGAGCATCGGGATCTGGCAAGAGCTCCATTATTAATATGATTCCGAGATTTTGGGAACCAACTTCGGGGAAGATTTTGGTCGATGGTGTTGACTACAGAGAGTTCACGAGAGCCTCATTGCGAGATCAAATTGCTGTTGTAACGCAAAGCGTTTATTTGTTTGATAATACGATTCGAGCCAATTTGACCTATGGTTTAGAAAATGTTTCTGAAGAACAAATTCAAGAAGCTCTCGAAGTAGCTGCCTTAAGTGAAGTTATTGCATCTTTGCCTGAAGGATTAGATACGCAAGTAGGCGAGGGAGGTAATCAGCTCTCAGGTGGTCAAAAGCAACGAATTTCAATTGCACAAGCAATTTTGAAAAATGCCAAGATTTTAATTTTGGATGAAGCGACAAGTGCGCTTGATAGTGAAAGTGAAAATCACATTAAGATTGCTCTAGAAAAACTTTGTGAAGGCAAGACAACATTTACTGTGGCGCACCGTCTGTCAACAATTGAGTCTGCCGATAAGATTGTTGTGATGGAAGAGGGGCATATTTTGGAAATGGGAACTCATAAAGAGTTGCTCGAACGTGATGGGAAATATGCTCAACTTGTGAAGTTGCAGACTTTTGAAAACAACGCTTAACGAATATGAATAGGTATTATTGTAGAAATTGAAGATTTGCGATAATACTATGCAATTTGGTACTTACAACGGATTTTACAATGTCAAAGATTAGTGGATTGGTTATTACCTTTAATGAAGAGCACAACATTGCAGAATGCATATTGTCTTTGAAAAAAGTTTGTGATGATATTGTCGTTGTCGACTCTTGCTCAAGCGATAAAACTGTAATTATTGCTGAGAAATTAGGTGCCACGGTTATCTCTCAACCATTTTTAGGAGATGGCCCCCAACGTATTAAAGGATTGGAATTTTGTAAGCATCATTGGGTGCTTAATTTAGATGCGGATGAGCGTCTAGAGGACGATTGTATTTCACAAATTCCGAAAATTGATTTATCAAAAGATGATTACGATGTATATGAGTTTAGGCGTCACAATCTGATTGGAGGTCGATTTACAAAGTTTGCAGGACAATACCCAGATTACGTGTCTCGGTTATTTAATCGGAATACTGCTAACTTTTCACCAGTTAGTACGCATACGCGTGTAAAAGGTTTAAGGCATAAGAATCTTAATGCTCATATTCTTCACTATTCTTACAAGGACTACGCCGATTTGTTCCAGCGACAATGCAAGTATGCGAATTGGATGGCAACTGAATATGTAGAACAAAACAAAAAGATTTCTGTCTTTTCTCCTTTCATTCACGGAGTGTGGTCTTTTACTCGCCATTACTTCGTAAAGCTAGGTTTTTTAGCTGGCCAAGACGGTTTGACGATATCTGTGGCAAAGGCTACTGGTGCTTATTTAAAGTATGCACAAGCGTATTTGAACAATAGAGATAAATCAAAGAATTAAATTTCAGTAACGTGAATAGGAAAAATACGACCAAATTGCATCCAATACAATTTGGTCGAACTCTCTAAGTGCGTTATTTTTCCCACGGAGCAGGCATCGGAAAGTGGGATTCAAAAAAGTCAAAACTTTCTTTTTTCGCTTCGGGTGATAGGTTGTTTAAGCAGAAAGTTTTTGGATTGAATACCTTTAAATCTCTCTTCATTTTACCGACGTTTGTTCGACACACTGAAGACATCTCAATAGAAAATAAACGACTTCTAATTCTTGCAAAAACATCAGGCTTTGGATTAAATACTGCAGGACAGTTAAAAGTACTGATCATTTCGTAAGAGAACAGAATTCTGGTAATTTCATCCCCAGTTCTGAAAGGACTTGCATTAGCCTCTAGCAATTCGGGATAGCTTTCAATGGTCTGAGAATAAAAAGATTTTTTATACGCATCAATTGAATGATGTGGTGTATAAAACGGCATCTCATCATTGCGTTTCTGACGATGAAGGATCCAAGCCCTCACTAACGATTTATGCCAATCTTTTTTGGAATCGTCATTCAAAATATTGTGAGCAAGAGATTCTGTCATAGTCTTAGCTTCATTACGACTCAAATTAACAATTGGCTTCCCTTCTTCCGTGAAGAAATCGTGCGGTGTTACCGAACGATGGAAAAAAGTGTCATCATTGGCAAGTAAGAAATGTTCCGATAGGCCGGGAATTCTATGCAAAAACATTTCAATGCAAATGGCCGAAAAAGTTGGTAGTAGTTTTTTTGGGATAATGTCTTTATGGTCCACAATCGTAACTTTTGGATGAGCCCCTAACCAAGTTGGCACCTGACTATCAGTTATGATAAAAATGTGGCGAAGCCAAGGCGCGTACATAAAAGCTGAGCGAAGCGAGTACTTCAATTCATCAAATTGAATGTACCGAACGTCCCCAATATTTTCTTCAACTTCTGGTGGTCGAAACTCCGCCATCCGAGCATTTTTTCTAGCAACAAAATTCGGATCAGCGCCATCACACCACAGATAAACTAAATCAACAGGACCAAATTTCGTTGACATTTCTGATGTACAAGGTTGAGGAGAAGTCGACATATACAGCTCCAAAGGCTTTGGCAGATTAAATATCGTTAAATTTTACCCTAATTCAAAAACATGAATTGATCTGTACTTGAACATCAATTTTTGATAACTAATGAGCTGGGCTCCAGTTGGGTGCGTTTTCAATATCACGTACAACCAACCATTGTCGTTGAATTACAAATTCATTTGATGTTTTGCCACCAGTGACGGCAGTTTGACGTAACTCTCTACCTGGAAGTTGCTTTGAGTTCAAATCAAAGGTGATCATGTTTTTAACATCTGCAAGCATCAAAGTCTTAGATGACACATTGAACGCATTGGGTTGTGCATTTAAATGCTTGACTAATAAAAGAGGATTCGGCCAACCGACTTGCCCGAAGTAGCCTTTGCCAAAAGCTTTTGCCATCATGTCACTGTCACCTGAGTCATGATCAGAAACAAAGACAATCATCGTATTATCAAAAATGCCTTCACTCTTCATCCAGTCAATCCAACGGGAAAGGGCTTTTAAAGTACACGCTTCCGTTGCTAAGTGAAGTTCATTGACAATATCATCTCGCTCTTTATGAATCTTGGGGTTAGCCGATACTGTGCAGGTCTTGGCATCCAAGAACCAAGGACGATGAGTGACTTCATTATCCAAGAATTTATACGTTGCTTTTTGAGCATTGGTATTTGAGATATCAGCCAAACTGTCAATGAATGCATAGTCTCGAAGTGCTCGCATCACTAACGTATCCGAGTTAGGCATCAAACGTTCAATCCAACGACCATCTTTGTATACCAAGTTCTTCATACTCCAAGGAACCGAGTTAAAGAAACTAACGGCCAACAAGAAAGAGTCGCTTTTTCCTCGACCAATCTCAATATTGTTTTTTTGGATGTAGCGATTAACGTAACTATCGCCCATAAACCGAATCGCTAAAACATCCGATGTTGTATGTTCTTTTAATCGTGCAGGTTCCAGCCAATTTCGCTCATGGAATGCAATATCAAACTTATCTCCTAAACGATTAAAGGTCTCTGCATAATGACGGTTAATCTTTTCCGCTAATGATTTATTGGGTTCATTTTTATTGAGTTCCCACGGTGTGCATGCGTCGCCACACACAATAGACGGAAGACTTGCAACCGTCATGTTGCTCGTCCCTAATGTATTGCGATACCAAGTAAATCCACGATACATTTCTTTCAGTTCAGGATTTTCATTCATGATGATATCGATATGGGAGCCCGTAAATGCGTCTAGCATGACAACCACAATATTAGGCTCAGTTTTAGAAAAACCTAAAAGACGATCATTGTAGTCAGGCAGATCAACCGTAACAGATTCGCCTTCTGTTTGCCATTGTCCCTGAGACTGCCACAAAGAA
The DNA here is from genome assembly GCA_048520025.1 of Candidatus Aphodousia sp. Classification (GTDB taxonomy): domain Bacteria; phylum Pseudomonadota; class Gammaproteobacteria; order Burkholderiales; family Burkholderiaceae_F; genus Aphodousia. Next base: position 18,079 of record DBFZTP010000102.1, read on the forward strand.
ACGGTGCTTGCACCAATACCTAAAACACAGCAAATCATGAAAATAGAGCGAATGAGCGCTAGTTTCCCATTGCGAGTAAGCCAGATAAACCCTACCAAGAAGAGAGTTAGAGTAGCGGCATCAACCCAAAGGTTCTTATTCACATAAAGTGGAGTAGGGTTTTTGATTTGGAATGCATCGATTGTGCCGACATCCATAGGGAGCAAGAAGGCATAGACGGTACACAATAGCGCTAAAAGACTAAAGAAATAACCCGCAAAGTTTTCTGCTTTAAAGAACTTAAAGAGTTTGTCTAACACCCAGAAAAATACAATAGCTGTGAGGCTATAGCGAAGAAGCAAAGCCAAGACATCGGCTGTCGGAGAAAAGACTTCCGGGGCGGTACAGAATGCTTGAATGGGTAAATACGCTGTCACTAAAATGATGAGCCAAGAAACAGCCGGCGTATACAGACCAACCGCATTATGCTTTCTCATCAAGAAGTGATTCAAATTGCAACGCAAATGCGTCAAACCTATCACAGGAATCAAGAATAAAAGACCGGCAATAAGGGCAAAGTAGTGGCGATTAGAGCCCAAGAATTGCCATCTGTACCACGTATTTAAACCATAGTAGAGAACGGCAAGACTAAAGATCAAAAGAACTTTATGTTTTTTCCAGATCCGCAAACGAACGCACTCAAAAAGAGCCGCTACTCCTGTTAGGACAAAACCAATGTCCGAGACAAAACTTAACTTTACTTTTAATGCATCACTAAAAAGATCCATTTGATTAGAACTCAGCAATGCGAATGTGGCACTAAAAGCCCATAAATAAACTAAATAACCATCCAAAAACGATCCGTAAGGCAAACTCTGAATAGTCGTTTCCCGTTTCGGTAAGTGTTCGCATAGTGCACGAATGCTTTTAGCACCGAAACGATGGTAGAGGTCGTAAATGATGTTTTTAGCAAGCGAGAAAATGTTATTGAAAGTCCAATACAAAACAAGACCGGAAGCTGCATCATATAAGAGCACCAAGAAAAGCCCGGCCATCCCGTAGAGTTGAACCTTGTCTTTGCGAGACAGATTTTGCGTGTAGATGAGGGCACTTACTAAATTAATGACCGTCATCAAAATGGGCATGACGTTTACGGGGAGTCCCAAAAGGCTAAACATCTCGTCAGGCTTTGAGAGGTCCGTAAGTCCCATGAAACTCACGCCTTGCAATGGCTCAAAATGACTTAAAAAGTGATAGGCCGCAAAGAAAAAGGGAATTTGCAAAAAGAAACCAATGCTTGAGCGCATAGCCAAAAAGGGCGAAAAGCCTGCTTGACGATGCATGGTCGAGATCATGGCAAAACGTTCTTGTCCTTTAAACGTTGCCTTGATCATGGCTTCTTTGGCTTCAAAGGATTTTCGGATGGCTCGCTCTTCTTCTTGCCAAGCTTCAGCCTTCATGTAGATTGGAAGAATGACAAAATTCACCACCAAACTCATAACGATGATGGCCCAACCCCATGTATGGGTTTGATCAAAGCCCCACACAAGAGCCTTGTGCATCCAAAATTCAAGCGGAGCAATAAATAGCGTATAGATGAAATCGAGCATGATTTATTTCTCCGCCTTGATGGTTTGAAGTGTTTCAATTAAAGCATCGGCAATGGCTTCAGAGGCATGACCGAAATTGACAACATTTTGATCTCGAATGGCTTCAATTTGTTTTGCCATATCACCGTGTTGTTCTAAAAGTTTTTGAACTGTTTCTGGAATCAGATTTTCTTGACCGGGAAGAATGCGTTTACCCAAGGTGTTGAGTGCTTGCATTTCCCAAGCTTCATGCGGAATTTCCCATGCTTCGAAACCATCTTTCAAAGGGCCATTGCCAACAGAGATAACGGGACGCAAGAAGACAAACGCGAAGTCAAAAATGACACCGGAAATGTCAGAAATCATCAGTTTTGCTCGACTCAAACTCTTAAAGCCATCAGGATTTCTATCCCACTCGATATTAGGGATATCTTTAAGTTCTTCGGTGAGTTTGTCCATCAAAGTTTTGTCAGAAATAAAGCTTTGAGGATGAGGGCGAAGAATGACATGGTAACCAGCCTCGGCGAGCATTTTGGGGATCAAGCTACCCGTACGTGTCAAAAGGCCGTTGGCGCCCCAAGTCGGAGCTATCAAAAGTGTGTTGTTTTCGGGTTCTGTCACCGTATCAAGACGCTCAATCATTCCGTCTAAATAGGGGCAACCTAAAAGAAGAAGTTCTTTAGCAGGGGTTTTGCGAAGTTGTTCCAGGTCACGAAGACTTTTAGCTTGACCAGGGCCCGAACAATAGACACTGTCGTAATAATCAAAGCTGTAGAACTTATAGGTATGAATGTCCCCCACGGCATGAACAACGTGGATGAATTTTTTTACTCCAGGGGAGCGACGAATTTGAAGAACGTCAATACCAGGTGTTGTTAATACAAATAAATCCGCCTCGAGAAAACTCAGTGCTGTATAGGCAGTTTGACCCTTACCAATGAATTTGGCACGAACAAACTCATCAAGGTCTGAGTTAAAAACCAGATCGTTTTCTGCGGATGTTAGGTAGGTGACTTTGACTTTTTTCTTTGCTAACTGCTCAAGAATTGGTTTGAATGTTGACCAGTAGGCAGCAGATTCAGCATAAAAGACGATGGAGTTATTTTTTAAATCATCTTTTTTACCGGTGAATTTAAAAAAGACGGTACGTACAAGACTCGGAAGCTTACGAATAAGGAAATAAGCACTCGAAACTAATCCTACGAAAACAGAGAGCAACATACTGCCAGTGCCCGGATCGAGATAGGCATGGGCGTGTAACGGAGCGCTGAGCACTAAGATTGCATATATGGCACGTAAATAATAAGCCGAACGTTGCATAGAATCGTGGATTGATGATTTAGTTCATAAAAATAAAAATGGATTTATGAAGTTGCTTAAAAAACAACTAAATAAAATCCGGCCTTATTTTAACACCTTGTTATGATGGTGTTATTTGTTGTATTGCGTTATTTTGTCAGTGAGCAACTTTCGTTAAGAAAGAACATATCTTTCATTAGAAAGGGGGATTGGTTACAATTCTTAACATTGGATTGGGCACCTTTGTTTTCTATTTTGTACTTATAAAGAGGTGCGGTGAGTAAGTTTTCTTGCTTAGATCATATGCCATTGATTTTCAAAGAATTGTTTGTT
>DBFZTP010000103.1:0-1493 GCA_048520025.1 Candidatus Aphodousia sp.
GTGTAGTACTCAATTAGGGATTGGTTATTTCGCGCGTAATTGCTAAAGTCAAAGAATGTTGCACGGAGGCAAACCATGTCTGATTTTTCCCATTTCTGTTCTGAATTTTCTACCCAAATCTTTGATGATGTTCGCAAAATCAGTGCCGGTCAAGAAGGCATTTTGCGTATGGGCTACTCTGACGTTGAAACCAAAGTCTTGAGCTACCTTGAAGGCATTGGTCGTCAATACGGTTTGGCCGTTCGTTACGATTTGGCCGGCAACCTTTGGATGCGTTTGTCGGGGAAAAATACAGAACGTCGCTTGATCTCGGGCAGCCATAGTGACAGCGTGATTGAAGGCGGTAATTTTGACGGGTTGGCAGGGATTGTCTCTGCGTTGGCTTGCGCTTGTTGGATGAGCCAAGAGGGGATTGTTCCAGAAAAGAATTTTGACGTTGTCTGTTGGCGTTGCGAAGAGCAAGGTTTGTACGGTTGTCGCGGTTACTTGGGGTTGATTAAGCCCGAAGACCTTGACCGTCGCTATGGGCCAGACAAGGTGTCTTTGGGTGAAGCCTATGCTCAATGCGGTGTTAATCCCCAAGATTTAATGACGCAAAGACCATTGGAAGACATTTCAGACATTGATGCTTATTACGAGGTGCATATTGAGCAAGGCCCTCGCTTGGATTTAATGCCCGCAACGCGAGTGGGGTTGGTGAGCGGCATTCGAGGCAACGTCTACCATCGTGCCATTCGATTGGTGGGCGAAACGGCTCACTCCGGTGCCATCGACAAAGAATTTCGTCATGACGCTTTTGTGGCGTTGAGCACTTTAAATGTCCGAATGGTGGATCATTGGCAAAAGGCATTGGACGAGGGGGCGGATTTGGTTTATACGATCGGTGTCGTCAATACCCCGAAGTCCGCGAGCTTTAATATTGTCCCCGGCGAAGTGACGTTTAGCCTTGATATTCGTACGCTTCATGTTCAAACGCGTGAACGCTTCTACAACCTCTTTAAGACTGAAGCCAAGAAAGTGGAAGAAGAGTTTGGTGTAGAGGTGATTTTGGATACGCCGTCCTTTATTGAGCCCATTCAAAGTAATGAACACTTAATGCAACGCTTGAGCGACGCGGCCAAGCAAACGAAGATTAATACCATTGTGATGCCATCGGGCGCTGGTCACGATGCTCAGTTGATGGGGCAGTGCGGTGTTCCCATGGCGATGATCTTTGTCGCTAATCAAGACGGCTCTCACAATCCGAAAGAAAAGATGAAAATGGAAGACTTTGTTGAAGCTTCAACGATTTTGAAGACGGCACTGGAGGCGGATTTGGTTGCGTAAGTAATTAACCGTTTTAAACACAAAAGCCACTGATTCATTTCTAGTGGCTTTAATTTTGAATTTTGATGTGCCAATAAAGTCTCGCTCCAATAATGTTGCAAAAGTGAGACGGTAGGGTAAGTCATATTTGACAAAACTCGTTCGGGGGGGGGCAAACTAGCAAAATG
>DBFZTP010000104.1:0-12057 GCA_048520025.1 Candidatus Aphodousia sp.
GTTATGGGTTAAAGCGCCATTGCCGCTCTAAAGAGCATGTAAGCAGACAAGACAAACAACAAACTGGCGAAAATGCGTTTCAAGGGTTTGGTGTCCATGCCGTGCGCCATCTTTGCACCCAACGGGGCCGTTAAAACGCTACAAGCCGCTACGGAGAAAAGAGCAGGTAAGTACAAAAAGCCCAAGGAATATTCCGGCATTCCGGGAACGTTCCAACCGCTGATGATGTAACCGATGGTGCCCGCGAAGGCAATCGGGAAACCCAACGCAGCAGACGTGCCCACGGCTTTGTGAATTGGGACGTTGCAAGAGGTCATAAGCGGCACCGAAATAAAGCCGCCACCGGCACCCACTAAAGAGGATACGGAGCCCACAACCGTACCGGCAGCGATCAAGCCTAAGTTGCCAGGCAATTGACGGGTACTGACGGTTTTCTTACCGAAAAACATTCTCAAGGCTGAATACATCACAAAGCAGCCAAAGAGTAAAGAGATGGCAAAGTTAGACAACATGCCGGAAATCTGAGCACCGATTAAAGCACCGAGAAGAATCCCGGGGGCGCCTGCCATCACTACCTTCCAGAGAACCGCACCGTGCGCATTGTGGGCGCGTACGCTCGAAGCCGAGGTAAAAACAATGGTTGCCAAACTCGTTGCAATGGCCACGTGAACCCCGACTTCATCGGGAACAACGCCACCTGCCAAAATCATGGTTAAAAACGGTGTTAACACCATCCCGCCCCCAATACCTAATAAACCGGCTAAAAAGCCGGTACAGCAGCCTAAGGCGGCAAGCAGGATAAGGGTAGTGACTTCCATTTTAGATGGCCTTTACAAGGTGATTGAGAATAAACGTGTATTCGTCTTTGGTGACGGGCGTAATGGAGAGACGATTGCCTTTTTGAAGCACTTTCATCTCTTTGAGTTCGTCGTGTTGGCGAAGTTCATTGATACCAATTAGAGCGACTTCTTGATCGACTTCGATATCGACACAAACCCAGCGGGGATTTTCTCGCGTGGACTTGGGGTCGTAGTAGTCATTTTGGGGATCAAATTGCGTTTCGTCCGGATGAACAGAAGTGGCCACGTGAGCTAAACCAACGATACCGGGTTCTTTGCAAGAGGAGTGGTAGAAAAAGACTCGATCGCCTACCTGCATCTCATCTCGCATAAAGTTTCTTGCTTGGTAGTTTCGAATGCCAAACCAAGGAACGCGGTGTTGAGGCATTTGCAGAACGCTTTGTACGGAACACTCAGAAGGCTCCGATTTCATCAGCCAGAATTTCGACATGAAGCACGCTTTGAAAAAAGAGAAGTCCCCATAAGGGTTGCCTTGCATCCTGAGTCCGAAGAATCAAGAGCGGTCACCTCTGAAGCGGGTTTCGGGGAAGCATCACGTGCCTCCGCACCACCGGCCCCAAGACCAGTAACCTAAGTGTTTAAGCATTGGAACAAGGAATCTTAAAGCAACTTATCGCTTATAGGGACAAGACTAATTTTGGCCCAAATCTTAGAAAAAAACAATGGGAAAAATTGCTCTAATTGCAACAATTTCTCCCATCAAGGCCTTGACAAATTGGTTTTGTATTACCAAGCTACAAGGCCTGTGTAATAAGTCACCAAAATAATGATGCCAAAGATAATGCGGTACCAACCAAAGGACTTAAAGTCGTTACTGGAGACGTAACGCAACAGCCATTTCACAACAACCAATGCGCTCACAAAAGAGACGACGAAACCCACAATAAAGCCAATGGTCATGTCCGTGGTCCAAACAAAGGTTTGTTGTTCAGATACGCGCAAAAAGGTCTTTGCTAACGAATAAACCGTTGCACCGAAAATCGTCGGGATGGCAAGAAAGAAGGAAAACTCAGTAGCAGCCTTTCGAGATAACCCCAAAACCAAACCGCCGATGATAGTAGCGCCTGAGCGACTCGTTCCTGGAATCATGGCAATGCATTGCATGCAACCGACTAAGAACGCATCTTTCACCGTCATATCGTCCATATTCGGAACACGAGGTGAGTAGTTGCGCTTGGCGTGAGCGTTTTCTACCCAGAAGATGATGAAACCACCTAAAACCAAAGCGATGGCAACGGAAATGGCATTAAAGAGAAGTTCTTCAATAAGATCGGCAAAAATCACACCTAAAATGGCGGCCGGTAAAAACGCGACGATCAAATTAATAACCAGGCGTTGCTCTTTCTTTTGCGTGAAGAGTCCCGTTGCCACTTGCCACAAGCGTTGTCGATAGAACCAACAAACAGCGAAAATAGCACCCGCTTGTATGGCGATATTAAAGGTGTTGACTTCAGGGCCCGTGAAATTGAGAAGGTCGCCCGCAATGATCAAGTGACCGGTTGACGAAATCGGTAAGAATTCCGTCAAACCTTCAACAATCCCGAGGATAAACGCTTTAAGTTGATAGATGATATCCATCGAAAGCTCACTTTGTTAGATGCGTTCGTAGACCAAGTCCCAAACCCCATGGCCCAAGCGTTCACCACGGGCGTGGAATTTGGTCATCGGACGTTCCGTGATGGGGTTAGCCATCACCGGAGAAAAGCCATCATGCATGTTCTTTAATAACGGTTCTTGGCTCAATACTTCAAACATTTGCTCGGAGTAGTTTTCCCAGTCTGTAGCGCAGTGGATATAACCGCCCACGCGCAAATGTTTGACCAATTCATGAATGAAGGGTTGAGCGACCAAACGGCGCTTATGGTGACGAGCCTTGCGCCAGGGATCGGGGAAGTAAATGTGAATGCCGTCGAGTATTTCTTCGGCCAACATGTTTTTCACCACTTCCACGGCATCATGTTGAATGATGCGAACGTTTGTTAATTGCATTTCGTCTAAGCGAATAGCCAACGCACCGACACCGGCAGAGAAAACTTCACAACCGATAAAGTCGACTTCGGGGTGGGCTTGAGCAATAGCTGCCGTCGTCTCCCCCATGCCACAACCGATTTCAAGCACCAAGGGGGCTTTACGGCCGAAAATAGTTTCGGGGTTAATCAACTTTTCTTCATAGTTGAGTGCGAAGCGTGGCAAGAGTTCTTCTAAGGAACGCTTTTGAGCTTGACTGATATGGCCGCGACGCAACGTGAAGCTGCGAATGTGGCGCTTCTTGAGCACTTCAATTTCTTCTGGGGTGAGGATTTTCTTTTCAGACATTTTGCAGAAACAAAAAAACGGACAATTCGTCCGCTGAGTATACAGAATCGTCATGGAGCGGATGAGGGGAATCGAACCCCCGTCATAGGCTTGGGAAGCCTCTGCTCTACCATTGAGCTACATCCGCAAACTAGAGATGGGTAATTTTACTCGAAATCGGACGAAAAGAAAGTGCTGAAACAAAAATTAAAGGATGGTAACCGCTCCCACGATTAACCATCCCTTGGGTTTACTTAATCATTAACGGATGATTAGTAGTTTTCAGCACGCACTTCAAAGAAGCTTTGAGCATAGCCGCAAACCGGGCAGGCTTCAGGAGCCTTCGGGCCCATGACGAGGTGACCGCAAATACGGCATTCCCACATCGTTTGTTCGGCCTTGGCAAACACTTGTTGCATTTCAACGTTCTTCAAGAGCTTACGATAGCGTTCTTCGTGAGCCTTTTCGATGGCACCGACAGCGCGGAACTTAGCAGCCAAGTCCAAGAAGCCTTCTTCTTCAGCTTCTTTGGCGAACGTGGCGTACATGTCCGTCCATTCATAGTTTTCGCCGTCAGCAGCAGCGCCCAAGTTCTTGGACGTGTCACCGATCCAACCCAAAGCTTCACACCACAAGCGGGCGTGTTCTTGTTCGTTGCGAGCGGTTTGTAAGAAAATGGCAGCGATTTGTTCATAGCCTTCACGCTTGGCCACTTCTGCGAAGTACGTGTATTTGTTGCGAGCTTGAGATTCACCGGCAAAGCAGGTCATCAAGTTCTTTTCCGTCTTGGAGCCGGCCAACTTGCCGTTGCATTCGCACTTTTCAACCACGGGTTCAAAGGCTTCATAACCCTTCTTGCAGAGCGGGCAAATGATGTCCTTGGGCAATTCGCCATCACATTCGTGAACGTAACCGCAGACCTTACAGATATACTTCATCTTTTTTTCTCCTAAATCCCCACTACGATCGGTGTAGTGAGTGTGTAACATTTTTTCAGCTAATTCCGACAAAGGCTTGCCGTAGAAAGTTTCATAAAGCGCTTTGATTTCTTCATTTTCATGACTCGTGCGCTTTTGAGTCGGCAAACTTTCATCGCGTTTATAAAGAGCGTCAATACGCAATTGACGCGTTTGATCTTCTTGACCCCAATTGAGCTTGGGTTGACCGCCACCGCTGATGCAGCCGCCCGGGCAGGTCATCACTTCGACCATATGGTAGGGCTTGTCAGTCGTCTTCAAAGATTCAATGAATTGACCGGCTGCGGCCGTACCGTAGATCACCGCCACATTCACCGTGGTACCGGCAACATCAAGGCTTGCTTCTTTGACGTTCTTTAAACCACGAACGGGCTTTAAGTCAAAGAGCACTTCCGGAGCCTTTTCACCGGTGATGAATTCATAGGCCGTACGAAGGGCAGCTTCCATGACGCCACCCGTATTGCCGAAAATTACACCGGCGCCGGAGCCTTCGCCCATTAAGCGGTCAAATTGAGACTCTTCGATGGCATTAAATTGGATACCACGAGCTTGAGCCCATAAGCCCAATTCGTTGGTGGTGACCACAAAGTCGGTGTCACGCATACCGTCTACGCCCCAGTATTTGCCGGCAGCGCACATTTCTTCACGACGGATTTCAAACTTCTTGGCCGTGCAGGGGGTAATGGCAACATGAACAATCTTCTTTGCATCAATCCCTTGGGCTTTTGCAAAATAGGTCTTAACGGTCGGACCTTGCATGCCGATAGGGCTCTTAGCCGAAGAGATGTGTTTGATCATGTGCGGATAGAACGTTTCGCAATACTTCACCCAAGAGGGGCAGCAGCTTGTAAATTGCGGCAACGTGGCATCCTTGTCTTGCAAGCGAGCAATAAGTTCGCTGGCTTCTTCCATAATGGTTAAGTCAGCGGCAAAGTTCGTGTCCAAAACGTAGTCGGCACCCAAAGCGCGCAAAAGGCCTACCATTTTGCCTTGCTCAAAACTGCCTGCGGGCAGACCAAAGGCTTCCGCAATGGCAGCGCGAACGGCAGGTGACGTAGACATCACAACAATGGTGTCAGGGTCGTTGATTGCTTTTTGAACATCGGGGTATTCAAGCGGGCTCGAAAGGCTACCCGTGGGGCAGACGTTAATGCATTGACCGCAGTGAATACAGATGGCACGATCGCCTGTCTTTTCAAGATCATAGCGACCATGCACTCCAATGTAGTCTTCGCAGACTTGACGGCACATTGCGCAGTTAACGCACAAGGCTTCATCGCGCTTAAGAGCGGGATTGTCCTCGTTAACGGCAACGCGTACATCGAGTGATTGATGAATGGACATAAATTCTCCCTACAGTCCTACGATTACAATCGTTCTGATTGCGACTCAGTATAGAGTGCCTATTTTCAAATCACAATTGGACTTGTAAGCACCCTCAATAGTTAAAGTCTATTGACGCAAAACGCAACTCAAACGGTTGCGTTTTGCATTATTTGTCATCAGAATCGGTTGGCTGATCAGCTTTGTCTCGTTTAGGGGCGGATTTATCTTGGCCAAGGCTTCCGAAAATACTTTTATCCGGATTGTCCTTTGCCCAACTGGTAAAGCCGTAGACAATGATCAATGGAATTAAAATCCAATCGGCGATCAGCTCAAGCCATTCCATAACTATCTAGCGTGATAAGAGGTGACCAAGTCAACTTCTTCTTGAGAACCCAAGAACACGGCTACGCGTTGGTGTAAACCCGTCGGCGTGATTTCACGAATGCGTTCGTAGCCATTGGTGGCTCGGCCGCCGGCTTCCTCAATCAACCAACTCATCGGGTTGGCTTCGTACATCAAGCGCAATTTACCGGCCTTCTTCGGATCACGGTTATCGCGCGGGTACATGAAGATACCACCGCGATTTAAGATGCGGTGCACTTCAGCGACCATGGCGGCAATCCAACGCATGTTGAAATTCTTACCACGAGGACCCGTGACGCCTGCCAACATTTCAGAAACATAGCGTTGAACCGGGGCTTCCCAGTGACGCATATTGGAGCAGTTGATGGCAAATTCAGCCGTTTGCGGAGCCAACGTCACCTTTTCAATGGTTTGGAAGTATTCGTTCTTCGCAGAATCCAACGTAAAGACCGTTGTACCGAAGCCCAACGTCATCACCAATTGCGTTTGCGGGCCGTAGATGACGTAACCGGCAGCCTTTTGTTGCGTACCCGGTTGCAAGAACTCTTCGTCCTTGACGTCACGGTGCGGGGTGCCGGCGGGCAAAATCGAGAAAATCGTGCCGATCGAGACATTGATGTCAATGTTGCTCGAGCCATCCAACGGATCAAACAAAACCAAGTAGGGGCCGATGTCGCAGTTTTCCGGCACTTGAAGAGCGTTATCCATTTCTTCACTGGCCACGGCGCTTACAAAACCGCTTTCCATGCAGGCTTGGCTCATAATGTCATTGGCAATGATGTCCAATTTCTTTTGCGTTTCGCCTTGGACGTTTTCGCTGCCAGCGGAACCTAGAACGCCTGCCAATGCACCTAAACTTACCTTAAAGCTGATGTCTTTACACGTTTCGGCGATGTGAGCGATAAGCCCCGTGAGCTTAGGATCCACACCGTGTTCATTTTGCATTTCTTGTAAATACAAGGCTAAAGTTTTTGCCATGGTTTGTCTTTCCTTTTCGTGGTGTTAGTGAGAGGCGTTGTTAAGAGCCTTGCCCACGACTTCCTTAAGATTATTCGATAAATTCGGTTGAGAATAAACGTAGTTTAATGCACCAAACATCAAACGGGCACACTCTGGCGTATAGCGGCGCCAACCATCGAGGCAGCGAGCCAAACGAGCAGCGATGGCCGGGTTAATGCGGTCAAGCTTTAAAACTTCACTTGCCCAAAGTTTATAGCCTTCGTTATCAGGACGATGGAATTCGGCCAAATTGTTTTGACAGAAAGCTAAAACCAACGAATAGACGTTGTTGGGGTTATTCGTGTTGTAACCCGGATAGCGCTCAATAAGGTTTTGCACAACATCCTTAATGGAGCATTCGTCCATGGGGATGGTGGCCGTGGCCTGAACCGTAAACCACTTGTTGATCAAAAGCGGTTCATCGCGCCATTCGGCCTCAGCAGCTTCGAGCAAGGCGTACTTGGTGGGCGAAGCGCTATTGACAATAATACGCAAGGCATCCAAGCGTTCGGTCAAATTCGAACTGGTTTCAAACGATTGACGGGCACGCAAGAGGGACTTGGCGTTGCCGCCTGCCAAAAGCAATTCAAAGCAAATCGCACGCAAGGCGCGACGACCCGAATCGGTCGGATTGGGCGAATAGGTCGAACTCGGTAAATTTTCATCAAACACACGCATGATGACGTGTGAGAAAAGGCGACCTAATTGGTCACGCAACGCACGCGTAGCGGCACGAATCGCTAAAGGATTAATCAAAGGTTGAGATTCTGCGACACGACGCTCGCTCGGTAACGTCAACGCAATAGCCTTAAACGCAGCCGAAGCTTGCTTGTCGGTTAACATCGCTTCAAAAGCATTTTTGAAGTGGGGATTAATCACCATGCGCGTACCGCGTTCATAATCCATCACCATTTCGTTAATGCAACGAAGCGACAACGCTTCCATGGCTTCGCAACGGTTAAAGGCATCGTTATCGAAACGGCTTAAAAAGACCAATTCTTCGTTCGTGTAGTCATAGTCCACAACGATTGGAGCCGAGAAATTACGAGCCAAAGACGGAACCGGTTTTTCTTTAATGCCGACAAAGGTCCAAGTAAATTCGGTTTCGGTCAATTCCAAAATGCGGGCGTTACCCTTGGGGCTCGTTTCGGCTTGCAACTGCAACGGAATCGGGTTACCCTTGGGGCTCAAAAGCGCAAAACCAAAGGGGATATGGAAAGGTTCCTTATTGGCTTGGCCGGGTGTTGCCGGGCATGATTGCGTCAGTTTCACCGTGTAGGTGGCGCTGTTGCGATTCCATTGCGTCTCGACCTTCACATGAGGAGTACCGGCTTGTGTGTACCAACGCTTAAATTGCGTCAAATCCTTTAAGTTAGCCTTACCCATCGCAGCTAAGAAGTCGTCACAGGTGACTGCATTCCCATCATTTTCTTTGATGTACAAATCAAAGCCGCGCTTAAAGCCCTCTTTACCTAAAAGGGTTTGCAGCATGCGGATAACTTCGGCGCCCTTTTCATAAACGGTGGTCGTATAGAAATTGTTGATTTCTTCGTAGGACTCGGGACGAATCGGGTGAGCCATAGGGCCGGCGTCTTCCAAGAATTGCGTATCACGGAGGTAACGCACGTCTTCAATCCGTTTGACGGCGCGTGCTGTGGGGTCACCCAACATATCGCTTGAGAATTCTTGATCGCGGAAAACGGTCAAACCTTCTTTGAGCGTTAATTGGAACCAGTCGCGGCAAGTGACACGGTTACCCGTCCAGTTGTGGAAATACTCGTGGGCAATGACGCTTTCAATGCGAGCAAAGTCGCGGTCGGTGGCAACAGAAGGTGTTGCTAACACGCAGCGTGAATTAAAAATGTTGAGGCCCTTATTTTCCATGGCACCGAAATTGAAGTCATCGGTGGCCACAATCATGAAGCGTTCAAGGTCGAGCTCGAGACCAAAGCGCTTTTCATCCCAAGCAATGGCGCGCTTTAAGCTTTCCATGGCAAATTCGGTCTTATCGAGATTTTTCTCTTCAGTCCAAATTTGCAAAAGGGCTTTCTTACCGTTTTTGAGTTGGAAGCGTTCTTCTCGGCACTTTAAGTCACCGGCCACCAACGCAAAGAGATAACACGGCTTTTTAAACGGATCTTCCCAAACGGCATAGCTCCAGTTTTCATCAATGGCGCCTTCTTCAACCAAGTTACCGTTAGAGAGCATGACCGGGCAGAAAGACTTCGGTGCGTTGATACGCACCTTGAATTTCGCCATCACATCGGGGCGATCGGGGTAGTACGTAATGCGACGAAAACCTTCGGCTTCGCATTGCGTCATGAAGTTACCGTTAGAGATATAAAGCCCCATCAACGTCGTATTGGCTGACGGGTTGATAATGTTTTCAATTTGAACTTTAACTTCTTTGGTGATGTTGCGAAGCACCAAGTCGCCCGAGGGCAACAAGGTGTAGTCGGCACGGCCCAACTCTTGATCATCAACACTGACTTTGACCAAATTGAGTTCACGGCCGTTTAAGACAAGGTCATCACTTGTGCGTTTTTCGTTCGGACGGATCGTCAATGTGCTTGTGACACGGGTTTTCTGAGGGTGTAAATCAAACACCAAATCCACGGTATCGACAAGGTGATTAGGGGGTAAATAGTCTTTGCGGTAAATCGTCTCGCTAGCCATGCCTCTTTCCCTTTGTAATGTGCGAATCGCAACAGAGTTTTAACTTATTCATTTTAAGCGTTTGGCGTTGTTTTTTCACTCAAAATTGAAAGTGATTCGTAAAAAAAGCTCACAAAAGAGAAAACCCGAAGATTTCTAAGAAACCTTCGGGTTGGGGTGGTGAAATTTCTAAACGAAATTAACCGCGCTTAGCTAATTCAACAGCCTTACCGATGTAGGTGCCCGGGGTCAATTCCATTAAGCGTGCCTTAGCATCTTCAGGGATGTCGAGACCGGTGACGAATTCGTGAATGGTCTCAGGCGTAATACCCTTACCGCGCGTCAAAGCCTTGAGTTGTTCGTAGGGGTGCGGCACACCGTAGCGACGCATTACCGTTTGGATGGCTTCTGCCAACACTTCCCAAGCGTGATCGAGGTCTTGAGCTAAACGGTCTTCGTTGAGTTGCAACTTGCCCAAACCGCGCGTTAAGGCGTTGTAGCCTACGAAGCAGTAACCGAAAGCTACGCCCAAGTTACGAAGAACGGTGGAGTCGGTCAAGTCGCGTTGCCAACGAGAAATCGGCAACTTTTGAGCCAAGTGCGTCAAAAGGGCGTTGGCGATGCCCAAGTTACCTTCGCTGTTTTCGAAGTCAATCGGATTGACCTTATGCGGCATCGTGGAAGAACCCACTTCACCTTCCTTGAGTTTTTGCTTGTAAAAGCCCAAGGAGATGTAGCCCCAAACGTCCTTGTCCAAGTCCAAAAGAATCGTGTTGGCGCGAACGACAGCATCAAAAATTTCAGCCATGTAGTCGTGCGGTTCAATTTGAATCGTGTGGGTGTTGAAGTTAAGACCTAAGCGTTCTTCAACCACCTTCTTAGAGAAGCTTTCCCAGTCTTTTTCAGGGTAAGCAATCAAGTGAGCGTTGTAGTTACCGACGGCTCCGTTCATCTTTGCCAAAATCTTCACGGCCTTGATGGATTCAATGGCGCGACCTAAGCGGATGGAGACGTTAGCCCATTCTTTACCTACCGTCGTGGGGGAAGCGGTTTGACCGTGCGTGCGGGATAACATCGGAACGTGTGCCCATTGGTTGGCGTAGCCCACGAGCGTTTGGCGGATTTGTTCCAAGTATTCAACGATGGCGGCGCGACCTTCGGTGAGCATCAAAGCGTGGGACGTGTTATTGATGTCTTCGCTCGTGCAGGCAAAGTGAACGAATTCGCTGGCTTTGGCCAATTCTTCATCGTGAGCCACTTGGTTCTTAATCCAGTATTCCACGGCCTTAACGTCGTGGTTCGTGGTCTTTTCAATATCTTTAATAGCTTGGCAAGATTCGATCGTGAAGTTTTCGACCAAACCACGCAAGAAAGCCTTACCGTGGTCAGAGATGTGCGGCAACTCCGGCAAATCAAACTCGCTCAAAGCGATGAGCCATTCGACTTCAACGCGGACGCGAGCACGCATGAAAGCCGATTCGGAGAAAATGTCACGAAGGGCTTCGGTTTGACGAGCATAACGACCATCAAGCGGAGACAAAGCGGTTAAAGCAGAAAGTTCCATTTTTAAGTCCTACAAAATTGAAAAAATTCGATGCGCTAATTGTATCAAATGCGTACAGCTTTCTCTTTTGATATTTTCTAAGAATTTTCAACGAATAACCCGTTTTTATTGGGAAGTGGAAGGGTTTGAAACAATAAGTTCAAATTTTCTTTTGCAAAAGTGTAAATTTCACAGGTTTTCTCTAACAAATTCATACATAAGCAAAAAGATTGTTGCGTGTAATTGCCATAAACTGTGAATCACAGCAAAAGCTAAAGTTAACATCATGAAGCCCCTAATTGATAATCCCTTTTAGGGGCCCTTTTTTTAAGAGAGTGGTCTTATGAAAACCTACAAAAACATTTTATTGACTGCCGCCATGGTCGCGGTCGCTGTGCCGATGACGGCTTACGCCTGGCACGGTAACGGCTATGGCCCGAGAGGCTTTGATAATGACAATGCTCCGAGAGCTCATTGCTATTGGGGAGATGATGAAGGCGGTCCGCGTGGTTATCGACACGCACCTCGTCACGGCTATATGGGCGGACACATTGTTCGTACCTTCGGAATGGACGCACAAGAAGCACGTGATTTTATGGGAGACGTGAAAAAGGTTTTGGGCATTGGCGCCAAAGAAGATAAAGCCTGGAGCGCTTTGAGCAACGCTTACGTTAACTTGGCCACGGCGCGCAACGCTCACCACGACAAGCACCGTGATGCTCGAAAAATGGATCATCAACAATTTTTAGAGCATCGCAGTCAATGGATGAACGATCACGCTAAAGCCTTTGACGCTTTTGTCAAAGCTCGCGCTCAATTGGCAAAGACCATGTCAGCAGAGCAGGTCGATCGCATGGACTATATTTTAAATACCGGCCGTTTGACGCACCACATGAATGATTTTAAGCGTATGGGTGACGGGCAAAAGAAGGGGCCGGCTAAATAAAGTGTAACAACGCAAGAAGGAAGAGAGTCACCGGATTTTCTTCCTTTTTCATTTTGGAAATTTTTGAGACAAAAATTGCGAAAAAATATCTGA
>DBFZTP010000105.1:0-16864 GCA_048520025.1 Candidatus Aphodousia sp.
GGCATGCAAGGGGTCAGCGGTTCGAATCCGCTTACCTCCACCACCAAAAGAGATTGTCATAGGTCCCCATCGTCTAGAGGCCTAGGACACGACCCTTTCACGGTCGGTACCGGGGTTCGAATCCCCGTGGGGACGCCATCACTTAGAAGCAGCCGTACGGTTGCTTTTTTGTTATCTGCCGCTTGGAGTGGTAGACAAAAAGAAAAAGAGGAGTAAAAACCCCTCTTTCCCTTCGTTAATTTCCCAAACGACTTACAACACGCGCTTTAAGAAAGCCTTCGTGCGTTCTTCCTTGGGTTTCACCAAAACCTCGTCGGGCGAACCTTCTTCAACGATAACACCGCCGTCCATGAAAATAACGCGGTCAGCAACTTCCTTTGCAAAGGTAATTTCGTGCGTGACGACAATCATGGTCATGCCTTCATCAGCTAAGCTTTTCATGACAGCCAAGACTTCACCCACCAATTCCGGGTCAAGCGCCGAGGTCGGTTCATCAAACAAGATGACCTTTGGGTCCATCGCTAACGTGCGGGCAATCGCCACGCGCTGTTGTTGACCACCCGATAAGCGCACGGGGTATTGATTGGCTTTATCGGCCAATCCTACACGCGTGAGGGTTTCCATGGCTTTTTTACGCGCTTCTTCTTCGCTTTTGCCGCTCACCACCATTTGACCGAGCATGACGTTTTCGAGCACGCTCTTATGATGCCAAAGGTTAAAGCGTTGGAAAACCATCCCTAAATGTTCGCGCACTTTATTGATGTTGGTTTTGCGATCGGTGATTTCAATGCCACCGACTTTGATGCTGCCGGAATTGGCGTCTTCTAGGGCATTGATGCAACGAAGCATGGTGGACTTACCTGACCCCGAGGGGCCCAACACCACCACCTTTTCGCCTTTGCGAACAACGAGGTCAATGCCTTTGAGCACTTGAAGATCGTCGTAGTTTTTCTTCAAGTCACGAATTTCAACAATCACTTCGCTCATTGTTCGTCTCCCTTACCCAAATGTTTTTCCAAGCGACTGATACCGTAAGCTAGAGCTAACGTGAGTACCCAATACATAAGAGAAATCGTCAAGTACGGTTCCCAATAGCGGGCTGATGCCCCGGCAACCGTACGTGCGGCGTAGGCCAATTCCGTTAAACCGATGGCTGAGACCAAGGATGAGTCCTTTAAAATGGCAATGGCGTTGTTACCCAAAGCCGGCAACATACGACGGAAGGCTTGCGGCAAAATGATGTGACGCATGCATTGCCAGTAGGTCATGCCGATGGAGCGTGCGGCTTCACTTTGACCTTTGTCGAGCGATTGAATACCGGCACGGAACACTTCACTCATGTAGGCGCCGGCATTGAGCGTTATGGCAAGAAAGCCCGCAATAAAAGCACCGTAGTTACTGCGAAGTTCGCGAGCCAAGGCGCCGTCGATGATTAAACCGTCCACCGGGTGAATAAAGATCGGAAGAACGGCGAAATACATCAAAAAGATTTGAACGAAAAGGGGCGTGCCACGAAAGAAACTCACCCAAATCGTCACGGGCCAACGAACGCCGTAGTAGAGAATGGATTTCCAAGGTTCATGACGGGCACTGGCCATGCGGGCCATGCCTAAAATCATGCCCCAAATGATGCCAAAGAACACACAACCCACGGTCAATTCAAGGGTGATTTGAGCGCCTTCAATGAAAAGCGGCCAGTATTCCATCAAGACATCTAAACGTAAACCAAACATATAAAAATCCTGTTTGTTATTGCGTTAAGCCCTGAGGTTGCATAAACAACCTCAGGGCATAGTTTTTATCAACGAGCGGCTAATTACTTAATGGGCAAAGTCGGAACCGGGGCCTTTTCACCGAACCACTTGGCGTAGATCTTGGCGTATTCGCCCGAAGCAATGACCTTCTTCAAACCGGAATTAACCTTATCGAGCATGGCCTTGTTGCCCTTGCGCACAGCGATACCGAAGTATTGGTCTTCAAACTTTTCGTCGCGAGCCATGTTGAATTTCTTATCGGGGTTTTGCGTCACGTAGTAGGCAAAGACACCGACGTCACCGATCGCAGCGTCAACGCCACCTGCGGAGAGTTCTTCTAAGACCAAAGGCGTGTTATCGAAACGCTTGATGTTTTTGCTGGCTTTACCGAAGGCGTTCGAAGCAATGATGTCACCGGCAGAGTTAGCGACAACAGCGACGTTCTTACCTTTCAAATCGGCCATGCCTTTAACGGTTAAACTCTTTTGCGTCAAAATCAATTGGTGAGCAGCAAAGTAGGGCAAAGAGAAGTCAACGGCTTCTTGACGTTGCGGCGTGATGGTGATGCCCGACATGATCATGTCACGGTCACCGTTTTTGACGGATTCAAAAATCACACCCCAAAGCGTGTTAATAAAGTCCACCTTAAAGCCTTCAGCCTTAGCAATGGCCTTCATCAAATCAATATCAAAGCCCACGATTTCTTTGCTGGGCGTTTGGAATTCAAACGGACGGTAGGTAGCACCCGTACCCACAGTGTAGGTCGTGGCTTGAGCGGCCGTGGCCGTGACGCTCGTCATAGAAACACCGGTTAAAGCAACCGTCATGGCAGCAGCTGCCATCAAAGTTTTGAAATTCATCTTGAACTCCTTTTCGAATTTGTTTTGCATTCATTGATGCGTATTTGAATGCTTTAAATTATTGCGAGTTGAAAAAGCTCTCTCAAATGGAAAATTTTCAAAGAGATCATAAAGTTAGATAAAAGTACTTAGGCCAAAAATTGAAAACATTTTCAATCCAATTGCCGACCAATATCTAAGCGGCTGATTTTTCGTTTGATTTTTAGTTCCTTTCGGGACTACCCCTAAGGTGTTTGATGTAGATTGAGAAAAGCGCGTTGGAGTGTGGTTAAGATGGGCGCTTTGAAAGGAGAGCTTTTGAAATCAATGCTATATAATTTTGCATCTTTATCTTTTCTTCTTTTGCACGGTGACTTGCATGAAAGCACTCAAAGAGCGAATTCTCAAAGACGGTAAATGCTTTGACGGTGGCATTTTAAAAGTCGATAACTTCATTAACCATCAAATGGATCCGATTTTGATGAAATCGATGGCGGTGGAGTTTGTCCGTCGTTTTGCCGGCACGGAAATCAATAAGATTTTGACCGTGGAAGCAAGTGGCATTGCCCCTGCCATTATGGTGGGTTACCTCTTGGAGTTGCCCGTTGTGTTTGCGAAGAAAAAAGTGCCGAGCACAATGGAAAATATGCTCGCTACGAAGGTCTATTCTTTTACGAAAAACCGCACGTATGACGTGTGTGTCAGCAAGGACTACCTCAAAGAAGGCGACAAGGTGCTTTTCATTGACGACTTCTTAGCCAATGGCAACGCCGCTAAGGGGATCCTTGATTTGGTCAATCAAGCCGGTGCTGAATTGGTCGGTATGGGCTTTTTGATTGAAAAGGGTTTCCAATTGGGTGGCGATGAATTGCGTGCCATGGGCATCAAGGTGGAATCTTTAGCGATCATCGAAAGCCTTGAAAACCGTCAAATTACTTTGCGTTAAGGATTTGTGGCGTGGCTGAATTAGATTTACAAGAGGCAGCTCACTCTGCCAAGCTTTCTTCTGAATTGATCTACGGTTTGGAAGATCGACCGCCCTTAAAGGATGCGATTTTTGCAGCCTTACAACACATGTTGGCCATTTTTGTGGCCATTGTCACGCCGCCTTTGATCATTGCGGGTGCCATGGGACTGGATTTGGAAACGACAAGTTACTTGGTGTCCATGTCCTTGATGGTCTCAGGCATTGCTACCTTTATCCAATGCCGTACGGTGGGCCCCATCGGTTGCGGGTTGCTTTGTATTCAAGGCACGAGCTTCTCCTTTATTGGCCCGGTGATTTCTGCCGGTATGACGGGTGGTTTGGCGAGCGTCTTCGGTGCGACCATCGCCGCCTCCACGGTGGAAATGTTCGTGAGCCGTATTTTGAAGTACACGCGTCGCGTGATTACGCCTTTGATCTCCGGCATCGTCGTGACCTTGATCGGCATGAGTTTGATTAAGGTGGGCATCATCGCTTGTGGCGGTGGCTTTGCTGCCAAGGCAAACGGCACGTTCGGGAGCTTCCAAAATTTAGGCATTGCCGCTTTGGTGCTTTGCTCCATTATTGCCTTTAACCGCAGCTCTAACCGTTACCTTCGTATGAGCTCCATCGTGTTGGGCCTTGCCATCGGTTATGCCGTGGCATGGTTTATGGGCATGGTGGACTTCTCTTCTGTAAAGAGCTACGGCGGTTTTAATATCCCGATGCCTTTTAAGTACGGGATTACGTTTGACTGGGGTGCCATCATCGGTTTAGGTTTGGTTTATATGATCACGGCCATTGAAGCTTATGGTGACGTGACGGCCAACTCCATGATTTCTGGTCAACCTGTGCGCGGTGAAGTGTTCATGAAGCGCGCTCAAGGCGGTATTTTGGCTGACGGCTTTAATTCCATGATCGCCGGTATGCTCAATTCTTTCCCGAATTCCATTTTTGCTCAAAATAACGGGATGATTCAATTAACGGGTGTCGCGAGTCGCTACGTCGGTTACTTCATTGCCGGTTTCTTGGTGCTTTTGGGCTTGTTCCCAGCCATCGGTTTGGTGTTTTCTTTAATGCCCGATCCGGTTTTGGGCGGTGCCACGCTTTTGATGTTTGGTACGGTGGCCGCTGCCGGTCTTCGTATTATCGCCAGCCAACGCATTGACCGTAAGGCCATCTTGGTGATTGCCTTGAGTTTCTCTTTGGGCTTGAGCGTGGAAATGGTGCCTGAAATCTTGTCGCAATTCCCGGAAACGCTTCGCAGCATTTTCTCTTCCGGTATTACGACGGGTGGTTTGACGGCCATTATTGCCAATATTCTCATTCACATTGAAGAATACGAAGACAACAAAGAAGAGCACTAGCGCTTTAAAAAAAATATGCTCTCGTCATAACTGATGGCAAGAGAGTTTGAGAGGTTTCAAGAGAGTTTTCTTGGAGCCTCTTTTTTCGGCCTTAATTGCAGGATTTCGTATAAAAGTGTGATTCAATCGAGTTTTTGTAAATGACATTTTTAGGCACAAAATCGGTACTTTTTTACTCCAATCTTTCTTATACATTTTCTAAAATTGGACTGTCTACTGTTGGAGAATGACCATGCAAAAAAATCATATTGTTCCTGTGGATGCTGAAGATGTCTATCGTCTGTTAAACATTGGTGCCACGACCTTGGTATCGGCTGCGCACGATGGTGTGTCTGATGTAATGGCCGCTGCTTGGGCCTGTGCTTTGGATTTGACGCCGTGCAAGGCCACCGTTGTGATTGATAAGACGCACTTTACGCGCCCTTTGATTGAAAAATCCGGTTACTTTGCGCTTTTGTTACCGACCCGTGCCATTGCCAAAGAAACCATGTATTTGGGTTCGGTGAGCAAAAACGATGAAGAGGATAAATTAGAAAAAAGCGGTGCCAAGCTTTTTAACATTGATGGCTTTGAGATGCCGATGGTGGAAGGGTGCGCTGCATGGATGATTTTTAAAGTGTTGCCGGAGCCTCATAACGAAAAAACGTACGATCTTTTCATTGGCGAGTGCGTGGGTGCATGGGCCGATGACCGTGTGTTTAAGAACGGGCACTGGGAGTTTGAAAAGGCCGATAAGAGCATGAGTACGCTTCACTATGTGGCAGGCGGCCACTTCTACACGATGGGCGAGGCCATTGACGTTGAGTAACCATTGATGGACATTACATTAACGTCTGCGTTGTGGGGACTGGCGACGTCGGCCTTTGTCTCCTCAACGCTTTTTCCCGGGGGCAGTGAAGCCGTCTTTTTGTGGGTGATCCACGAATATGACGCGTTTCATCTTGCCCTCATTGTTGCCACGCTTGCCAATACCGCAGGCTCCATGACGGGGTACTGCATCGGGCGGTTTTTACCTAAAAAAGTGGAGTCTCGTGCAATTGATCAATGTAAAAAGTACGGGGCGTGGGTGCTTCTTCTAGCGTGGTTGCCGATTGTAGGGGATGCGTTGCCGGTGGCTGCCGGTTGGTTGCGCATCCATTGGGTTAAAAGCCTTCTTTTCATTTTGGTGGGTAAAGCTTTTCGGTACGCTGCCATCGGTTACGGTTTTTCTCAAATTTTTTAACAAATTCAGAGTTCGATAGCGCCTTTTTCTAATGTTTTCGGGCGGTTAATCCTTTATTATTCATTAATTAGGTGAAGTCTCTGACTTCAAAACAAGTTTTTAAGAATCATCATGCGAATTTTAGTTTCTAACGACGACGGTTACTCCGCGCCCGGCATTAAAGCGTTGGCACAAGCTATGAAGCGTTTTGGTGAAGTGACGGTGGTGGCACCGGAATTTAATCAAAGTGCAGCGAGTAATTCTTTGACGTTAACGCGTCCCTTAATGGTGCAAGAAGTGGAGTCAGGGGTGTTTGCCGTGAACGGTACGCCGAGTGACTGTGTGCACATGGCTTTGACGGGGCTTTTAACCGAAAAGCCGGATTTGATTGTTTCCGGCATCAACTGCGGTCAGAACATGGGCGAAGATACGATGTATTCCGGTACCGTGGCGGCCGCCATTGAAGGGTATCTTTTCGGTATTGATTCGATTGCCTTTTCTCAAATCCATCGCGGTTGGGCCCATTTGGATAGTGCCGCTCAGGTAGCGCAAGAATTGGTGGAACGCTTCTTAGAAGCACGAGACCCGGCGACGAACGGCGCACAGCTTTTAAACGTCAATATTCCGAATTTGCCCTATGGTGAATTGCAAGGTTGTGTGGCAACGCGCTTAGGTCGCCGCCATCATCCTGAACCCGTGATTCGTGAAATGAGTCCGAGAGGCTTTCCGATTTATTGGGTGGGAGCTGCCGGTGAACCCAAGGATCGTGGTGAAGGAACAGACTTTTGGGCAACGCAAATGAATGCGGTGTCCGTGACCCCTTTGCAAGTGGATTTGACGAATTACGCTCAAGTCACGGGCGTTGAAGAGTGGCTCACGAAGGCTTAAACTAAATAATTGAGAGTCGCTTTTTTAATGAGCGGCAATGAGGGGAATAACAATGAATTTACGTCTTTTGGTATGTGCCGCTGCGGTGGCTTCAGTGTTATCCGGTTGTGCGCTTCAAAACATTGGTGCACCGGTCTATGACCGTACGGGTTCAAGTGGCATCGGTACCACGGGGGCCGTGGCCATGACGGGTGAAACCTATGTGGTTCAAGCCGGTGATACGCTTTATTCCATCGCCGTTCGTCACGGTTGCAATCCGACGGAATTGGCGCGTGCCAATAACATTACCGATCCCACGCAAGTCTCGATCGGTACCGTTTTAAATATCACGGCCGCTCGCACGGGTGCCGTTCAAACGTTGGCGCCGCAAGGCACGGCGCCTGTCACGGATGTGACGGTGATGGGTCAAGACGATACGAACTTGACGCCGACCGATCCCCAAAGCGTGACGATTGGCGGTGATGTCACGACGGGGCAGCCCGCAAAGACGGTGACGGTTGCGCAAATGCCTTTGGGTAATACGAAGTTGTCATGGCCGGTTGCTAAAAATACCATTTTGACCAATTTTAGCGACGAAGGCAGTAAGGGCATTGAGATCGCCGGTAACATGGGTGACGATGTGAAGGCCGCGGCTGCCGGTCGTGTGATTTACGTTGACGATAAGGTGGTGGGCTACGGCAAACTCATTATCATCAAGCACGGTGACAGTGAAATGACGGTGTACGGTCACAATAGCGAAATTTTGGTTCAACGCGGTCAAGACGTGAAGGCCGGTGACGTGATTGCGAAGATGGGCGATAGCGACAGCAAGACCGTGAACTTACTCTTTGAAGTTCGCGTCAAGGATAAGCCCGTGGATCCGTTGCAATATTTGCCAAAGTGATTAAACTGTCGGTTTGATTTTTGTGAGCCCGTTAGCCGAGGGTATGGCACGGGCTTTTTTACTAACAAATTAAGTTTTAAGGGGCAATGGTATGGCTCGAACGCCTAAGGTTTATGAAAAGTTTACGGTCGATATTGAATCGCTCGATCAAGACGGGCGTGGTGTCGCTCACCGTGAAGGGAAAGTCGTTTTCGTTGAAGGCGCTTTGCCGAAAGAACGTGTCGTTTACGAACGTATCCGCAATAAGCCGAGCTACGAAACGGGTCGTGTGGTGCAAATCGTTAAAGAATCCTCTTTGCGTGTGGAGCCCGGTTGCCCCAACTTCGGGTTAGAGCCCGGTTCTTGTGGCGGTTGCGCCATGCAACACTTGGAGCCCAACGCTCAAGTGGCGATGAAGCAACGCGTGATGTTGGATGCACTGTGGCACATCGGTAAGGTGAAGCCTGAAACCATTTTGGCACCGATCTTTGGTCCCTTCTGGCACTATCGTCACCGCGCTCGCTTGACCGTGCGTGATGTCGCGAAAAAGGGTGGCGTCTTAGTGGGTTTTCATGAGAAGGCCTCAAGCTACGTCGCTGACATGACCGAATGCAAGATTTTGCCCCGTGACGTGAGTGACCTTTTGGTGCCGTTACGCACCTTGGTTGAAGGTTTGTCCATCCGTCAACGTTTGCCGCAAATTGAAGTGGCGATGGGCGGCAATGGTGCGATCGCTTTGGTGATGCGTGTTCTGGAGACGCCCTCGGATGACGATATGCGTGCTTTTGAAGCTTTCTCTTTAGAGCATGGTGTGAGCATTTGGTTGCAACCCAAGGGTCCGGACTCTTGCTACCCGATGCAACCGAGTGACTTGACGGCATTAAAGCTTGAATTGCCCGAATTCGGTGTCCACATTACGTTTAAACCGACGGACTTCACGCAAGTTAATCACCGCTTAAACGAAACGATGGTCTCTCGTGCCATCAATTTGTTGGACGTGCATGACGATCACCAAGTGGCAGACTTCTTCTGCGGTTTGGGTAACTTCACGTTGCCGTTGGCTGTGCGTGCCAAGCGCGTCATCGGTATCGAGGGGAGCGATCAATTGGTCGAACGCGCTAAGGCCGGTGCCATTGATAACGGCTTGGGTGATAAGACGGAATTTGTGGCCCGAAACCTTTTTACGTGGAGCGTGGAAGACTGGGATCGCCTTTGGGAAAAGATGGGTCAAATCGACCGCGTTTTGATTGACCCCCCGCGTGAAGGGGCTTTGGAATTGGCTCGCACGTTGGCTGCGACCGATAAGCGTCCGCCGCGCATTGTTTACGTGTCTTGCAATCCCGCAACGCTTGCTCGAGACTGCGCCATTTTGCATCACGAAGGCGGTTGGCATATCCGTGCTGCGGGTGTGATGAACATGTTCCCGCACACGGGGCACGTCGAATCCATGGCAGTGTTGGAGCCGGGTCCCAAGCCTGAAAAGCCTGTGACGTTGGAAGAATTAAACGCCAAGGAAGCCCCTGAAACGACGGACAATGTCGCAGAGGGCGAAGCAACGGAAGCTTAATTTTTCTTGAAATCGCCTCATGTTGAGGCGTTAAACAAAAAGCGTGCACATTGTTTTGGTTTGTGCACGCTTTTTCATTATTCAAATTTGATTTGGCTAGGGTTTGGGAAGAATCTTGTTGAAGTTCTTAATGAACAAAACCGTCACATAAGTAATGACACAAGTCGC
This sequence comes from Candidatus Aphodousia sp., assembly GCA_048520025.1. GTDB lineage: Bacteria > Pseudomonadota > Gammaproteobacteria > Burkholderiales > Burkholderiaceae_F > Aphodousia. Next base: position 9,611 of record DBFZTP010000105.1, read on the forward strand.
AATGACAAGTTCAATGTTGGCAAGTGTTCGTAACTCCCAAGCGTAGAATTCTCCGCCTTTAAAGTGACTCACTAAATCGCTCATCTTAAAAAGCGCCGTGGCACTGATGGCCAAGGGAAAAGTGAAAGCGGCAAAGCCCGGAGAAAAAGGCAGGCGCAAGAGTTTAAAAAGCGACAGATAAATGACTAACGTCATGAAAACCGCAACCCCCAACAAAACCGCACAAAGTAAGGGCGAAGGGTGCTCAACAACGGTCAAAAGCCCAGCTAAGGAAAGGCTCGCCGGTGCTGCCAAAATCGCAATGGTGGGTTTGGCGCCATCTGGGACTTCAGCATAAAACATCAATCGATAGATCATCAACGGCAGCATGATGGCAAAGGCCATAAAGCCGATAATCAGCAACACTTGGGCAAGGTCATACCATTGAGGAGAGGGGCAAGCCACAGCCGCCACAATGATGCCAATGGGCGGAATAAACCAACTCGGGATCATGTGTTGCATTAAGTTTTCTTTTAAGCGAAAGAAGATAAAGGCCGCCAAAAAGACAAGATGTACTACCACGGCAATGAGCCAGAGGGTTTCGCCCACAAAAGGTAAATAATTACCGATGGCCTTAGAAACCACCATTGTGGACATGGCAAAGGTCGGAACGATAGAACCCGCAATGGGGTGGCGCAGGTCAGTGAGCAATGTATCCCAATGAAAGACAAAGCGGGTCAATAAAAGGGTTAATAAAACAACCGCAATGGCGGCACCAATCAACTGTCCCCAGCCATGAAGGGGAAGCGCATTTTCCATGGACCAGCCCAGACTGGAAATGCCGAGGGCGAGGCCCGCAACGGGCGTCGGTAAAGCACGTACACGTTTGATCATTTGAGTTTCTTTTTAAGGGTAGAGGGGATTTTTGATTATAGAGAGGGATATCGAGAAATTTTTCGGTTTCTTCTAGAAAATTTTGTTAAGGACGGTTACTTTTTGGATGCTTTTTTGAGGTAAAAATCGGGTGTTTTCTTAGATGATTTTTGTGCTTGTTTAACTTATTGAAAAATAGCGATTAAGTGAAGTCTAATGTATAAAATTGAGGAGCTCTAATGTAATTTTTTGAGCTCCCCTAATGTATATTTTTGAGGATTGAAAAAGCTAGAAATCGATGCCTTTTTGTCCTCTCGAAAATTCATTAAATTTTCGGTAAAAGTTTTCCCGGATTTAAACGATTATCAGGATCAAACGCCTTCTTGATCGCTTGCATCATTTCAAGTGCCACGGGGTCTTTTGCCATGGTCATGGCATCACGCTTAAGTTGACCGATGCCGTGCTCGGCACTGATGGTGCCACCCATGGCAATGACCTTTTCATAGACAAATGCATGAATGTCTTTTTCGACCGTAAATACAATCTTAGGATCGTGCGGTGCTTCAACGCCCATATTAAAGTGCAGGTTGCCGTCACCGTAGTGGCCAAAGACGGAGGGCTCTAACCAGTCGTATTTCTCTTTAAGTGCGGCGCAAACGGATTCAATAAATTCCACCAAATGGTGGCGGGGCAGCGCAATGTCGTGCTTGACGTTGCCACCGGCTTTTTTGTGAGCGGGCGGAATGCTTTCACGTACTCGCCAAAAGTCTTTGGCATCGTCTTCGGTTTCACTGATGGCGCCATCAACCACCACACCTTTTTCCATAAGGTTCTCAAGAACCGCTTCAAGCGTGGAAGTATCGGGATTGGCTTCAAAATAGGAGCACTCAATGAAAACGTGCCAGTCAGTTTTCTCAACTTCGGGTTGGCGCACTTCGGGCATCATGAGCGCAAGTTTATTTAAGGTAGGACGGCCCATTAATTCAAAAGCGGTCATCTGTGCGTGCATCTTGGCATTAAAGGCATTGAAAACGACTTCGACGCTTTTGAGGTTTTTGAGCGAAAGAAAGAGCACTTTGCGATCAAGGGGACGAGGGTGAAGCTTTAAGATGGCTTCCGTAATAACGGCAAGCGTTCCTTCACTGCCAATTAAAAGGTCACGTAAGTCATAGCCGGAATTGTTTTTTCGAAGACTTGTGAGTTCATTGATTTCACGACCGTCAGCCAAGACAGCTCGGTAACCTAATACCAAATCTCGCGTCATTCCGTAGCGCAAAACTTCCGTGCCGCCGGCGTTACTCGCTAATAATCCGCCCACCGTTGCCGTGCCTTCGCTTGCCAGTCGCAAGGGAAAGAGGCGGTTAATGGATTCTGCAGCCTCGTGAACTTCGGTTAACGTGACACCGGCTTGCGCATGAATGGTGTCACTGACAGGATCAATGCTAAGAATGCTGCGCATGCGCTTTAAGGATAAAAGAAGCGCGTTGGAGGAAGGCAACGGAACAGAGCCACCCACGGTAGAGGTATTTCCCCCTTGGGTGACCACCGGGATTTGGTAGCGGGCGGCAAGCGCCATCACTTTCATAACTTCTTCGTGCGTGGCGGGCAGAGCAACGGCAACGGCGTCACCATGATAGCGTCCGCGCTCATCGGTTAAGAAAGGCGCTTTGTCAGCGTCTTTAACTAAAGCGTATCGACCGAGTAAAGATTGAAGTTCATTGATGAAAGTCATAGGGAATATTCTTAAAATTGGCGTTATAGTAATTAAATAATATATCGCAATTTTAGTTCGGAGTTTGCATGGAATGGGATTGGGACTGGGACGCCTATAAGCGCAAGCCCTTTAAAGATCTCGTGTTTGACCTCTATGAGTTTGTCATGGAGCGTATGAAGGACACGCAACTTAATCAGGTTGCGTCATCCTTGACGTTGACGACGGTGTTGTCGCTTGTGCCGCTCTTGGCCGTGATGTTGGTGGTGTTTGCGGTCTTTCCGGAATTCGCAGAGCGTCGCGCAGAGCTGGAATCCTTAGTTTTTACTTACCTGTTGCCGGAAACCTACGGGACGTTACTTCTTAAATACGTTCGAGATTTCACGGGGCACGCACAAGGCTTAACGATTTTCGGTTTGGCCGGTTTAGGCGTCACTTCACTTCTTTTGATTAACACGATTGACGAGACGCTCAACCGCATTTTCCACGTTCGACAAATGCGTCACATCATGCAACGCGTGTTGATCTATTGGGCGCTTTTAACGATTGGGCCGGCAGTGCTCTTGATGAGTCTTTCGATCACGAACTTCTTATCGCAAATTGACGTGGCGGTTCAAGGATCATTTCCAAGTTGGGTGGCCATGGGCATTCAGTTGCTCATGCAAACGCTTTTTTACGCCGCCATTTATGTTTACGTGCCTAATTGCAAAGTGAAGTGGTCACATGCCTTTATTGGTGCAGGGTTGGTGACGTTATTGTCCATTGTCGTTAAATGGGGCTTTAGTTTTTATTTGAGTTCCGGGCCCCTTACCACCATTTACGGTGCCTTTGCCGTGGTTCCTGTGGTGCTTCTTTGGATTTACATCTCTTGGCTCTTTGTTTTGGCGGGCGCTGCGATTGCCGCAACGATTCCGATGTTAACGAGCGGTCGCTTTGCCGATCAGCATAAAACCGGCAACGACTTTATTACCGGGATTGCTTTACTTCAAGTATTAATGCTCGCGCAAGAGCAAGGCGTGAGCTCCGTTTCCATTCATAAGCTCTGTAAGGCCGTTGACTCGTATCCGGAAGCGGCGGGTAGCGTTTTAGAGCGTTTAGCGGAAGTGGGTTACGTCGGGAAATTGGAAGGCGATCGCAAAAACGATGAGCATTGGAGCTTGTTGGTGTCGCCTCGAACGACCAGCTTAAGTGCGGCGTTTGACGCGCTTTTGGTTGATCAATCGATTAGTTTAATTGCAAGAGAAAATTCACCGATGTATGACTGGTATTGCCTAATCAGTCAGGCCGAGTGGAAGCATCGCCCGATGTTTGAAAGCTTGAGGTTGATTCATCCGATTAACTAGCACTTGAAAGGCATTAAGAATTGAGTGGTGTGCTATGATGTCGGAGGTGGCTAAAAATGCACTGAACATCTTTGACTCCACCTATAAAGTTGACTTTGGCTCGGTGACGACCGGGCCATTGTCATTTCTACACCTACCTAAACCGTCGTTCTGGTAGGACCCTCTTCAAACGCTATCAGCGTTGAATCTCAGACCTTGCGCGCTGTCAAAAGGAAGAGAGTGGTGGATAAGTTGTCCGCACTTAAGCGCTCACGACGTTGTTAGTGTATCAAATATAGAGCTTAAATTTCTTTGATATAACGCAATATTCGTTGTTTTCCCCGTTATTCAAGATTTCTATTTTTGAATCGAAATTTCCCATTTTTGTTGGGATGTATTGCTAGTTATTCCAATCAATTAGCGCTTACTATAAAATAACGTCCACACTGAAATTCTTTATATTCTCAACACTTATGACGCTCCCCAAACTTTCGGCTAAAAATATCTACGTGATCTTCATGTTGTTGGTCATGGTGGCTTTATTAGGTTACCGAGCATCCTTTCATGCGGTCTTGGGCGCAGTAGGGGTATTAAGTGTCATTTTCGGGTTCTTCCAACTCTCGGGTCGCTTTTTTGGTGCCTTTAATGCGACATTCATTCTGACGGTTGTTCTCATTATTTTGAATGAGTTCAAGCGCTTCTTTTGGAAGGATCGTCTGCAGTTTTCTGACTTTGAAGTTTTCTTAGATCCTAATAACTTTGAAACGGTTTTCCACTATCCGGCAGCGGCGATTTTGGCGTTTATCTTGACGTTAATTTTGGCGGCGGGTTTTGTTTGGGGTTTTATCCGTCAGCAAAAAGTGGTTAGTTGGAAAGTCCGAGGCATTATCTTTATCAATACGTTGGTTTTAGGGAGTGCCTGCGCTTATTACGCCATGCTCTTTGGGCAAGCGGCTTGGTTAAAGACGTTACCTAAGGGCAATAACGTTATTTCAAACGTCTTATTTTCTTCTCACATCCAATTTGAAAATCCGGGCGATAAATTGGATTTGGCAGGTGCTGTGCCCTTTGAAGTTGATGCCGTGAAGCCCGTGGCAAAGAACGCAGATAAGCCCGATGTGGTGCTTTTACTTCAAGAGTCAACGGTCAATCCTCAATTGTTTGGCGATATTGCCCAAAATTCACTTCCGCCAATGGAAATGTTTGATTCGCGTTTCGCGGATGCCAAGGGACTTTTGCGTGTCTACACCTATGGGGGTGCGACGTGGAAGTCGGAGTTTGCAACGTTAACGGGGTTGTCGTCCGCTGACTTCAAACCGTTAGACGGTGCTGTTTTCTATCAAGCGGTTTTCCATGTTCAGGATTCTCTTTTTAAGCGGGCAAAAGCCGCAGGCTACAAAGTGGTGGTGATTACGCCTTTTACGGAAGGGGCTTATAACTCCGGTAAAGCCTATCGAGCATTGGGTGCGGATGAAATCATTCACTTAACGGAATTGGGGTATCCCGGTGAAGGTCGTCGCAATATTTGGACGGTGAAGTCTGCTGAACTCATGCCCATGATTCGTAAGTATTTAGAAGCTCAAACGCAACCGACCTTTGTCTATTCCTTGACGATGAATGAGCACGGTCCCTATCCGGCAGAAGATGAAAAGGGCATGACATTAAAAGCAGCCGACAAAGTGAAAGTGTCTCAAGATGCGCTCTATTCGTACGAAAACTACATTGCGCGTTTAGTGGAAGCTTCAAAGGCCATCACGGAATTTGAAGCTTGGGTGGATCAACGTGAAAAGGCTACGATCTTTATGCGCTTCGGTGACCATCAACCAAGCATCAAGAAACACTCACCTTACCGAACGGAAGTTTCGTCGGGAGAGTATTTGACGTTCTTCTCTCTTCAAAACAATAAGAAGGACGCCATTGCTGAAACTCATAAGGTCACGGACATTGTTTTCTTGGGCGGTATGTTGCTCGAAGAGATGAATCTTCCCTTGACGCCTTTTTATGCGGCAAACGTGACGATGCGCAAAATGGCCGATGGTCTTTATATGGATGCAGAGAATAAGACGTTATTAAAGAGCTATCAAAATCACATCTTCAATAGCATTAAAAATGTGAAGTAAGTTCTTTTTTAAGAACAAAAGAAAATCCCTAATGCTTTAAAAATCAACGCATTAGGGATTATTTTTTAATGGTGGTTGTTTAGCGAACCACAAAGTGCTTAAGCGTCGTGTGTTTAAACCAATACGTTTTAATGTCTTCAAAAATTCGATCGGTATTGATGTCTTGATCTGCGTATCCTTCGCAAAACGCTTTCATGATGTCCGTGATGGCAATATCGGTTTGCGTTAAAGCGGGATTATTGTCAATGGACTGGGCAAAACTCGAAATGGCACGACCTAAATCACGCTCAATGTACTTGCGAGAGGGGCGATTTTTAAAGAGGCGAATGCCGTCCAAGTCCCAAACACCTAATTCATCGTCTTTGAAGTAAAGGTTATTGAGTTTAAGGTCGCCGTGATAGAGACCGGCATCATGAATTTTCTTTGTAAATGCGCCCAAACGATGCAAAAGAGAATGCATCTGGGAGGGGGCACCGACATTCTGACTTAAAAAATCAGCGACTTCGATAGCGTTGGCAATGGGTTCGGCAAAAATGAAACTGTGAACCAAAATCCCCTTTTCATGACGCTCTGCTGCACCGAAAATACGAGGCGTGGGGATGCCATGTTGGGCTAAACGAAGGGCTGCGACTTCGTTAGTGTAGCCGCGAGAGGGAAGCAACACGTAGCGAAGCAAGTGATGGGGTTTCTTCGTTCGGTGGTTGACACGTTTCATGAAAACCGTGTGACCGGATAACTCCACGATCGAGGCTAAAGTACCGGGATCTTTTTTGGTGATCCTACCGTTAGCGATGATGGCATCAATCTCAGAAAGTGACTCGATTAATGTGTCTTGGATGTCAGAGGCAGGAAAGTGGCCGGTGATGTCTGAAACGGTAACGGCTTTGACGCCCTCAGAATGCTTCCAATCTGCGACAGCTTGACGCAAAAGTAATGAACTTAACATAGGTATTTTGTGTGAAGATGGACTTCGGTTTTATTGTGAGTCATAACCAATTCAGTTTAAATCAGGTCTGAAAAAAGGGCAAAGGAAGATAAAAATCGGTTGTTCTTAAGGTTCTGGAATTCGTATATAACACATAATTAAATATAGTTTAACGTGTTTAAAACATATTTAATAATTTCTTAATCCTTTGTCTATAAATTCGATAGTAAAGTTCAAAATAGAAAAATAGATCAATCTTTCAAGTTGTCCCCAAGTAAATGAATCTGTTAACAAATTCCTGTTGAAGAAATTGTCATGCTAGTA
>DBFZTP010000106.1:0-12115 GCA_048520025.1 Candidatus Aphodousia sp.
GATAAAAAAGAATAAAATTAACCTTATCTGTCGGCGAACGGTTTGTCGGCACAAACAAGAAGGCGTTACGAGACGCCCGGAGAATAAAAATGACGAATAAAGGCCAACTCTTACAAGATCCGTTCCTTAATATTTTGCGCAAGGAACACATTCCGGTCTCGATTTATTTGGTCAATGGCATTAAGTTGCAAGGCCAAGTGGAATCTTTCGACCAATACGTTGTGTTACTTCGCAACACGGTTACGCAAATGGTTTATAAGCACGCCATCAGCACGGTGGTGCCGACCAAGGCCGTGAATATGCCGGCAATGGGCCAAGACGAATAATCTTTGCCGTGGTTTATCTTCAAAGGGGCGCTTCGGCGCTCTTTTGTTTGTAGTGGTTAACGACATTCATGACTGTTTTTCAAATTGATTCGGCTCGAGAAGAGTCCCCCAGAGCGTATTTGGTCTGTATTTCAACGTCGCGTGTGACGTTGCCTGATGCTCCGGAAGAGCTCACAGAGCTTGCCCGAAGCGATGCACTGGAACCCGTAGGGATGATGCTGGCTAAACGTGACAAACCCGATCCTGCCACCTATTTGGGTAGTGGCAAGATTGAGGAGTTGGCTTTCGAAGTCGAAGAATCCAACGCCGGTGTCGTGGTTTTTGACGTGGCGTTAACGGCAGCTCAGCAACGCAATATTGAACGCGTTGTGAAAGTTGCTGTACTTGATCGCACTCAGTTGATTTTGGAAATCTTCCAACGTCGTGCAAAAAGCCGTGAAGGTCGCCTTCAAGTGGAATTGGCGCGATTGGAACACCTATCAACTCGCTTGGTTCGCGGTTGGACTCACTTGGAGCGTCAACGCGGGGGCTTGAGTAAGACCGGGGGGCCTGGCGAAAAGCAAATCGAATTGGACCGCCGAATGATTGGCGTTCGCGTTAAGCAATTAAAGGAACAGTTAAAAAAGTTAACGCGTCAACGAGATACACAACGAAAAAGTCGCAGTCGTGGCGATGTGGTGTCACTTTCCACCGTGGGCTATACCAACGCAGGGAAGTCGACGTTATTTAATGCGTTAACGAAATCTGAAATTTATGCCGCTGACCAACTCTTTGCTACATTGGATACGACTGCTCGTCGTTGCTACGTAGGCGAAGGTGAAAGTGTGGTCTTGAGCGATACGGTGGGCTTTATTCGGGGTCTTCCTCACCAATTGGTTGAAGCCTTTAAGTCAACGCTAGATGAAACGGTACACGCCGATATTTTGTTGCACGTGGTTGACGCTTCGAGCGCCGCCAAAGACGATCAAATCGTTGAAGTGAATAAGGTATTGGAAGAAATCGAAGCGCATGAGATTCCGACCATTATGGTGCTCAATAAGATTGACCAAACAGACTTGGAACCGGAAATCTTACGTGACCCCAATGGTGATATTGTGGCCGTTCGTATTTCGGCTTTAAAAGGAACGGGGTTGGATTTGTTGCGCTCGGCTATTTTGGAGAAATCTCGCCAAATCCGTGAGCAAAATAAGAGCTTGCCCCGAGAATTGGAGTCTTGGGAAAAGCAAGTGGAGGGCGAAGATGAATACGCTCTCTAAGACTTGGCTTTTGACTTTGGGTTTGTGTGCGACTTTTGCAGTCAATGCTCAAACCGTGCGCATTGGTTTATTGCCTGCCGCGGACTCGATCGTTTTGTATGTGGCTCAAGAGGAAAAACTTTTCAAGGACGAAGGGCTTGAGGTTGAACTCATTCCCTTTAAGTCTGCGTTGGAAGTGCGGGCTGCAATGGCTGCAGGTAAGATCGATGGTCACTTTGCCGATCTGATGAATGTTTTCATGCAAAACGAACAGGGCATGAAACAAGCCGTAATCTTAACGACAACGCATACGAGTCCTAAACAGCGCTCGTTTGGGTTTGTAGTGTCGCCCAAAGACGCTAAGACGATTACGAAGCTCTCAGACCTTAAAAGTACGCCCAGCGCCATGAGTTCCGCCACGATCATCGATTATCTTTTAGATCGCATGAAAGAGACGGAAAAGTTGCCGACAACCGCGATTAAGAATTTAGAAGTCAAGCAAATTCCGATTCGCTTACAGATGCTTCAAAGCGGTCAGGTGGCTACAGCCATGTTGCCCGAACCCTTGGTCTCGGTCGTTGAAGCTAAGGGCGGTCGCGTGATTTGGGATGACTCGATGATCAATGAAGCCTTGGCGGTTGTTGCACTTCGTGATTCTCTCTTAGATAAAAAAACGATTGACGGGTTTAGAAAAGCCGTTGCTAAGGCTGCAGCTCGCATTGACAAGGATCCGTCTCACTACCGCACCGAAATGGTTAATAAACGCCTTTTACCGCCTGCGGTAGCACAATCTTATAAGATGGTGTCTTTCTCCGTTCATCAAACGGCTGACGGTTTACCTCCCTTACCCACCAAAGCCGAAGTCGAGCGCGTTGGTCAATGGATGATTAATAAAGGCATGATTAAAGCAGTTCCCGCTTACGAAGCCATTATTGTCAAATAGGATAGCGCATGAGCGATCAATCTCAAGGTTTAACCCTGCACTGCGAAAACCTGACGGTTGGTTATGACCGTGAGGTTGTGATTGATCGTTTATCTTTTGCGTTACCCGCCAAGGCTTCTTTGGCCATTGTCGGGGAGTCAGGGTGTGGAAAATCCACACTATTGTCTGCTTTGGCGGGGTTACGTGCGGTAAAAGAGGGAGAAGTTCGCTGGGAGCGAAATTCTGAAGTGACACCTTTTGAGGTCATTCGTTCCAGTTTTGTTTGGCAAAATTTAGGTCTTTTCCCTTGGATGAAGGTGGTAGAAAACCTTCAAATGCCTTTTAAACTTAATCCGAAGCTCTGCCCCGATTTTTATCGTCGCACCCAAAGCGTGAAGGCGATGTTGACCGAACTTCAGCTCGAAGGCTTGGAGGGACGGTACCCGACAGAGCTCTCTGGCGGTCAGCGTCAACGTTTAGCCATTGGCCGAGCCCTTTTAGCGCAACCGGAAGTACTTTTCTTGGATGAGCCGTTTTCTGCTCTAGATGCCTTGTTGCGTGAACACTTACAAGACTTTTTAGTCGAAGTCCGTAAGCACCATCCTTGCAATATCATCATGGTCACACACGATATTTCTGAAGCCGTGTGTTTAGCCTCTCATGTATTGGTGCTCGCCTCCAACCCCTTTAGAAAAGTGGCCTTCTTTGAAAATCCTGCCTTTGATCATGAAAAAGGTTGCGCAGACAGGGAAACGGCAAGCTTTTATGACACCGTACGCACCATTCATGCGCACTTGAAAAACGCATCGGGGAGGATGCTATGACCGTTCTTTTTCGTTACGTTTTAGGATTCTTGGTCATTGGTCTTTTATGGCTTTTGGGCTCTTTAAGCCTCGGTGAGGTGCTATTGCCCAATCCGTTTACGACAACGGTTGCCTTTATTGAAGCCCTGATGACTACGGCCTTTTGGGATCATATCCTTCTTAGCCTTTATCGCCTTTTAATGGGACTTATGGTGAGCGTCCTTATCGCGTTCCCGTTGGGTCTCTTATTGGGGCACAGCAAGCGCTCGGATTGGTTGGGCGCGCCTTTGCTTTTTATCACCTATCCCATCCCAAAGATCGTGTTCTTGCCGGTTTTCTTTATGCTTTTGGGATTGGGTGAGTCCTCTCGCATTTGCCTCATTGCGTTAACAGCCGGGTATCAATTATTGGTGATTATGAGAGCGAGTGCCTTAAGTATTGATCCATCCTACGAGAAAGCGTTTTTCTCTATGGGTGGTTCAAAATGGCAAGCTGTGCGTTATGTCTATATTCCCGCTGCCTTGCCCGAACTCTTTACGGCATTAAAAGTGGCAACGGGCACAGCCATTGCTGTTTTATTCTTAGCAGAAAGCTTTGCGACAACATCGGGCTTGGGCTTTTTGATTATGGATGCCTGGGGAATGGGTGACACGCTAGCGATGTTTGTCGCCATTCTTGGAATGAGTGTATTAGGACTGACGGTTTACGCCGGTGTAGGCGTTTTGGAAAAAGCGACTTGCCCATGGATTAAACGATAGAAAAAAGAGTCAGTCTTTCAAGATCAAAAAAACGGGGAGAGCTTCAAACTCTCCCCATTTTGTCGCCGTTAGGCTAAGGATTACTTGGCATCAGCCAACAACGTCAAGAAGCGTTCAGCCAACTTGATGTGTTTCTCAACGGAATTGATTTCCATGTATTCCTTATCGCAGTGCATGCCACCGCCGACAGGGCCGAGACCGTCAAGGGTCGGAACGCCCATACCGGCCGTCGTGTTACCGTCAGAAGCACCACCGGCCTTCACCCAAGCGATGTCGTAGCCTTCAAGCTTGGCAGCTTCTTCAATCAAGCCGGCCATAGCCTTCGTGGCTTCGCTCAAGGGCATAGCATCGTGGTGGTTCGTTTCAGCGATTTCAGCCGTTACGCCGGCAACCCATTCTTGCTTGGCCAATTCGATGATCTTGGCGTTGACAACCTTGTAGTCATCATCGTTCCAGACACGAAGGTCAAGAGCCGTTTCAGCGTGATCAGAAACAACGTTAGCCACCGTACCGCCGTTGATGTAACCGAAGTTCAACGTGATACCACGTTCCATATCGGCCAATTCCTTAACTGCGATCATGAACTTAGCCAAAGCCAAGTTAGCGTCGCAACCACGTTCCGGGTTGTTACCGGCGTGAGCGGAAACACCGTGGAACGTAACCTTGTACGTGGAAGAGCCCTTACGAGCGCAAACGAGTTCACCGCCTTCACGAGCCGGTTCAAAGATCAAAGCGCGATCAGACTTAGAGGCACATTCTTGGAGCCAGTGATGGCTGGCAACAGAACCCGTTTCTTCGTCCGGGTTGTGAGCGATCAAGATGGCGAGCTTGTCGAGCTTTTCCTTGGGCAAACGCTTCAAGGCGTGAACGATGGTCATACAACCGGCCTTGCAGTCCAAAACACCGGGACCGTAAGCGCGGTCACCGTTGATGGACATCGGACGTTGAGCAACCGTACCAGCCGGGAAAACCGTGTCCAAGTGGCCGTTGAGCATCACGTCAAAGCGGGTAGCTTCGGGCTTATTCGTAGCGAAAACGCCGGGGCCGACAGAAGAGCCTAAATCGACGAGTTCAGCCTTAAAGCCGATGGACTCATAATGACGAACAAACGTTTCGGCAACTTGCTTCACGCCTTCGATCGTGGCGGTACCGCAGTCAACGTTAACGACTTCTTCAAGATCTTTAAGAAATTCTTGAACCATTGGTTTCTCCCTATAAATAAATGGATAGAGGCTAAAAAAGCCTTAGCAGAATTTTATCTGAAAACAATGCTAAACATTGGAAAATTCGACTGATTTTGATCAAATTTTAGGTAAAGAAAAAGGGCGAACATCGAAATGTTCACCCTTCGCAATCGCTATTCTCTAGCAATCAATCATGTATCAGTCAATTAGACAATGATGTTCATGATGATCATGGCGATGAAAGCGTTGAGGATGGACGTACCCATCAACACCGGAATCATGCTACCACGCGTACCGATCACACCCAAGGCGCGACCCATGTATTGCAATTGAGAACCCATCAAGTAGATGGCGGGAGCAACGATTGCACAGTCTTGCAAGGTCATAGCACCTTGGTCGAACAAAGCAACGGCGACACCAACACCACCGCCCATGGACATCCAACCGGCGATCAAAACGGCAGCGGCTTCACCAGGAAGACCGAACAAGCCCATCAACGGCTTAAAGATGTCACCCAAAATGGGGATCAAACCGGCAACGTTCAAGGCACGAATGATAACGAAAGCCATCAAAACGTTCGGAATGGTAGAGTGCGTAGCGATGTCCCAACCTTGAAGAGCGCCCTTCACGAAGATGTCAGTGATCATCGGCTTAGTTTTTGCATTAGACATATCAGAGACCTCCAGTGATTAAGCAGCAGCGTTCTTCTTGCCACGGAAGACTTTCAAGAAGCGGATGAAGTTTGCACCGACAACCTTCATGATAAGCATGATGCCCAAGCACACGCCGATGGAGGTCGGAACCGTATTGCCGGCAGCGTCGGTCAAGCTCAAGAGCACCACACCGGCACCCATGAAGTTCGTGATCGTTGCGTCAGCAGACAATTGGAACATAGCAAAAATATCAGCTTCGTCTTCGGTGATTTCACCGGCGTCGAGCAATTGACGCGTCAAAGCGGCACCACCGTCGGTGGATTGCAAGGAAGCGATCAAAGCCAAAGAGCAGGAACCCGGGATGCCCATCATCGGACGGAGAATCGGGGTCAAGAGTTGGCGAGCAGCGCGCAAAGCACCGTAGTGGTCGCAGACCGTGATCATGGCCAAAGCGAACATAACGGTCGGAACCAACGTAAGAGCAAAGGCGAAGCCGTCGAGGGCACCGCTACCACCCTTACCGCGGAACGTCGTGGCAGCCGTCTTGATGACTTCACCGTCAAGGGAAGCACCGGAGAGCAACTTACCGAAGGAGCCGTTCAACGTGGCGAAGTCAAAAATGCCCCACCAGTGGTTACCGGCACAAAGGCCAGAGAAGAAGACACAGGCGAAGATCAAAGCGATGTAACCGCCAATACCAGCCTTTTCCTCTTTCGGAGTGTTTACCGTATCAGACATAGGAAAATCCTCTGTTGTAATGAGTAATTAAAAAAAGACATAAAAATGCCTTGTAACGAATGGTAAAGGATTCTTTAGGAAATCACCTTAGGATAAGTCTTAGGTTCTAGGTATAAAAACGTAAAGACTACCCATTTAGTTACGATTTGATCAAGAAAATTGCTTGAATTTCGGACGAAAGATGTATTAAGGCGTATTTAGACCTGCCTACAAAATTAGGCTCAATTCGATTCAGATCACTCTAGATTTCTAGTATCGCAAGAAGAAGATTGTGACAAATAGACAAAGATTTCTCGAAATTGGAGTGCTATATCCTATATAGAAAGAGGCCCTTTCCTATACAATTAAACCTCTGAATCAGACGAAATGTGCGTCTGAATGATAGGAGTTAATCAATGTCTTTAAATGACCCCCAATGGGGCCGTGGAAAGTCTGAGGAAGATCCGAAGAAGGAAGCTTCCGATGACCGTGAAGTGAAAGAACCCCAAAACGAAGAAAACAATCAGGACTCGCAACCCAAGCGTCCCGAATCCGCCGATCGTCGTAACGATGGTGATGATTTAGAGCGCTTATGGGACGACTTTAACCGAGCTTTAGGCAATATGCTCGGTCAAGGTCCTCAAAATGGTCAACGCAACGACAACAATACGTCCGATGCTCAAAACGAGAATCGTTCCGACTACGGTCGTCGTGATCAAAATGCCTCTTTTAATAAAGATGAATTCCGAGAAACGATGGAACGATTTAAGAAAATGGGCGGAGGCAACATCCCTCACGCACAACCGAGTGGCAAGAGCCTTTTATTTGCCGGCGTTATCGCTTTAGGTCTTTGGGGCGCAACGGGCTTTTACATTGTGCCTGAAGGTCAATCAGGGATTGTGACGACTTTTGGTAAGTACACTGAAACGACAATGCCGGGTTTCCGCTGGCATGCACCAGTGCCGATTCAAAACGTTGAAATCGTTGACGTCAGCAGCGTCCGTACGGTCGAGGTCGGCGCTTTAGGTCGTGCTGCTCGTGAAGCTGAAGCCTTGATGTTGACCGATGACGAAAATATCGTCGACCTTCGCTTTAACGTGCAATACCGTATTAAACCGGGCGAAGGTGCAATGAACTATATCTTCCGCTCAAGAAACCCGGATGACTCTGTGTTGCATTCTGCAGAATCCGCAATGCGTGAAGTGGTGGGTCGCTTGCGTATGGACAACGTCTTATTCGAAAGTAAGCAAGAGATTGCCGAAGCGGTGAAAAAGATCATGCAAGACATGCTCGATCGTTACCAAACGGGGATCGAAGTGATGTCGGTAGCTATTCAAAACGCTCAACCGCCACAACCGGTTCAAGCAGCATTTAACGACGCCGTTAAGGCCGGTCAGGACCGTGAACGTCAAATTAACGAAGGTCAGGCGTATGCCAATGCTGTCATTCCGAAGGCTCGCGGTATGGCTGTTCGCTTAACGCAAGAAGCCGAAGGTTATAAGGCCCGTGTGGTTGAAGCGGCACGAGGTGATGCTGAACGCTTTACGCAAATCTTGAAGCAATACGAAAAGGCACCGCAGGTCACACGTGATCGTATGTATGTTGACGTGATGCAACAAGTGCTTTCGTCTTCGACGAAGATTTTTGTCGACAGCAAGGGCAGCAACAACTTGCTTTATTTGCCGTTTGACAAATTAATGGAACAAAACAAGACGCAAACGATTCAATCGTTGCAAGCCAAAGATATGACGATGGAGTCCTCCGTGAACTCAAGCGCCTCTGAAAAACCGTTGGAGAGCATGAACACTTCTCCGATTAACCAAGTGCGTGATATGCGCACGCGTACTCGCTAATGAAGGAGAAGACGATGAAAAAATTATCCTCTTTAGCTTTAGGTCTTTTGGTGGCCATCGGTGCGGCTAACTTCTGCCTCTACACCGTGGGTGAACGTGAGTACGCCCTTGTGTTTGCATTGGGTGAATTAAAGGAAGTGCAAACGGAGCCGGGTTTGCACGTGAAGTTGCCGCCTCCTTTCCAAAATGTGGTTTATCTTGATAAGCGCATTTTGACTTTGGATACGCCGAGTGCCGACTTGATTCAAACGAGCGAAAAGAAGAACCTTTTGATTGACTCGTTTGTGAAGTGGCGTATCTCTGACCCGCGTCTCTACTGGGTGTCTTTCCAGGGTAACGCCCGTGCAGCCAACGATCGTATTTCCGCGCTTTTGCGTGACGCTTTGAACCAAACGGTGAATAAGCGTACGGTTAACGCCATTACTTCTCGAGAACGTGATATGGCCATGACGGAAATCCGTACGGGTCTTCAACAACGTGTTAATGACGTCGGTGTGGAAATCGTTGACGTGCGTTTAAAGCGCGTGGACTTTACACCGGAAATTTCCGAGTCTGTCTACCGTCGTATGGAAGCCGAACGTAAGCGAGTGGCCGCTGAGGAACGTTCTACGGGTGCAGCAGAAGCAGAAAAGATTCGCGCTAACGCCGATCGTGAACGTGAAGTGATTTTGGCTCAAGCCTATCGTCAAGCTCAAACCTTAAAGGGTGAAGGTGACTCAATTGCCAATGCGACCTATAATGCCGCGTTTGGTAAGAATCCGGAATTTGCCCGTTTCTATCGTAACATCGAAGCCTATCGTGCAAGCTTTGCCGATAAGAAGGATGTGATGGTGGTCGATCCCTCTTCTGACTTCTTTAAGTACATGAAGAATCCGAAGTAAGACAAGCGTTATGACGATTAACGATTGGATTTTAGGCATTGCATTGGTGTTTATTATCGAAGGGTTTATTCCCTTCGTGGCACCAAAGCGTTGGTTAGAAGCAATGCACGATTTGACGGAGAAAGCCTCGCCTGAGACGATTCGTCGGTTCGGACTTTTTCTGCTTTTGGCAGGTGTCGCCATCATCTGGACGGTAACGCTTTAAATCCATCAGTAAAGAGGGCCTTGTGGAGAAATCTACAGGGCCTTTTGCCTTGTTTGAAGTCAAGAAAATTCGGAATTCTTTCTACAGTGATGATTATTCTGACGAGGAAAGAGAAAATTACGAATTTGTCTCTTCACAATACGCGCAAACTCAGCCATAATTAGTAAATTGTGGAGTGCGGAAAGAAACCGCCGCTCAATTAAGAATTTTTAAATAGGTTCGGGGATAAACAATGGCTAAAAACGTTGTTGTTGTCGGCGCCCAATGGGGTGACGAAGGTAAAGGTAAGATTGTTGACTGGTTGACCGAAAAGGTTGACGGTGTGGTGCGTTTCAATGGCGGCCACAACGCCGGTCACACATTGGTCATTAACGGTAACAAGACGGTATTGCGTTTGATCCCGTCCGGCATTATGCACCCGACGATGACCTGCTATTTGGGTAACGGCATTGTCTTTAGCCCTGAAGCCTTCTTTGGTGAAATTGAACAATTAAAGAAAAACGGTTGTGAAGCCGAACACCGCTTGAAGGTCTCCGGTAACGCTCCGTTGGTCATGCCCTATCACGTGGCGCTTGACCACGCTCGTGAAGCTGCTGCCGGCTCCAAGAAGATCGGTACCACCGGTCGCGGTATCGGCCCGACGTACGAAGATAAGGTTTCTCGTCGTGGCGTTCGTGTGGCTGACCTCTACAATCCCGAACACTTTGCCGAACGCGTCCGCGATGCAATGGAATTGCACAACTTCGTTTTGACGAAGCACTTGGGCGCTCAAGCCATGGATGTCAATAAGGTCATTGACGATACGTTGGCCTATGCTGATCGTATTAAGCCCATGGTGATGGATATCTCCTACACGATCAACACGTTGATGGACCAAGGTAAGTCCTTCTTGTTTGAAGGCGCTCAAGGTTCCATGCTTGACATCGATCACGGTACGTACCCGTATGTGACGAGTTCTAACACGGTCGCAGGTGCCGTTTGCTCCGGTGCCGGCGTTGGCGCTCACCGCATTGATTATGTTTTGGGTATCACGAAGGCCTACTGTACGCGCGTTGGTGAAGGTCCCTTCCCGACGGAATTGAATGATGAACTCGGTCAACATTTGCGTGACAAGGGCTTCGAATATGGTGCCGTGACGGGTCGCCCGCGTCGTTGCGGTTGGTTTGACGGTGCCGCTATGCGTCGCGCTGTGCAAATTAACGGTTTGCGTGGCTTGGCTGTCATGAAGCTTGACGTTTTGGACGGTCTTGAAACGGTTCGTTTGGGTGTTGGCTATAAGTATGAAGGCAAGGAAGTTGATGTCATGCCTTACGGTGCCGAAGCCTGTGCACAATGCGAAGTGATCTATGAAGACTTTCCGGGTTGGGAACAAAGCACGTATGGCGTGACCGATTGGGATCAATTGCCTGAAACGGCCAAGCGTTACTTGCAACGCTTGAGCGAAGTCTCCGGTTGCCCGATCGCTGTGGTTTCCACGGGCCCGGATCGTGCTCATACGATTATGTTGGACAATCCTTTCGTTAAATAATTCGCTTTACGGAGAAAGAGGGCGACGTTCGCCCTCCTTTTAATTTATGACCGATTTATACGTCACTCAAGACAACTACGATGACTTAGTCGAACGTTTGATTTTAGCTGTCGACGCTGACGGTTATCACTTTGACTCTTTGTTGTGTTTGGCTCGCGGCGGTATGCGTGTGGGCGACATCTTTTCTCGTGTTCACAACATCCCGTTGGCGATCTTAGCCACTAGCTCCTACCGTGAAGAGGCCGGTAAGCAACAAGGTGAATTGGATATCGCTGCCTTTATCACGAAGACAGGGGGTGAAATCAAGGGTCGTTTGTTGTTGGTCGATGATATGGTCGATTCCGGTAAGACCGTGAAGAAAGTGGTTGAACACTTAAAGAAGTCTTATCCTGAGATCACCGAAATCCGCGTGGCCGTTCTTTGGTGGAAGAGTCATTCGATTTTGAAGCCTGATTACTATGTTGACTTCTTGGACAACAATCCATGGATTCACCAACCGTTCGAACGTTATGATGACATGGGAGTGAAGCAACTTCGTGCTCATCGCCACGGCGGTTACTACGGTTAATTCGAATCACCAACAAAAAACTCCGACGAAAAATCGGAGTTTTTTGTTATTAGCCTCGCATCGGGCTGTTGGCTTCGTATTCAGGAACATCTACTCGAGGTGCGGGCGTCCAGCCTTCTTGACGATACTCACAAACCACGGTCGTGTAAATACCGCCGCGAACCCACCACTTACCTTTGAGTCGGAGATAGCGGGGATTGATGGCCGCCACCATATCCTTCATGATGCGATTGGTGATGTCTTCGTGGAAAGCGCCTTCTTGGCGATAAGACCACATGTAAAGCTTGAGAGCTTTTAATTCAAGATTTTTCTCATCCGGAATATAGTCCAAGACCAAAGTAGCAAAGTCAGGTTGGCCGGTCAGCGGGCACAAGGCCGTGAATTCCGGAATTTCCATATGAACCCAGTAGTCTTGATCAGGGTGCGGATTGGGGAAAGTTTCTAAAGTACGAGACGGTTTCGTAGACATATAAACTTCTTTC
>DBFZTP010000107.1:0-3756 GCA_048520025.1 Candidatus Aphodousia sp.
TGATGGCGTCCCCACGGGGATTCGAACCCCGGTACCGACCGTGAAAGGGTCGTGTCCTAGGCCTCTAGACGATGGGGACCTATGACAATCTCTTTTGGTGGTGGAGGTAAGCGGATTCGAACCGCTGACCCCTTGCATGCCATGCAAGTGCTCTACCAACTGAGCTATACCCCCGAAAGAGAAAACGAATTGTATAGGGGATTTCTCGCTTTTGCAAGCTTTTCTGCAAAATTTTTTGAAAAATCCCAAAGGATTTCGTTTTCTCCTTACCAATCAAACAATTAGAACTTCATGCGTTCAGCAACAGGCTTGCCCGGATCCACGACCAAAGCATTAATACCCATCGCACGAACAGCGTCAGCCCCTTGAGCCGTACAAATCACCGTACCGTTGGTACCGTGGACATGACCATCCTTCAAAATGGTCTTGCCGTTGACAAAGCTCGCGACAGCCTTTTGAGCGTTCAAGTCAAAGATCGTGATATCGGCATCGGCCCCGACACTCAAATGACCCTTGTTGTCCAAACGCAACATGCGTGCCGGATTCAAACTCGTCTTAGCCACGAATTCAGACATCGTCAAAACGTCCAAACGCACCAAAGACAAGCCTTGTTCCAAAATCACGTTACGTGGGATGCAACCGCCGTCGGTAGAAATACCGTCAACAACGAAGCTGCCGTCCGGGCGCTTGGCTTGGGCCAGCATAATGCGCGGCAACGGAGGATTGACGTTAAAGGACCCGCCCACGTCCGTGTTGCAACTCTTCCAAAGGGCCAAACCTTCTTCGCCCGTCATTAAGTCAGAGTAGCCGCCTGCGTCATACACGGCCCAAACCTTCTTGGCCTTAAAGGCACCTTCAATGCCTTCCTTATCGGCCGTAAAGCCAAAGCGCTTTAAGCAGTTGCCCGTCACCTTGGATTGCACTTCACCGCTTTCAAAGCAGGTCAAACGCGTACCGTTGCGCGGCGAAATATAGCTTTCGCAGTGGATATGATCGTTAGCCAACAATAACTCGATGGCTTCTTGCGTTTCTTCCACTTCAGAGCGAATGGCACCACGGCAGTAAGCATTGATGTGAGCCAAGTGCAAGAAGTTGCCCTTACTCATTTCAACGGCTTCGCGCATACCTTCGATGTTGGAGCCGTGTTCGCTGGTGCCGGCGTGCCATGCAATGTAAGCACCGTGTTCAAGTGCCGTCTTAATCAAAAGTGAAGACACTTGGGGCTTTAACGGATAGTGACCGCCCAAAAGCTTCACGCCCAATGCACCGCCCTTCATGGATTCGTCAATCAAAGCATCCATTTCGGCCTTGGTGGGTTCATTGGTCTTAAAGGTAAACGGAGGCGATGCGTATTGCAAAATAGCAGCATTGATACCGCTACCATACGTCGGGATATTCTTTAAAACGTTGTCCAAGGGACCGGCCATGTCTAAGCACGTCGTGACACCAGCCATGGCAAGCATCTTAAAGCCATAGGGAGAGCCCCACATTTCACCTAAGTGAACGTGGCTATCAATAATCCCCGGTTGAAGAACGTAACCCGTGTAGTCTTCGACAACCTTGGCTTGGCCGCCGGGCAAATCCACGCCCACTTCAGCGATCACACCGTTTTCGATCGCTACGTCGCGAATGCCGTCAATATGGTTGAGGGGGTCGACAACACGAGCGCCCTTTAACAATAAATCCCACATGCTTATTTCTCCTTGAGAACTTCAAAAAAGAGTCCGCTTATTTTTGAGCGGTCAACATATTAATTTTAATCTTTCACCCAAGATAATTCTCCCAACATGCCGTAAATCACAGGAAAAATACCCACTCATCTCAAAAAAGTGTAACAGCGCCCATTGTTAGTAAAGCTTCATTTGTTTTTGGTTTAAAAAGACAAGCAAAAAATTGCCCTATTGCCTTGATTTTTTGGCATACTTGCCTCATCAGGAAAACCAACACACTCACCTCCCGCAGATTCAATCGAGGTACAACGTTTCGGCATTATTTTTAATGCCGTAAGGGGTGTTGTGGTCCGAAAATTTTTGTTTTTGTCTTTTAATTATTTGGAGATTTTTTTACTATGAAATCCGATATCGAAATCGCACAAGAAGCGCAATTGATTCGTATCGACGATCTCGCTCACTCTGCCGGTTTGACCGATGCAGAATTCGAGCCCTATGGTCGTGATAAGGCAAAGGTGCAACTTGACGCTGCTCGCAAGCCCCACGGTAAGCTCGTCCTTGTGACGGCCACTTCCGGTATGCCTGCCGGCTCCGGCAAGACCACCACGTCAATTGCTTTGACGCAAGGTTTGAAGCAGCTCGGTGAAAAGGCCGTTGTGGCTTTGCGTGAACCGTCTTTGGGCCCGTGCTTCGGTATGAAGGGTGGCGCTGCTGGCGGCGGTTACTCTCAAGTCTTGCCGATGGAAGCCATTAACCTGCACTTCACGGGTGACTTCCACGCCATCACCGCAGCCAATAACCTTTTGGCTGCCATGATCGATAACGCCCGTCACTGGGGTCAAGTCGATTTGAAGACTGTGATTTGGCGTCGTGTTGTTGACGTTAATGACCGTATGCTTCGTAACATGGTAAGCGGCTTGGGTGGCCCGGCTAACGGCATTCCCTCTGAAACGGGCTTTGATATTACAGTGGCAAGCGA
Organism: Candidatus Aphodousia sp.; assembly: GCA_048520025.1. GTDB lineage: Bacteria > Pseudomonadota > Gammaproteobacteria > Burkholderiales > Burkholderiaceae_F > Aphodousia. Next base: position 2,650 of record DBFZTP010000107.1, read on the forward strand.
ACTCATGGCCGTGCTTTGCTTGGCCACGGATTTGGACGACTTGCGTGCTCGTTTGGATCGCTTGGTGGTCGGCATTAAGCGTGACGGTTCTGCCTACACCTGTAAGGAATTGGGTGCTACGGGCTCTTTGATGGCGCTTTTATTAGAAGCCATGAAGCCCAACCTCGTGCAAACGCTTGAAGGCAACTTGGCTTTCGTACACGGTGGCCCCTTTGCAAACATCGCTCACGGTTGCAACTCCGTGATGGCTACGAAGGCCGCTCTTACGTTGGGTGACTGGGCCATTACCGAAGCCGGTTTCGGTAGCGACTTGGGTGCTGAAAAGTTCATGAACATCAAGTGCCGTATGGCGGGTCTCACGCCCTCTGCCATCGTGTTGGTGACCTCTACCAAGGCCTTGAAGTGGCACGGTAATGTTCCGTTGCCGGAAATTGGCAAGCCCAATGTTGACGCTTTGAAAGCTGGTCTTTGCAACCTCGATGCTCACATCGAAAACTTGAAGCACTTTGGCCCCAACATCGTGGTGAGCTTGAACCACTTCGCTAGCGACACCACTGAAGAAATCGACATCATCGCTAAGCACTGCGAAGAAATGGGTGTGCGCTTTGCTATCTGTGACGGCTTTGCCGAAGGTGGTAAGGGTGCCGTGGAATTGGCCCGCGCCGTGATGGCGGCTGCCGAAGGCGATGTAAAGCCCTTGAACTACAGCTACGAAGCCGACGACGATATCGTCACAAAGCTTGAAAAGTTGACGGTTAACGTCTACGGCGGTCAAGGCATTGAATTGTCGGCTGCTGCTAAGAAAGACTTGAAGCAAATCCAAGAATTGGGCTTTGACAAGTTGCCGGTCTGCGTTGCTAAGACCCCCTACTCCTTGTCTCACGAACCGACTTGGTTAGGTGCTCCGAAGGGCTTTACGTTGCCGGTTCAACGCTTGATTTTGAACGCCGGCGCCGGTTTCGTTGTGGCAACCACGGGTGCTATCATGCGTATGCCTGGCCTTCCGCGCCAACCGGCCGCTTTGCACATTGATGTGGTCAACGGCAAGATTGTTGGTTTGTCCTAATCAAGAAACACTGACACAACTGAGTGTTTAGTGACAAAGGG
>DBFZTP010000108.1:0-1841 GCA_048520025.1 Candidatus Aphodousia sp.
GGCCAGCGCTTTGCTATCGGCTTCCTTCAGACCCCTTGTTACCAAGACGCCCTTGCCGAGTCGCTACTCCTTTCCCCACGTCGGGTTGAAACGGTGGACTTTCACCACCAGCAGCGCACCCTGTCGGGCGCACATAAAAAATTTGGACTCCAATATAACTTGGAGTCCAATCTTGAGGAGTTCGTTGTGAACTCCTCGTTCCTTGGCGGAAATTCCGAAGAATTAACGCTTGGAGAATTGCTTACGACGGCGAGCACCGCGAAGACCGACCTTCTTACGTTCGACTTCACGAGCGTCACGCGTAACGAAGCCAGCAGCAGACAATTGAGCCTTCAAACCAGCATCGTAGTCGATCAAAGCACGGGTAAGACCGTGACGAACAGCACCGGCTTGGCCGGATTCACCGCCGCCGCGGACGTTGACCATCACGTCAAACGTTTCAACGTTTTGCGTGAGTTCCAACGGTTGCATAACGACCATACGGCCCGTTTCGCGGTGGAAGTATTCGTTCAAAGGACGACCGTTGATAACGATCTTGCCGGAACCACGCTTAATAAAGACGCGGGCCACGGAGCTCTTGCGACGGCCAGTGCCGTAATTGTAATTGCCGATCATGCCGAATCCTTATTAGATGTCGAGGTTCTTGGGTTGTTGAGCCGTATGCGGATGTTGTTCATCAGCATAGATCTTCAACTTCTTAATCATTTGGTAGCCCAACGGGCCCTTCGGGAGCATACCCTTAACAGCGATTTCAAGGGCACGGCCCGGGAAACGATCTTGCATGTTGCCGAAGGTCGTTTCGATGATGCCACCAGGATAACCCGTGTGACGGAAGTAACGCTTGTCCGTAGCCTTGTTACCGCTCATCTTCATCTTGGAAGCGTTGATAACGACGATGTAATCGCCCGTGTCAACGTGCGGCGTGTATTCAGGCTTGTGCTTACCACGAAGGCGAGCAGCGATTTCAGCAGCGAGGCGACCAACGATCTTATCGGTAGCGTCAACGACGTACCATTCGCGGTTCACTTCGAGCGGCTTAGCCGAGAAGGTCTTCATTATAAATTCACCTATTAATTGCAAACGCACGAGAGACTATCTCAAATCGTGCATTTAAAGGATTGCCGCTTAGGCCGCAAGCACCAGCGACAGAGTCCGAAAAATTCTTTTCCTCTTTATTGGGACGGGTCAACAGAGAATAAACCTACCCAATAAAAGGATTGAGGATTTTACATAAAAAACTGACAAAAAACAAGTCTTTAAACCAAACACGTTTTTTATCTCTTTATTGGGCCAAAAGCGCCTTTTTCAAACCTGAATCAATCGCCTTTTCACCCAACCAAATGCGCAAAACAGCGTCATAAAGCGCTTTCCCGCCAATTCTCTCGCCAATCAAACGGCCATTGACAAAAACGCTCACGCCACGCGCAGCGCTATAGTCAAAATCCACACTGTCATTTTCATGCACGTCACCGATTTTCTCCATCACGACAACCAACGATTCAATGTCTTTCTTTATCGCCGTGCGTTGAGCTTCTGTGGAGTTGTCTTTTAAACCATCGTTTAACGCTTCAACAAAATCTGCCGCATCCACATTGCGACGTAATACTAAACGCACACGTTTGCTGCCGACTTGATCCTGAACGCCTTGTGCATCCGAAGCTGCTTTGGGCAAGTAAAGCCCTGCGGCATAGACCTTCACAAATAAAATCTTACGAAGCCCTGCCCCATTGAGCACTAACGATTCTTTCCCCATCGTCAATTGTTCGACGTAGTCCACATCATCAATGGTCTTAGCAAAAGCCCCTGTGGCCAAACTCAACGTGAGGCTCAAAATCACCAAA
>DBFZTP010000109.1:0-10404 GCA_048520025.1 Candidatus Aphodousia sp.
GTGATAAAATATTAGCAATTAATAGCATATTTCTTCGTTAATTACTAATATGAGCGCAATTAGCAATCTTAAACCGCCCAAGGATATTCGCATGGAAATCGCGGAGCGATTTCGCGAAGTGAGGCTCGATCAAAACATCACGCAAGAGGCGCTTGCCAGACGAGCGGGCGTCTCATTGGGGTCTCTGAGACGTTTTGAAAGCGAAGGCGAAATTTCGCTTAAAAACCTCGTGAATTTAGCGATTGGTCTAAACCGTGCTCAAGACTTTGATGATGTCTTTAAGCTTGGCAGTCGCATTGACTTGTTTGCCCTTCCTACTAAAACTCGCAAGAGGGCTTCCTAATGAATGTTCACGTCTTTCTCAATCTTCAGGGGCAACGCCACTTAGTGGGTCTTCTTAAAGACGATCCCCTAGGATTGTTATTTCAATACGCTCCTGACTTTATTAAGTTGAATTGGTCGCTCTCACCCGTTTCCATCCCTCTTTCCACTTCCACTTGGAAGAGCACCAACGATCTCTTTAATGGGCTTCCTGGCTTTATTGCCGACAGTCTTCCTGATGGTTGGGGAAGTTTGCTTTTGGATCGGCAGTTACGAAAAAAAGGCAAACGACTTCATCAGATTTCGCCCTTGGAACGACTTTGTTGGGTCGGAGCTCAAGGTATGGGCGCATTGGAATACGAACCTGCCACTGAATGGGAAAGATTGGATTCGGATGAAATCCATTTGGATACGCTCGCTCAAGACGTGGATGCAATTTTGAAGGAAAAAGAATCCGCAGAAGCCCTCGATATGATTTGCGGTCTTAACGGTTCTTCGGGCGGTGCGCGCCCCAAAATCGTTTGCCTGGTTTCCAAAGACAAAAAGCAACTCCAAAGAGGTTTTTTAACCACCGATGCTTTTGATCCCTGGATGATTAAGTTCCAACACTCGTCCGATAGCAAAGACATTGGCGTTCACGAATACATCTGTTCTTTGATTGCAAAGCGTGCCGGCATTACCATGCCTCAGACTCACCTTTTTGAATCTCAACAAGGCGGTGGTTGGTTTGGTACCCAACGTTTTGACCGCAATCTCTCAGGCAAGTACCACGTTGTGACAGCAGCCGGCCTTTTACATTCCGACTTTCGCCTGCCTTCGCTTGACTATGCAACGCTCATGGCGCTCACTTTACGACTTTGTGACAAAGGGGCTCTCCTTGAGCAATTTAAGCGCGCCATTTTGAATTTCGCATTAGGCAACTGCGACGATCATGCCAAAAATTTCTCTTTCATGATGAATGAGGAAGGAAAATGGTTGCTAACACCTGCCTATGACATCGTGACAACCAACGCCTTTGGCAATGAACACATGACGTCTCTATTGGGAAAAGGAAGGGATGTTGATCGAGGCGACTTTTTGGATCTTGCCAAACGTTTTGACATTGATCGAAACGAAGCCAATCACGCCTTAGATCAAGTGGCTGATGCTGTGGGAACTTATCAGGAAATTGCGAAGGATTTCGGAGTTAAGGCGCCGTCTGAATTGATGGTTTTCTAAGATATTGTTTTCCACATTTGTACAAATGATTAAAGGGGTGGCAGTGCCACCCCAATTTCGTTCAATCAAACGAGTTCACGATCCGCGTAAGGATTATCAAACCCCAAACTCATCAGGGCTTTGATTTCCTTCATTTCCATGACTTCAGCTTCTTCGTCATTCATATGATCGTACCCATGAGCGTGAAGCGCACCGTGAATCAGTAAGTGGGCCAAGTGCTCTTCAAAGGACTTCTCTTGCTCTTGGGACTCACGAATGAGAACCGGAACACAGATGGCCAAATCCGCAATCGCTTCAGGCTCATGCTGATAATCAAACGTTAAAACGTTTGTTGCATAGTCCTTGTGACGATATTGGCTATTAAGGGCCTGTCCTTCTTCAGCATCGACAAACAACACATTCAAAGTGGTATCGCGTTCAATCGCCGCTTCAATCCACTTTGCCATGGTTTCTTCAGACGGCAACTCAAAGTCGCCATTTTCCATAAATTGAACCGTGAGTTTTGCCATTTTTATTCTCGATTCATTTTCATCTTTTCAACCAAGCGCTCTTGAGCTCGCTTTTCATCAGCCTTTGCATAAGCTTGAACAATGCGAGCAACCAAGGGATGGCGCACAACGTCCGCAGCCGTGAAGTAGGTCATCGAAATACCTCGAACACCGGCCAAAACATTTTGAGCTTCCACGAGCCCCGAGCGCGTACCGCGCGGAAGGTCAATCTGCGTGACGTCACCCGTGATCACGGCCTTAGAACCAAAACCGATACGCGTTAAGAACATCTTCATTTGCTCTGGCGTCGTGTTTTGGGCTTCGTCCAAAATCACAAAAGCGTTATTGAGCGTACGACCACGCATATAAGCCAAAGGCGCAATTTCAATCGTTTGACGTTCAAGCAAGCGTTGCGTCTTATCGAACCCCAAGAGGTCAAACAAAGCGTCATAAAGGGGGCGCAAATAGGGATCAACCTTTTGAGAAAGGTCACCCGGCAAAAAGCCCAAACGCTCCCCAGCTTCAACAGCGGGACGCGTGAGAATAATGCGCTCAACACGGTCTCGTTCATAGGCATCAACGGCAGCGGCAACGGCCAAATACGTCTTCCCCGTACCGGCCGGTCCAATCCCAAACGCAATATCGTGATCCAAAATCGCTTGAATGTATTCGCTTTGACGAGGTGTGCGACCTTGAAGTTCGCGGCGCTTGGTGTGAAGCGTGGGTGTGGTGACCGCGTCACCGTCAATTTTCTTGGCGGCTTCGCCCACGAAATAAAGCTGCACGTCATCGGTCGTTAATTCGCCTTCCAATTGCGGCACTTTCGCAGCAAACGTTTGGATAGCGTTTTGGGCTTCACGCGCTTTTTGCGTTTCTCCAGCAATACGGAATTGATGGCCACGACGAGAGATCGTCACGTCCAAAATCATTTCGATTTGACGAAGATTGGCATCCATCGGGCCCACAAGGCTGGACAAGTCAGAATTGTCCAAGTCCACATTTAAGGTCAGAACTTTTTCTTCTGTACTCATGAAAGTTATTCCTCGCTTGTGACCAATTCGCCACCCAAAGTATGCGGGAAGACATCCGTGATTTTGACCATCACCATTTGGTCGGTCAAGCTCACATCGCCCTTGAAATTAACCACACGGTTATTGTCTGTGCGAGCCGACATCATACCTTCACCTCGACGAGCGGGGCCTAAGACCAACACGCGTTGGACGGTACCCAACATGGATTGAGAAATCTCATGCGCCTTGGCTTCATTTTTGGCTTGTAAAAGTTGCAGACGCTTGAGTTTTAACTCTTGCGGCGTTTCGTCCACTAAGTAAGCGGCGGGCGTCCCAGGACGGCGACTATAGACAAAGGAGAAGCTTGCATCAAAGCCCACATCTTCCATCAATTGCATCGTGGCATCGAAGTCTTCTTGGGTTTCACCGGGGAAACCCACAATGATGTCGGTAGCAATCGCAATATCAGGACGCACGGCTCGCAAACGACGAATAATGGACTTGTATTCCAAAGACGTATAACCGCGCTTCATGGCGGCCAAAATGCGGTCAGAGCCCGATTGAACGGGCAAGTGCACGTGGTTGACGAGCTTATCGATCTTGCCGTAAGCATCAATCAAACGTTGCGTAAAGTGTTTCGGGTGAGAAGTCGTGTAACGGATGCGTTCAATACCGTCGATTTCAGCCACGTACTCTAAGAGTGTGGCAAAGTCAGCGATTTCACCATCAGGCATTTCACCGCGATACGCATTGACGTTTTGACCCAAAAGCGTCACTTCCTTGACGCCTTGTGCGGCAAGCTTGGCGACTTCTAACAAAACGTCCGTCAACGGACGAGAAATTTCTTCACCGCGCGTATAGGGCACAACGCAGTAAGAGCAATATTGGCTGCACCCTTCCATGATGGAAACAAAGGCGCAAGCCCCACGGGCTTGGGGTTCAGCCAAATGGTCAAACTTTTCAATTTCAGGAAATGAGATATCGACTTGCGGCTTTTTCGTCTTCTCGCACTTTTCAATCATGGCGGGCAAGCGATGAAGCGTTTGCGGGCCAAAGACGATATTGACGTGCGGGGCACGAGAAAGGATTTTCTTGCCTTCTTGACTGGCGACACAGCCACCTACGGCAATCAACATATCTGACTTGCCCGATTCTTTTTTAGCTTCACGAACTCGACCCAAATCAGAGAAGACTTTCTCTTGGGCTTTTTCACGAATGGAGCAAGTATTAAAGACGACTAAATCGGCTTCTTCGACCTTTTCGGTACGTTCGTACCCTGCCGTTTCTTTCAAAAGATCGGCAATTTTTTCAGAGTCGTAGTCGTTCATTTGGCAGCCAAAGCTGCGGAGATAAAGTTTTTTCGCGGTCACGGTTTATATCCGATGCACAAAAGGATGATTAGTTTGAACAATCATCGGGTTAGACAAATTTTTAATGGCGTAATGATACAGGACATTAACGCTTAATACGGTAACGTTGGCGAGGGCTTCGAAGTGGCTCTGTCGTTTCGAGAACGCCTTCGGTTAATAGCGCTTGGATACGCTTATAAATCGTTTGTCTTGACAAACCTGAAGCATCTGCCAACTCACGAACAGAAGATGTTCCATGTTCTCGAATAGTTTTAATAATTACCTCACGCAAATTCTCAGAATTGAAAATTTGTTTTTCAATCTCTGACTTTCGCCGCTTATCAAACGTGATCTTAAACGTGGTTAAACTGTTCTTAATCTCAGCTGGATACATCCCTGCTTCGGTCAAAGATTTTTCAATGCTAGGAAGACCGCTACCTCGGTTTTCAACTACAAAACGTCCCGGTTCTGCCGGTGTTGTTTCTAAAATAGATGACAAGAATTGATTTCGACTTGCCGTATTTCCGGGTTGCCCTAAATTCTCCATCGTCATTCGACCATACAAACCACCAGGATTAAGAATTTCAATTCGGTCTGCGTAAATATTAAGGTTCACAGAAGAAGCTCGACCTTCAGAAGAATAATCTCGGTGTTGAAGTGCATTAGCAATAGCTTCTCGAATAGCTTCTGACGGATAATCGGGTACATCCTTTCGGAATGCACCATCCACAACGGCTCCCATTCTAGTATTGCGACTTACAAAATCGACAGCGTCAACCAACAAATCAGAAATGGGCCCAACCAAGGTCTTTGAATCCAAAAAGCGCATAGATTGCTTTGCATCTTGATAAGGATCAGGATAGAGCGTCGCACGCACAACAAGTGTCGGGAAGTACTTTTGGGGATAAATTCCTAACGCCAAAAGACCAGCCAATGTGGGTCTTAACACTCCCTCATCATCAACAATCGCGCGCAAGTTTAAAAGTACATCATTGTCACTCAAATGGCGAAAAATTCTAGGATGTAATGAACGTTGGCGCTGAATCAATCCATTTAGTAAATTGGAATCAAGATCATCCATGGTCGCTTCCGAAACCACTTCTGCGTCCCATTGAGGTTGACGATTATTTTCTTTCATTCGGTCAACCTCATAGGTCGTCATTAAACGGTCTCCGTCCCCCGTTCGAATAAAAGAGCCTCGGTACATTCCTCGATCACGAATAAAACATGGACGATCAATAATAGGCATCTCAGGGATATAAGCTACTAAGATTTCAGCCCCCTCAAAAGGGTAAATCGTAATATCAGGACGTACAACAGGAGTAAGTTTCTCGCAGGCGCTTGCCAAAGCATCTTGCATAGCGACGGCATTAAACCCCGTAACGAGAGAAAAGTTATCCTTCTCTGCCAAACCTAAAATAAGCGTACCGCCCACACCGTTAGAGAACGCCGAAAGAGTTTCTACAGTACTTGCGGGTAACTTACCAACTGATTCCTTAACTTCACAAGTCTGAGTATCTTTTCCAATTGAACGAAGTTGTTCAATCAATTTTTCAATATCAAGGAAATCCATTTCAACCTCTCTAAGCAACTTATATGCTAGTAAATGAATGTACCTGTAAGTTTACACTAATATATAAGTAACTTATATATAAAGATGTAAAACATACATAAAACATTAAAAGACTTATATACATACTTAATAAACATATATACAAAACAAGTTCGTATATAAGATAGATTTTATTTTTGAAGACGCTGACAAAATAAAGCCCCAACCTTGAAATCTCCAAGATTGGGAAAAGTGCCAGTTCTGACCCGATTCAACTAGCTTTGAGAAATCGGAGGAAGTTACATCCTCCGATTTTTCTTTTATGACATGATTAGAAAGAATGAACAAGACCCATCATGACTTGATATTGATCTTGGCTCCACTTTGAATCTGCATTACGCAATTCAAATTCACGATAGGTGTAGCCAGCTGCGGTGTAAACAGAAGTGCGCTTACTCAATGCGTAGTCATACCCCACGCTAACGGCATAAGCGTTCATGTCTTGAACATTAGCGCCATTATCCGTCTCACCGTCTAAGTATGAACCGGCAAGTTTGAAACTACCGCCTGCCATAGGCACTTCAGTACCTACAGTCGCCCCCCAACCTTTAGCGTTGGCAAGAGGAGAATGTTCTTCGTCATAAACACTGTAGATATTGGCAGGATCATCAACACCCTTAAAGTATTGACCACCTGCAAACACCTTAGCTACGCCAAAATCGTAGTTGGCGCCAAGGTTAAGCGTGTAAGCATCGTCAGACTTCAATGTAGAAGCTTGGCCACTGGCTTTATTTAACCAATCAGCCACAAAACCAACTTGGAAGTTGTCTGCTTCGAAACTCAAACCCACAGCACTGTAGCGATTGGAATTGGATTTATTTTCTTGAGTGCCTTCTTCATCACCGCCCATACCGTATTGAGCATAAAGCGTCAAACCATTCATCGTCGGCGTTTTATAGGCAACGGTGTTGTCATAGCGGTCGCCTAAAGACGCAAAAACGTTGCCGCCCACGCCTGCGATTTCACCCCAACCAGTACCAAACGGGTTAGCGATGCCGGAGTAAAAGCCGAATGTGCCGTTATCAGACTGCAAAACCCCCATACGACCGGCTGCTAATGTACCAAGACTGCCTTCAACATAAAGAATCGATTCTTGATCAAAGAAGCGATCGGCATCTGACTTTGCACCCGTATCCGCATCAAAGCCGTGCTCAAGCAAAAAGCCAACCGTCAAAGTGTCTGACAAGTTTTCAGACCCTTGAATACCAAAGACGCTCGCCGTGGAATTACCGGAGTCCATGGACCAAGAATTCGTGCGTTCAGTAGCGGCGTCTTTGGTTTTATCATGTACGTAACTCAAGCCTAAGTCAACCGTACCGTAAAGCGTGATATCGCCTGCCATTGCTGAGGTGGTCATGGCAGATAAAAGTGATAGTGACAATAAAGTCTTTTTCATGATGTCTCTAAGTCCTTTCTTAGATAGAATGTTTGGGTTTATTCTATTACTAATGATAATCATTATCATTTAATGATTAAGCGATATTACTTAGCCAGTTACAGGTGAGAATCGGGATGGTAATCAGAAAATTGTGAAGAGCAGGAGAAAAAGATCCTGTCGGAGATAATGCTGATTGATTGTTACTTGAGACGGAGTTCTAAGCGAGAAATGTTGATAAATGAATTCTTAAAACAATAAATGTGTAAATGTACAAAATTGTTTGTTAGTAGATTGATTTTTTTTGATTTAAGGCTATAGATACAGAAAGACCCCGATGATCGTCACCATCGAGGTCTTAACTTTTATCTAATCAGTAAATATGAAATTTACGAAATCAGATTAGAAGTTGTGGCAGATACCCGTCATAGCTTCAACATACTTGTTCTTGTCGCCGCCATCCGGTTCTTCTTGATAGTAACCAGCAGCCGTGTAAACGTACGTGCGCTTGCTCAACGGATACTTGTAGAAGCCGCCAACAAACATCTTGTCGGTATCAACTTCCTTGTTCTTTTCAACTGCAGTTTCGACACCGTAGCCAGCGGACACTTCCATAGAACCACCAGCAACCGGAGCGGCAACGCTAACAACCGTACCCCATGCGTCTTCATTCTTAACACCAGTGTCATAGTAGTTTGCAGCCAAGAAAACCTTAGCAACACCGAAGTCATAGTTAACGCCAGCCGTAACGTTCATGGAGTTATCTTCAGTATGGTTAGCGAAGTCTTCGGTACTAACGATAACGCCAGCACCCAAAGCGCCCCATTGACCCTTAGCGCCCAAAGCGTAGTAACGATCAACGTCGGAAGAACCCTCAGAACCCAACTTCGTGGTTTCAGGCTTCGTACCAACCGGCGTGCCATCGTACTTTTCAGACGTGCTCAAGTTGCCATCTTTGTCAACAAACGGGTACTTCGTTTCGCTCTTGTCATCACCCAAGGAAGCCATAGCAGCAATCTTGATGCCAGCGAATTCCGGAGACGTGTAAGCGATAGAGTTATTCAAACGGCTGTTCGTATGCATAACCAAACCTTGGTTAGCAATGTAGTCGCCATAACCCGTACCAGCAGCGCTCATACCAGCTGCCATGTCAACAGAACCCGTGGCAGAATCCAAAGCGCCGAAACGGCCCATGTGCAACGTACCGTAGTCCGTAGCAACATAAAGGCGAGATTCACGACGGAACAACTTGTCTTCTTGGTCATCGCCATCATCAGCGTTGAAACCAGATTCCAATTGGAAACCAACCGTCAAACCTTCAGAGATTTGTTCAGAACCCTTCAAACCCCAGCGGGAAGAAGAGGAACCACCACTCTTAAGACCCCACGTATCAGACTTGTCGCCACCTTCATCAGAATGAACGTAACGAACGCCGAGGTCAACCTTACCGTAGAGGGTAACGTCAGCAGCCAAAGCGGAACCAGCAAATGCGCCCAACACGGCGACAGCAGCTAAAGTTTTTTTCATGATGTACTACCTTTTTGTATAAGAAAGTTCCCCGCAAGGGGAAACACAGAATTACTCTGCTTAAGTGGCATTGTTGCTCGAACTTTCTGAGATAGTCAAACTTTTTAGCCCACCCCGAATTGGTGTAGTATTTATCCAACAGCATTAAAACTTATGCATATCACATTGATTTATAAAGACTTTATGAACACTTGATCATTGCATTTCCCTTGTGTCATTTTTACAACAAATGACGAAACGAGCCCACAGGACCTGCAGATCCTATGAGCTCGTTATCAACTAACTAAATTTTGGCAGAAGGTAGTAGTAAACTGCCCAAACTTAGATTAGAAGTAGTGGGCCATACCCATGACAGCCTTGGTAGATTCGTATTCCGTCTTAACAGAATCTTCCGTACCTTCCATCTTCGTGTAGCCGACACCAGCGTAAACCTTGGTGCGCTTGCTCAACGGGTAGTAGTACATAGCAGCAGCGTTGTAACCTTCATATTCGAAGTTAGCGCCAGCAGCCTTGTCTTCACCGTCGCCATAAGCGAGGCCAACCGTCCAGTTACCGCCCCAAGCCGGGATATCAGCACCAAACGTCACGCTGTAACCTTCCAATTCATCGCGTTCTTCAACGCCAACTTCAGACAACAAACCAACGGCGTCAGCGTTCTTGTAGTATTGACCAGCCAACATCACCTTAGCAACGCCAAAGTCATAGCTCGTACCAACGTTGATGGTGTATTCGTCTTCTTGTTCAGCAGCGTGAGCAGCGACACCCGGCTTAACTTCCGGACCATTTTCGCCAACAATAACGCTATCTTCCGTAGCACCAATCCAAGATTTTTCATTCTTGTAGGTCACAACCATACCGGCACCAAATGCACCGTTAGCATAGTTCAAGCCCAAAGCGGCCGGACGGTCAGAACCAGAGGTGTTTTCACCATCATCAGTCGTACCGAAGGAATATTCAGCGTAAGCCTTGAAGCCAGCGAATTCCGGAGAAACATAGGACAAGCGGTTAGCAACACGGCCTTGAGAAACCATGAAACCAGCACCAGCAGCCATGTCACCACCAGCACCCGTACCGAAAGCTACGTAGTTGCCAGCCCAGAAGTTCGTGGCACCACCATCAGACCACATAGAGCCGACCTTACCAGCATAAACCGTACCGAAGTCGGTCTTGGCCCAAAGAACGGATTCACGATCGAAACCGCCGTCAAAAGCCTTACCAGAATCAGCCAAGAGCTTGCTTTCCAAGATGAAACCAACCGTCAAAGCATCAGAGATTTGTTCAGAACCCTTGATACCGATACGGCTCGTCGTGGAAAGACCAGACTTCATGGCCCAGTCCGTACCTTCAGCGGTAACCTTACCGTCAACGGTCGTTTCGTAGTCGTTAACTTGCAAACCCGTGTCAACGCGACCGTAGATCGTCACGTCAGCAGCCAAAGCAGAACCAGCAAATGCGCCCAAAACGGCGACAGCAGCTAAAGTCTTTTTCATGATATTTTTTCCTT
>DBFZTP010000110.1:0-7306 GCA_048520025.1 Candidatus Aphodousia sp.
ATTAATATAGAGCTTTGCTCTGTCTCAATTTTCATGAAATTTGTTAAGACCGCTTAACAATATCGGGTCAATCAGAAAAGTATGCATTTCCTTAGCTCATCCGTTACAAATTGGCACTACAATAATTAATTGTGGTGCTGAGAATCAGCACAAAAATAATCATCATTTGAGAGAGGTTCTTATGGCTTTGTTAATTAAAAACGCTCGAGTGTTTGCACCGACGGATTTGGGTGAACAAGACGTTTTGATGGTGGCTGAAAAAGTCGTGGCCATTGGTAAGGATCTTCCGTCCACGTTGCCGGGTACGGAAGTCATTGATGCCAAGGGTCAAATCATGACGCCGGGCTTTTTTGACCAACACATTCACGTCACCGGCGGTGGCGGTGAAGGTGGCCCCGTGACGCGCACGCCTGAAATCATGTTGTCTGAATTGGTGGCTTGCGGTACGACCTCTGTGGTGGGTGTCTCCGGTACGGACTACACAACGCGCTCGATCCCGAATTTGCTCGCTAAGGTTCGTGCGTTAAAGAGCGAAGGTGTGAGTGCTTGGATGTACACGTCCAACTACCGTTATCCGCCCACAACGATGACGAAGTCTGTCTCGGACGATTTGTTCTTAGTGCCAGAATGCTTAGGCGTGAAGATCGCTTTGGGTGACCACCGTTCTTCCTTCCCCACGATGCAACAAGTGTTGGCCCTCTTGGCCGACATTCGTGTAGGTGCCATGATTGCCGGTAAGATCGGTTTCTTGCATATTCACACGGGTAACATCCCGGGTAGCTTCGATATGTACAAAGAAATCGTTGCCAAGGGCTTCCCGATTCGCCATATTCGCCCGACGCACTGCGGTCGTATCCGTCACGTCTTTGATGCCGCTTTGGATTTCGCTAAGGAAGGTGGTTACATCGATATCACGACGGGTGCAAGCTGCGCTTTTGATAATCCCGCAATCGCTGTGATGACGGCTTTGGACGCCGGTGTTGATCCGACGCATATCACGCTCTCGACCGACGGTCACGGTTCTGTCCCGCGCTTTAACGATAAGGGCGAAATGATTGGTTTAGGTGTTGGTGGTGTGAGCGGTAACTTAACGGAAGTTAAGCGCTTAATCGCTGAATACAACATGCCGATCGGTCAAGCTGTTTCCTTCATCTCTTCTAACGTAGGTAAGGCTTTGAGCTTGCCGGGTCAAGGCGTGATTGAAGAAGGTGGCTGCGCCAATGCTTGTTTGTTTAACGACGCCATGGAATTGACGACCGTTATTTCTCGCAACAAGGTCATGATGCGCAATGGCGAAATCGTTGAAAAGGGTACGTTTGAGTACTAATCGCTGACACTTTTTTCGCTTAATGCCGAAACACGCTGGGTGAATTCTCAGCGTGTTTTTTTTCGAAAAAATACGGATGTCAAAGTGTCTAATTAGGCATAAGATAAAAGTAACCGGATCTTGTTGGAGGAGACTGATATGCATGATTACAAAGCTTCGATGATTCAAACACGTCGCGATTTGCACAAGATGCCTGAAATGGGATGGGGCGAATTTAAAACGACCGCTTACATCATTGAGCGCTTGGAAAGTTTGGGTTGGAAGGTTTTCACGGGGACCCAACAAGTCAATGTTGATGCCGTGATGGGACGTGATTTGGAGTTTGTTGAAGAACATTTGAAGCGCGCCCGTGCGGACGGTGTGTCTGAAGCAATTCTCGATCGTATGGAAGGTTACACCGGAGCCATTGCGCTTTGGGACACGGGACGCCAAGGCCCTGTGACAGCGTTGCGTTTTGACATCGACTGCGTGGGTGTTGAAGAAACGATGGGTGATTGCCACAAACCCAATAAAGAAGGTTTCAGAAGTGAGCACGATGGCGAAATGCACTCTTGCGGTCATGACGGTCATACGTCAGTGGGTCTTCATGTTGCACAGTGGGTGGTGGATAACAAAGATCGCTTAAACGGCAAGATCAAACTCATTTTCCAACCCGCTGAAGAAGGTGTGAGAGGCGGTGCGGCACAAGCGGTGAGCGGCTTGTTGGCTGACGTTGATAACATCTTGGGTTGCCACTTGGCGATGATGTGTCCAACCGGTGAAGTTACAACAACGCCTACAGGCGTGCTTTGCACGACAAAGTTCGATGTTCGTTTCACGGGTGCTCCTGCGCACCCGACGATGAGTCCGCATTTGGGGCGCAATGCATTGGCGGCTGCCTGCAATTGCGTGGGTCAACTTTTGGGCATGGCTCGTCACGGTAAGGGCTTGGGTTGTGTGAACGTGGGTTTGATGAAGGCTGGCGAATGTCGTAATGTGATTCCGGTGCACGCTGAAATTAAGATGGAAATTCGTGGCGAAACCGATGAAATCAACACCTATATGGCCGATCAAGCTGCGCGCATTATTGAAGGAACGGCACTGGCTTATGGGGTAGAGTTTGAAATTGAAAAAGTGGGAGAAGCCGGTGAACTCATCAATGACCAAGCGTTAGTTGACGTGGTTGCGCAATGCGCTCATGAAGAACCGACGTGCAAAGAAGTCATTGACTTTAAGAAATTGGGTTGTTCGGAAGACTACACGATGCTTGCCAAAGTTGTACGCGATCGAGGCGGCAAGTCTTGTTTCTTTGTTGTGGGCGCTGACCGTACGGCCGCTCACCACCAAGCCGAATTCGATTTTGACGAAACGGGGATGGAAACTGCTTTCGGGATCTTTACTCGCGCACTTGAAAAATTAAACGCCTAGGCGCAAAAAAAATCAGCCTGAGACAAAAATCTCAGGCTGATCAGTTTTGGGTGTCGCAATTAAAGGCGACGAGCTGCGTTAATCTTACTGAAGGTTTCTTCGGCCACGTTAGCGGCAGCTTCCTTAAAGTCTTCACCGGAAGAGGCGTATAAGATCGCGCGGCTTGAATTGATCATCATGCCCATCTTGTTTTCAGTGACGCCGGCAGAAACGCAAGCATTAATGTCACCGCCTTGAGCGCCGATCCCCGGTACTAACAAGGGCATGTCTCCCACGATTTGACGGACTTGAGCAATTTCATTGGGGTAGGTAGCACCCACCACCAAACCCAATTGACCGTTCTTATTCCAGGGGCCTGCAGCCAATGCGGCAACGTGCTGATAAATCGGTTTGCCATCGACCATCAACATTTGGATGTCGTTACCGCCCTTGTTGGACGTGCGACACAAAAGAATAGCACCACGGTCTTCGTATTCGAGGTAAGGTTCGACCGAGTCAAAACCCATGTAAGGCGACAAAGTCACGGCATCGGCGTTGTAGCGCACGAAAGCTTCACGAGCATAGTGTTTGGCCGTGGAACCGATGTCGCCACGCTTACTATCTAACACCACAGGAATATTGGGGTAGTTTTCGTGAATGTAGGAAATAATGGCTTTTAATTGTTCTTCAGCTCCACGTGAGGCGAAGTAAGCGATTTGTGGCTTAAAAGCGCAAGCGTAAGGAGCGGTTGCATCGACGATGGCCGTGCAGAATTCGTAAAAGGCATAGTCTTTACCCTTGAGATGCTCAGGCAAGCGATGCTTATCCGGATCTAAACCCACACACAAAAGAGATTGGCTTTCAGCCCAACGATTTTGTAATTTCTCAATAAAAGTCATTTTAAAAACTCGAACCTAACAAGATCACGATCTGTTAATTATAGTCGTTTTTCTGTTTTAACCCTTAAGGAAAACCCATTGAATCACGGCATCCAAGGGGGCATCGGTGCTCGTTGCACGTTCTCCCTCTACAACACCAAAGATGGCATAGCGTTTACCGCTTTTGGCTTGAATAACACCGGCAACCGATTTCACACCGTTTAAAAGCCCCGTTTTAATGTAAGCGGAACCGGGAGCCACTTGGCGACGGCGCATGGTGCCGTCCGTGGCGGAGACGGGGAAAGTGCTTACCCATTCAGGCATTCGGGGACTTTTCCATCCGTAGGCAATGATTTGCGTCATGGCGCTGGCCGTCACGAAGCTTTCTCTCGAGAGGCCGCTACCGTTATCAACATAAACCGTGCCGGGCTTCACCTTAACGCTTTGAGTTAGCCAATTTTGAAGGGCAGAGCGCGCCATGGGGTAATCGGCTCCTGATTTTTCATCATTGGCAATGAGGCCAAGTGTGAGATAAATGTGGCGGGCCAAAACGTTGTTGCTGAATTTATTTGTTAAGCGACTCACGTTAACCAAATCATCGGAGTAAGCCGTGTAAAGCGGATTGGTCTTTTCGGGAATGACGCCCTTGACAACATCGCCCCGCCAACTGATATCCATCTCATCCAATAAAGGCTCTAATAAAGCCTGCCAATAACTTTCAGGGTTACTGAAAATGTAGGAAAGATCTTTTGCCGGGCAGCTCTTAGGAAAGCCTCCGTCAAAGGTGGGTTCCCATTCGTTTTTGAGATTGAGTTTTAAGGCATGGCGCCAGCCAACGCAGTTGGCATTGGTGGAGACGAGTTTCACGGTTTTTGGTGCTTCAAAACCTTTTAGCGCAGGGGTTGTCGTGATGTGGGCAATGCCTTTTTCATAATCAGGCTCAAAGTGAAGGGTAACAGCCTGATAGTTAATTAAAGCCGCATCGGCTTCTTTCATATAGGGGCGATGGACTTCTTCGCCGAATTGAACACTCGTTTTATCTGTGGCAAAAAGCGAGCGGTCAATCACGATGTCGCCTCGGATTTTCTCTAACCCTTGGGCTTTCATGGCAGAGAGGTCTCGCCAGAGACGTTCAATCACATAGGTGGGATCGCCGCCGCCTCGGATGTATAACGGGCCATCAATCACGCCATCGTCCATCGGTTCATCGGTCAAATACTGCGTGCGCCAACGCCAGTTGGGGCCAAGGGTTTCTAAGGCAGCCAATGTTGTAATGATTTTTTCGGTCGAGGCCGGGGAGACTTTTTGAGAAGCTCGCCAATTTAATTTCACTTTACCGCCATCCAAAGGACGGACACTGACGGCAAGTTGACGCGAAGAAATGTGACTCTTTTTAAGGGCTTTTTGAACCGACGTCGGCAGTTTTTGTGGCGCTGAAAAAGAATTTGTTGAATAAAAACAAATAGATAGCGCAAATATCGGCAATAAAAGGGAGAATTTTAGAATTTTTTGCATTTTTGCCCTTGAAAATGGAAAAAGTATCCCCACATATGCCAATATACGAAGGAATTTTTCGGACATAGGAATTGTTCCTATCAATAGTACCGAAATTCTGTATGAATGGAATCGCCCAAGATAAGAGATAATGTGGCGTTTCGTAAAAAAGGTTTCATTGAAAGTTAGGAGAAATCAAATGCAAATTCGTCCGTTACATGACCGTGTGATCGTCAAGCGTTTGGAAGTTGAACGTACTACCGCTAGCGGCATCGTTCTTCCCGATAGCGCTGGTGAAAAGCCCGATCAAGGTGAAGTATTGGCTGTCGGTCCTGGTAAGCGTGATGATGCCGGCAAGTTGATCCCGATGGATGTCAAGGTCGGTGATCGCGTTTTGTTCGGCAAGTATGCTGGTCAAACCGTCAAGGTTGATGGTGAAGAATACCTCGTGATGCGTGAAGAAGACATCATGGGCGTTCTCTGCTAATTTCTTGCATTTCGATTTATTTGTTTTTGGAGTAATAACTCATGTCTGCTAAGCAAGTGCTTTTTGGTGAAGACGGCCGCGTCCGTATGGTTCGCGGTATTAACACGTTGGCTAACGCCGTTAAGGTAACGTTGGGCCCGAAGGGTCGTAACGTTGTGCTCGATCGTAACTTCGGTAGCCCGTTGGTGACGAAGGACGGTGTGACGGTTGCCCGCGAAATCGAATTGAAAGATAAGTTTGAAAACATGGGCGCTCAAATGGTCCGCGAAGTGGCTTCCAAGACCAATGACAACGCCGGTGACGGTACGACGACGGCTACGGTTTTGGCCCAAGCCATCGTGGTTGAAGGTATGAAGTTTGTTGCCGCCGGCATGAATCCGATGGATTTGAAGCGCGGTATCGACAAGGCTGTGGCTGTGGCTGTTGAAGAATTGAAAAAGCTCAGCAAGCCCGTGACGACCACCAAGGAAATCGCTCAAGTCGGTTCTATTTCTGCCAATAGTGATGTGGAAATCGGTGAAATCATCGCCGAAGCCATGGAAAAGGTCGGTAAGGAAGGCGTCATTACGGTTGAAGACGGCAAGTCCTTGAAGAACGAATTGGATGTGGTCGAAGGTATGCAATTTGACCGCGGTTACTTGTCTCCGTACTTCATCACGAACCCGGACAAGCAAGTGGCTGTTTTGGATAACCCCTTCATCTTGTTGCACGACCAAAAGATCAGCAACATCCGTGACCTTTTGCCGATTTTGGAACAAGTCGCTAAGGCCGGTCGTCCGTTGATGATCATCACGGAAGACTTGGAAGGCGAAGCTTTGGCTACGTTGGTGGTCAATAGCTTGCGCGGCATCTTGAAGGTCTGCGCTGTGAAGGCTCCGGGCTTTGGTGACCGTCGTAAGGCCACGCTCGAAGATATCGCTATCTTGACGGGTGGTACGTTGATCACGAAGGATCTCGGTTTGTCCTTGGATAAGACGACGCTCGAACACTTGGGTCAAGCCAAGCGCATCGAAGTCAACAAGGAAAACACGACCATCATCAATGGCGCAGGTAACCCTGAATTGATCGAAGCCCGTGTGAAGAACATCCGCACGCAAATCGACGCAGTGACGTCTGACTACGATCGTGAAAAGCTCCAAGAGCGCGTGGCTAAGTTGGCCGGTGGCGTTGCCTTGTTGAAGATCGGTGCTGCTACCGAAGTCGAAATGAAGGAAAAGAAGGCTCGCGTTGACGACCCATTGCATGCTACGCGTGCTGCTGTTGAAGAAGGCGTGGTTCCTGGCGGTGGTGTTGCTCTCGTTCGTGCTCAAAAGGCTGTTGCCGGTCTTAAGGGTGACAACGAAGAACAAACGGCCGGTATCAAGATCGTTTTGCGTGCCATGGAAGAACCGATGCGTCAAATCGTCTCCAACGCCGGTCTCGAACCGAGCGTCGTTGTGAACGCTGTCGCTAACGGCGAAGGCAACTACGGCTTTAACGCTCAAACGAGCTCCTATGGCGACATGATCGAAATGGGCGTGTTGGATCCGACGAAGGTAACGCGTACGGCTTTGCAAAACGCCGCTTCCGTTGCCAGCTTGATCTTGACGACGGATTGCATGATTGGTGATTTGCCTGAAGATGTTAAGCCGATGCCCTCCGGCATGGGTGGCATGGACGGCATGCCGATGATGTAATCGGTTCCATAAGAATTTGATTCCTTGATCAAAAAAGCGATCCGAGACATGATGTTTT
>DBFZTP010000111.1:0-5671 GCA_048520025.1 Candidatus Aphodousia sp.
CTTTTACAAAATTCTAGGGGTTTACCATCGTACGAAAAATATCTTAGGTGTTTAAGATTAAGGAGGAAAAAAATCATAAGCCCTCAAAGAAGGGTGATTTCTTCTACATATTGTTAACTTTATTAGGAATGTTCCTATGTCTTTGCTTGAATGGTTAGCGATTGCCGTCATTTTCGTTACGGTTTACGCTTTGATCAAACGTTTTGAAACGCGTTTGGTTCTTTTCACGTCCGGCTTCTTCTTATGCTTGGTCGCAATGGAACCGCTCACGGCTCTTAACTCGTTTGCTTCCTCCATGACCAAGGGTTCCTTGATCATGGCTATCTGTTCTTCGATGGGTTTTGCTTACATCGCTAAGTACACGAACTCTGACCGCAGTTTGGTTCACTACCTCGCCGCCCCGATCCGTGGCTTGGGTGTGTTCTTGGTTCCGGTTTGCACGGCTTTGACGTTCGTTATTAACATCGCCATCCCGTCTGCTGCTGGTTGTGCTGCTGCCGTGGGTTCCACGTTGATTCCTGTGATGTTGCGCGCCGGTATTAAGCCCGCTATGGCTGCTGCTGCCGTTATGGGTGGTACGATCGGTTCTTACTTCTCTCCGGGTACGTCTCACAACGCTTACGTTGCTAACATGGCTCACATGGAAGTGATGGACTTCATCGCTTACCACTCCACGTGGTCTCTCATGTGCGGCGCCTTCTTGGTCTTCGGTCTTTTGATCGTTGCTCTCGTTTTGGGCGACCACAAGGGTGATAAGGAAGCCGTTGCTAACGTTAAGGAAACGAAGGATGACTTCAAGCCCAACCCCATTATGGCTATCATGACGTTGGTTCCGATCGTTATCCTCGTTGTTGGTAACGTTTGGGTTCCGGCTATCAAGATGGGCGTGGCACAAGCCATGGTCGTCGGTGCTGTTATCACGTTGCTCTTTAGCTACGCTTTCAACCGCACGAACCCGCAAGACTTCTCCAAGCAATTCTTTAACGGCTTGGGTCAAGGTTACGCTGAAGTGATGGGTATCATCATCGCTGCCGGTGTGTTTGCTGCTGGCTTGAAGGCCTCCGGCTTGATCGACACGTTCGTCGAAGTCTTGAAGAACTCTAACGACATCGCTCGTTGGGGTGGTTCCTTGGGTCCGTGGTTGATGGGTACGATTACGGGTTCTGGTGACGCTGCTACGATGGCCTTTAACGAAGCCGTTACGCCGCACGCTCCTGAATTCGGTATGGAAATCCACTCCTTGGGCGCCTTGGCCTTCTTGACGGGTGCCTTGGGTCGTACGATGTCCCCGATCGCTGGTGCAATGGTTGTTGTGTCCGGTATCGCTATGGTTAGCCCGATGGAAGTCGCTAAGCGCACGGCAGTTCCGGTTACGGCCGCTGTGTTTGCTTTGGCAATCTTGATGGTGTAATACCTGATTCGCCTCATTAATACTTAATGAGACATAAGGCTGGTGAGTTTCTCATCAGCCTTTTTTTGATTAAAGCCAACCTTCTGTTACAGACTTACATCTATTGAATCATCCGACAGAAAATCAGCCGTTACAATAGATAGTTGGAAATAAGTTTTTAGCGTAATTTTGCGTTATTGACAAATAAGCCCCTTTCAAGGGGAAAGCCCATTGGGCTTGGATTTCAAAACGAGGTGTAAACCTCATTTGTCTCACTTGAGACATCGTTATCGGAGTGTTAATTATGAATGAACAATTAAAGTCTATGATCGAACAAGTCATCCCGCAATTGACGGTTGTTCGTCGCGACTTACACAAGCATCCGGAATCTGCCTGGACGGAATTCCGTACGGCTTCCATGGCCATTAAGAAGATGCAAGAACTTGGCTACACCATCACCATGGGTGAAAAGGCTGTTTGCCGTGAAGCCATGATGGGCGTTCCTTCTGCTGACGCACTCCGCGCCCACATGGAACGTGCTATCGCTCAAGGCGCTGATGCTGAACTCGTTGCCAAGATGGAAGGCGGTTTGACGGGCTTCTGGGCTGACATGGACTTCGGTGGCGAAGGCCCCTTCTTGGCCGTGCGCTTTGACATGGACTGCAACGACGTTTCCGAATGCGCTGACGCCGATCACCGCCCGAACGTTGAAGGCTTTGCCTCTGTCAACAAGGGTGCTATGCACGCTTGCGGCCACGACGGCCACGTTGCCATCGGTTTGGCCTTGGCTGAAGTGATTGCCGCTTGCCGTGACCAATTGCAAGGTAAGATCCGCTTCATCTTCCAACCGGCCGAAGAAGGCGTCCGTGGCGCTATGCCGATGGAAAAAGCCGGCGCTGTTGAAGGCGTTGATGAAATCTTCGGTATGCACATCGGCTTCCAAGCCAACAATATCGGTAAGGTCATTTGCGGTACGAAGAACTTCTTGGCTACCACGAAGGCTGACATCACCTTCACGGGTGTTCCGTCTCACGCCGGTAATGCTCCTGAAGAAGGTAAGAATGCCTTGTTGGCCGCTGCTACGGCTTTGTTGAACATGCATGCTATCCCGCGTTCCGGTAAGGGCGATACGCGTATCACGGTCGGTAAGTTGATCGGCGGTGAAGGTCGTAACGTTATTCCGCCAAAGGCCGTTTTGTTCCTTGAAACGCGTGGTATCACGTCTGCTTTGGACGAATACATGTTCGGTGAAGTCAAGCGCATCGCTAAGGCTGCTGCCGATATGTGGGGTTGCGGTTACTCCATCGACATCAAGGGCGGTACGAAGAGCGGTGAATCTGACCTCGAAGTCGCTAAGGTTGTTGCTGAAGAAGCCCGCGATATGGGTTGCTTCACGGACGTGATCGAAGAACAAAACTTCGGCGCTTCTGAAGACTACTCTCACTTCATGAGCACGGTTCAAGCCGCTGGCGGCAAGGGTACGTACGTTCAAGTTGGCTCCACCTTGCGTGCCGGTCACCACAACAGTCACTTCGACTTTGACGAACAATCCTTGGCTAACGCTCTTGAATTGGTTGGTCGTTGCGTCTTCCGCACGCTCGGCAAGTAATCAAATCACTAGCTAACTAGCTGATTTTAGGGCCACAATTTTCGGATTGTGGCCTTTTTCTTTAACTATTATTTAACCCAAAAGCGATCAAGTACCGATCAAGTAGCGATCAAGCACCGATCAAGTTAAAATAATTCATTAGCAATCGGAAAAAGAAGCTACGCCGTCAATAAACCCCCGCTTAAAAGCGGAGGCTTGAAAAAGCCTTGATTGACTAGCCCAAGTCTGAGACATTGTTTCAGACTCCGTTCATTGGGAATACATAGGCACTCCGTGGTGTCAATCCTAGCTGCGGACCCTGCGACCATTGATTAAATGCACTGAGGGTAAGGTGCGGTGTTGATGGTACTAAAACCCCTTTGAACATGGGCGAAGGATTTTTACCGACCGGTAACGGTCGTGGAGACAAAACTTGAGAGTATTTGTATTAAACCAACGAGGTGAACCCCTCATGCCTTGCTCACCGGCAAAGGCACGCAAGCTTCTGAAAGCCGGTCATGCGAAAGTCAAAAGGGTCAATCCCTTTCTAATTCAATTGACCCGAGCCACAGGAGAAAGTGTGCAACCGGTGACATTGGGTGTGGATGCCGGCAGTAAAACGATCGGTTTAAGCGCCAGTAGCGCCAAAGTCGAACTCTATGCGAGCGAAGTGGCTCTTCGCACGGATGTGAGTGATTTACTGTCCACACGACGTGAATTTCGTCGCGCCCGTCGAAATCGAAAGACACGATACCGTACCGCTCGATTCGATAACCGGATTCGCTCAAAAAATAAAGGTTGGTTAGCCCCTAGCGTGGAAAATAAGATCCAAGCGCACATCTCGCGCGTGCAAAACGTGTGCCGTCTTTTACCCGTGAACAAAATCCGAGTGGAAACGGCGGCTTTTGACATCCAAAAGATTAAAAATCCCGACATTGGCGGGACGGATTATCAAAAGGGTGATCAATTGGGGTTTTGGAACGTGCGTGAGTATGTGTTAAGCCGCGACGGTCATGTCTGCCAACACTGCAAAGGTAAATCGAAAGATCGGATACTCAATGTCCATCATATCGAGAGCCGAAAAACAGGGGGCGACAGTCCCGGCAACTTAATCACGCTTTGTGAAACCTGCCACAAGGCTTACCACCGTGGGGAAATTCAATTAAAAGTAAAACGCAGCCCCTCGTTTAGAGATGCTGCCTTTATGGGAATCATGCGTTGGACGTTCTTTAATCGTCTCAAAGCCTTGTTCTCACACTTAACGGTTGAAAACACCTATGGTTACTTGACCAAGTACGCACGCATTCGTTTCGGCATCGCCAAAACGCATTGTGCGGATGCTTATTGCATAGCAGGCTTTCTTCACGCCAAACGCATGGGAGAGTACCTCTTTCAAAAGCAGGTCAGAAAACACAATCGCCAATTGCATAAAGCAACGATTTTAAAAGGCGGTGTGCGTAAAGCGCAGCAAGCTCCTTACCTTGTAAAAGGCTTTAGCCTCTTTGATCGTGTGCGCATTAACGGCGAAGTCGGTTTTGTGTTTGGGCGACGTTCATCGGGTTACTTTGATGTGCGTCGATTGGACGGAACAAAGATCTCTGCCGGCGTGAGTTTTAAGAAATTAAAACGCCTTGAAGGCAGACAATCGTTTTTAACCGAATTAAGAAAGGAGACGGCGCTCCTCCCCCGCATGAATGCAGGGGTTTCCGCGCTGTGATTTTTCTATGAAAAATTTCGACGAATACTTAAAAGAAATAGAACCCGAAAAGCGTGAAAAAGGCTACGCATGGCAGACGGCCATTGGCCTTCAGGAAGTTGATGGCTTGAAGCCTTCAGAGTATCTGATCAAAACGGCTCAAAAACATATCGAAGGCGATATCACCATTGATGAGGTTCAAAGCCTCATCAAAAGCTACTACGATTCAAAAGACGTTCGAAGTGAAAAAGACTTTGAAACGGAAGAAGCCGATAAAGTGTCGGCCAATATTACGCGTTTGCTCAACGAACGCTCTTTTTCCTTCAGTCTGACGGGCATCACGAGTATTCATCGTCGAATTTTCAATAGCGTCTTTCCTTTTGCCGGTCAAATTCGTGAATACAACATCACCAAAAAAGAATGGGTACTACGAGGCGACACCGTTCTCTACGTATCGGCTCCCGATATTCGTCAAACGATTGAGTACGATCTCCAAAAGGAAAAATCCTTTGATTACAGCTCCCTTACTCGTGATCAAATCATCTCTCATTTGGCCAAATTTGTATCGGGTCTGTGGCAAATTCACCCCTTTGCTGAAGGCAATACAAGAACGACAGCCGTTTTTACCATTCAATACTTACGCTCGTTGGGTTTTGATGTTGAAAACGACCTCTTTGCCAAACACTCTTGGTACTTCCGAAATGCCTTGGTTCGATCGAACTACCAAAATTTGAAAAATGGTGTGACGAGCACCAATGAATTTCTCGATAAGTTTTTCCGTAACTTGATTTTGGGAGAAACGCATGAATTGAAAAATCGATTCATGGTCATTAATGCACCAAAGAATTGGGACGAAAATCCCCAGAAGCAACCAATGACGGAAAAACACATTGAAACCATTCCGGTCAATATTCAATGCTTGATTAATGCAATTGCCAATGATCAACTATCGATGAAAGAACTGATGGAGAGGATGGAGTTTAAACACCGCCCGACC
>DBFZTP010000112.1:0-13383 GCA_048520025.1 Candidatus Aphodousia sp.
AAGTATTCACCCTAATCACGTTAACCCTTTTAACACCTCAAATCCTTAAAATCCAAAACGGTTCGAAAAAAACGCGAAACACTTCTTTCACAAGAAGTGCATTTTAAAAAGGGCTTAAAAAATCATGAAAAAACCGATTTATAGCGTTCTCTACTTTCAGGTGATCTGCGCCATCATTGCCGGTGTCACCCTGGGTTATTTCTATCCCGACTTGGGCGCTTCCATGAAGCCGCTCGGTGACGGCTTCATCAAATTGATCAAAATGATCATTGCACCCGTGATTTTCTGTACGGTTGTGGTTGGCATTGCCGGCATGAAAGACATGAAAAAAGTGGGCAAAACGGGTGGCTTGGCCGTTCTGTATTTCGAAGTGGTCAGTACCATTGCTTTGATCGTGGGTCTCATTCTTGTTAACACGATTAAACCCGGTGACGGCATGCACGTCGATCCCGCTACACTCGACTCGGGCTCAGTCTCCATGTACACCTCGGGCGACAAGATCGGTTCGACGACGGACTTCTTCTTACACATCATTCCGAACACGGTTGTGGGCGCATTTGCTGAAGGTGAAATCCTTCAAGTGCTCTTTTTCTCGATTCTCTTTGGTGTTGCCCTTCAACGCTTCGGTGGTCGTCGTACGCTTATTTTTGACATCATTGAAAAGAGCTCTCATATTCTCTTTCAAATTGTGAACATGATTATGCGCGTGGCCCCTATCGGTGCCTTTGGCGCCATGGCCTTTACGATCGGTAAGTACGGCTTGGCATCCCTTTTGCCGTTGGCAAAGCTCATGGGGACGTTCTATTTGACGTGTTTCCTCTTTATCTTTGTCGTGCTTGGCGCTATCTGTCGCTACGCCGGTTTCTCCGTCTGGCGCTACATCTGCTACATCAAAGAAGAACTCTTGGTGGTGTTGGGCACCTCCTCTTCGGAATCTGCCTTGCCGCGTATCATGGAAAAGCTTGAAAACGCCGGTGTGAGTAAGTCTGTTGTGGGTCTTGTTGTGCCAACCGGGTACTCCTTTAACCTTGACGGTACCGCAATTTACCTTACGATGGCTGCAGTCTTTATTGCTCAAGCTTGTGACGTTCAAATGACCTTGATGCAAGAGTTGACGCTTTTGGCCGTGTTGCTCTTAACGAGTAAGGGCGCAGCCGGTGTGACGGGTTCCGGCTTCATTGTTTTGGCAGCCACCCTTTCTGCTGTCGGTCATGTGCCTGTTGCAGGTCTTGCTCTTATTCTCGGTATTGACCGCTTCATGTCCGAAGCTCGCGCTTTGACGAACATCATCGGTAACGGTATTGCGACGATCGTTGTCGGCAAGTGGTGCGGAGAACTCGATCATGACCGACTTCACTCGGTCTTGGGTAAAGCCAACACGAGTATGCCCGATAAGATTCCTGAATTGCCGGAACCCAAGGTATTTAAGGATCGTGAGCAACTTCAATACATCCCGATTGACGACTACGAAAACCGTTAATTAAAGTACGCCTCCATACAAAAAGGCCGCTTCAAACTGAGCGGCCTTTTTGGTGTCTTGAAATCTATCGATTCTGATTAACTGATAAAGAACAAGAACGTTAATGTACAAATTTGTACAGGTGCAGAGCGTTTAATCACCTCAATCGGAGAAACACCTGCGATACCGGAGATCACGATCACACCGGCAGCCAACGGAGAAGACACACGACCGAACGTGGCAGCGCAGCTGGCCAAGTAGCCCAAGTCAGGAATCGTCAAACCGAAAGCTTCAGCGTGCGGGGTCACAGCTTCGTTAAATGCAAAAGCTGCAGCGTCACCGGAACCGGTCATCACACCCAAAACGTAGGGGCCGACAGCAGCACCGAGTTTGGCGAGTTCGGAAGAACCCTTCAAAGCTTCAACGAAGACTTCAATGACGCCACAAGCGCGCAAACCGGCGGCAAACACACCAGCAGCAATGATCAAGCCCAAGATGTTACCGTAGCCACGGCCCATGCCGTCGAAGAACTTACGGGTAATTTCAGCGGGGTTAGCACGCGTGACAATCAACGTGTACATGACACCGACCAACATGGCCGTTGCCACAGAAATCTTAAATTGCGGAAGCCAAACGGCCACAGCAAAGAGCAACACCACCGGCAAAAGCGGGGCGAAAGCAAAGAGTAAATTCGGGTTAGCGGGCAATTCAACCTTGTTGGCAGCATCATGCACGCCATCGTTATCAAAACCGTCTTTCTTGAAGTCGCCGAAAATCAAGCAGGCAACAACCATGAAGATGATACAAGCGATGGAGATCAAGAGCGTGCGCGTACCCGTGTAGGTCAAGTATTCCATAATCGGCCAATCAGCCAACTTGGCAACGAAGCCGTTGTGAGAAGAACCGGGAGACCAGAAAGAGGGCAACGTGGAAGCCACCACCGTAGCAGCAGCCATTGCGGGACGGAAACCAGCGCGAATCATCAAAGCACAGATCGTCGGGCCGATGGCGGCACACATACCGGCCAAGGAAGAGATGGCGATAGAGACGATACCCGTGACGATCATACAGCACGGTAACAAGAAGATACCGAGCTTATTCAAAGGCTTCGTCAAAAGCGAAACCAAGTGCAAGTCACACTTCGTGATGTTCATGACACCGGCAAAACCCATTGCCGAACAGATCACGATGATCAACGAGCTACTCGTCATGGATTTGTCGAATTGTTGGAATGCCGCATAAGGATCAAGCGACAAACAGCACATTAAAAAGCCTGAGGCGAGAAGCACTAAACGCGTTTCCCAGCGTTTTAACAGTCCGTAGACCGTGCCGCACACAACGATTAAGGCGGCCCACATAGTCCAAGTCATTGGATTTCTCCATTGGTTAAAAAGAAGAGGTTTTTCATGAGTTTTTGTGCCCTGCAGAGTCCAAAAACAGTCATAGCCTGTCATTGTATGTAGGGCAAATCTCAAACGATATTAGGATAACCCCTAGAGATTTCGTTAAATTTCGCAAACTTATGATAAGTGTCACATCTTAGGCAAATATACCTAGAAGAATTTGCGTTTTTAACTAAAATTTGATCCACTTTTTGGAAGATTTTTTCTTTCTCACATTTTCTTTTTGAGGTCTTAAATGCTCCAACATCAGTACTATGGCAACTTCACAAAAGAAGAATTTGAAGCTTTGCCTGAGATCCTTCAACGCTTCTTGTCCTATACGCAATACAACACAACGAGTAATCCGCATAGTGACACCTTGCCCTCTACGCCAGAGCAAATGGCCTACGCTCAACTTTTGAAAGCCGAATTTGAAAGTGTGGGTATTAAAGACTGCAAAGTCACCGACAAAGGCATTGTCTACGCATGGGTACCTGCTTCAGAAGGATTGGAAACTGCACCGGCCTTAGGACTCATTGCTCACATGGACACGTCTCCTGAAGCGAGCGGCGAACCCGCCCAATGGAAAGTCATTGACTATAAGGGCGGAGACATTGTTTTAAACGAAGAAAAGGATATCGTTCTAAAGCTTGAACGCTTCCCGGAAGTCGCTAAATACGCAGGCCAACCCTTGGTTGTGACGGACGGCACCACGCTTTTGGGCGCTGACGACAAAGCCGGTATTGCCGTGTTGGTGCAATTGGCGAAATACTTCGTGGAACACCCTGAAGTGGCCCACGCAAAGCTATGCTTTTGCGTAACGCCCGATGAAGAAATCGGTCGTGGCACTGCCGGGTTTGATCCGAAGGAATTTGGTGCAGACTATGCCTATACGATTGATGGTAGCGAAGTGGGCGGTTTTGACACAGAAACCTTTAATGCGGCAATGGTGACGGCTCACTTTGAGGGTTTAAACGTTCACCCGGGTTCAGCAAAAGACAAAATGGTCAACGCCATTCGTATGGCAATGGACTTTTTAAGCCGCTTCCCGGCAGAAAGTATTCCGGAAAAGACATGTCGCTATGAAGGGTTCTTCCATCCGATTGGCATCACGGGTGCCGTTCGTGGTGTTGATGTTCGAATGCTCATTCGTGACCATGACAACACCAAGTTTGAAGACCGTAAAGCTTACGTGCACAAAGTGGCTGAAGAAATGAATAAGGTGTGGGACGGTCGTGTGACCGTAACGGTTATAGACCAATACTACAATCTTATGAATTACTTGAAGGACTATCCGGTCGTTTGCGACATCGCTCGTGAAGCTTTCCGTCGCGAAGGGTTGGAGATCGTTGAAAACCCGGTGCGTGGTGGTTCGGATGGTTGCCAAATCTCGAAGATGGGCGTGCCCACTCCGAACTTCTTCACGGGTGGCTTAAATTTCCACGGTGTCTATGAGTGCTTACCGGTTAAGTCTATGCTTCGTTCTTATGACATTGCCAAGCGTTTGTGCGAAATGTCCTCAGAAGTGAAAACCTTAAAATAATCACTTTTCTGATCTGACAAAAAACTCGGTGGATTTTTAGGTTCACCGAGTTTTTTCAATTAGAGCATGATGAGGGCACTTACAATGGGGATACTTGCGGCTACCGATAAGGAATTAAAGTTGGCCGCCATCTTCACATCGCATTTGGCCTTAATGGAGAAAATCATCGCTACCGCAGGAATCGGGGCAAAGGCCAAAATGGCCAATGCACGACGAATTTCTTCATCAAAGGGCAACAAATAGTAAAACGCCGCTGAAATGACGGCCGAGAAAAGCAAACGAACGAAAAGAAGCTTAAAAAGGTCGATGACTTGGTCACGACGCATCATGAGATTAATCCCCTGCCCGATCATGATCATCGCCAAAAAGGCGTTGGCATTGGCGCCGATTTGCGCCACGTCCAACACCGCCTTCGGGAAAGACAAGTGCAATAGGGCCATGATCATCATCACGCCATAAGCCCAAATGGGACCCGATGTCGCCAAACGAGAAAGGATGCTCTTAGCATAATCCCAACGAGAGCCTTCAGAGCCCACCGCAATGGAGTACGTTGTCCCCGTGCACATCAAGGCATTACCGATATCAAACATACAGATGGATAAAAAGCCCAAGGGAGACAAAAAGCTTTGCAAGAAAGGCATGGCAAAGGTGCCGATGTTGTAGCCAGCCAAGTTAATGGCGGCAAAGGTACGTGCAGTCGGATTTTTACGCTGCCAAACCATGCCCACCACAACCATCACGAGGTTAGCGAGAACGCCTAAGATAATCAGACCAAAAAAGCTTGCTTTCATCTCAATACCATTGAGACTCACCATCACCAAGCAAGGCAACGTCACGTAAAGTAAAAGACCCGAAATCGCATGAACGGTGTCGGCCTTGAGCACGTTACAGCGACGAAGGATGTAGCCCAAAACAATGAAGGCAACAAAGCCAGCAATTTTTGCCAAAGCTTCCATTTCAATACACATACAAAAAGAGAGAACAAAATTTTACGCCTTAGCTCACGCTTAACACGAAAGCACTGTAAACTTTCCTAAGGTTTTGGATTTAGTTTTATGTCAATTTTTAGTACACCCGTTACCGACACCGAGACGCTTGAACTCAATCTCAAGCGCCCCTACTTCATTTCTGACTTGCACCTAGATGTTAATCGTCAAAAGGACTTTGCATGTTTTTCGCGTTTTATCCGTGAGCATCAAGAAAATTTTGATGAGCTCGTCATCTTGGGGGATTTCTTTGACTATTGGGTGGGCGATGACGCCATTGGCACCGCACATGACTATATTGAAGTGTTGCGTGAACTCTCTAAAAACAAAAAACTTTTCATCATGCACGGCAATCGTGACTTTATGTTGGGAGGCGAGTTTGCCAAAACCATTGGTGCGACACTTCTAACCGATCCGACAAGAGCCGTCATCGGTGACAAACACTATCTTTTATCACACGGTGATATTTGGTGTACACGCGATTCGGATTATCAAAAAGTACGTGCTCGCGTGCGCTCTTTTGCTTGGCAATGGTTTGTTTTGCGCTTGCCCCTTGCAAAGCGCTTAGACATTGCTAGAAACGCCAGAAATAAAAGCCATGAGAAAAAAATGGAAAAACCCGTTGAAGCGATGGATGTCGTCAACGAGGCCATTCTTGACCACTGCTCAAAAGAAACCATTGGCATTATTCATGGTCATACGCACCGTCCAGGCCAATACTGCGTATCCGATACGGTTAATCGCTGGGTCATTCCGGATTGG
Organism: Candidatus Aphodousia sp.; assembly: GCA_048520025.1. Lineage (GTDB taxonomy): Bacteria > Pseudomonadota > Gammaproteobacteria > Burkholderiales > Burkholderiaceae_F > Aphodousia. The sequence continues at coordinate 6,133 of DBFZTP010000112.1, forward strand.
CGCCATGGAGAGGATAATGATCTTACGCTTGGGTTCATTGCTTTTGAAAATGGTGAGCCTTGCATTGAAATGGCAACCTATGACGCCAAGGAGATTGCAAAATGAGTCAACAATCTTTTCGCACGTCTTATAAAATCGCAGCCGTCCTTTTAACGACGTTAACGCTGACGGCTTGCGCAACTCCCACGGTGACCACGCAAGTGCAGATTTCCTCACGCTTATCCATGGCTCCCACGCTTGATAACCCCAATCTTCGACCCATGCCAGACTGGGGGCACACCGTCGCCATTGTGCCCGGTGCCAGCACAAAGGCCATGGATCCGACTTACGAAGCGATTAAAGAGTCTGTAAAGGCCATGCTTTTTGCGGCAAAGTTTGAGCCGATTGAAGGCAACAAGCGCTCTGACTACAAACTCTCGATTGACTGGTCGCTTAAATCCTCTCGCAAAATTGAAGAAATCGAAGAAGTGCCCGTGATGATGCCAGGCCCCATCATTTGGAATCCCCGCTACCATCACTACCATCGTATGGGCATGGAAACCGTTTGGGTGAGCCAAGTGCGCCATGTGCAGCTCTACATGCGAACGCTCACCTTAAATCTCTACGAAGGCAAAGATAAAACACCGGTTTATACAGCGACCGTCTCACATGAGTCTCGTTGCAAACAATACCGCGATGCCATTCCATACCTTGTGCACGCAGGGATTAATAATCTCTACAGCCCCAACGGAACGCAAAAGTTAGAAACGGTTGAAGCGGTAACCGAAATTTGTCGCTAATTGTTATGGAAAAAGTTGCCATTATTACGGGAGCGTCAAGCGGCCTTGGCGCTGAATTTGCTCGAAGTTTAGCCACCCAAGGCTATCGTTTGCTGTTGATTGCACGACGCAAAGAAAAACTTCAAGAAGTCGCCCAATCGCTTCATGCAATCGCAGACATTTTGCCGCTGGATTTAACCGAGACCGATGCTTGTGAAAAGGTTGTTGACTACTTAAATACCCACAAACTTCAACCTTCACTTCTCATCAATAATGCGGGATTTGGCAGTTTTGCTCCAGCATTAGAAATTGATGTGGACAAACAAGAAGCGATGATTGATCTTAATGTCAAAGCACTCACGACACTTACTTTGACCATTGCTCCCATGATGAAAGAGGCTCGTGACGGCAAAATTCTTAACGTAGCATCCATTGCCGCTTTTTGCCCTTGTCCTAATCTTGCGGTCTACGGTGCTACAAAAGCTTATGTCCTCGCCTTTACGGAAAACCTTGCTGCCGAACTTCGCCCCTTTGGGGTCACTGTCACGGCATTATGCCCAGGCCCTGTTCGGACAGACTTTTGGGCTGTAGCGGGCGTTAATCGTACGCAGTCTTTTGATTTTTGTATGAGTGAAGCAAAGGTTGTTGTTCGTGATGGCCTAAATGCGCTTCAAAATGAAAAGGTTAGTGTGACCTCAGGGCTAATGAATAAGTTGCTCTATGGTGTGATTCGCTGTGTACCACGAAGCCTTAGCATTCGTGTTGCTCAATACATCATGGATAGCGTTTCAGAGAAGAATCAAAAAAATTAACAGAAAGCCTTGCATATTTGAATTGAAGTCTGCATAATACTGATTCCGCAGTGCGCCGGTAGCTCAGTTGGATAGAGTACCTGGCTACGAACCAGGGGGTCGCGGGTTCGAATCCTACCCGGCGCACCAGACAATCCCAAATGCCCTAAAGGCATTTGGGATTTCCTTTTTCTAAAACTGAATTTTTCAATTCATCTTGTCGCTCTTTTGCCCAATCCATTGACGGATCAAAGCAAAGGCAGACAAAACAGCCACCGGCAGCATCTCGTGAATTTGGCGTCCAAAGGGATTGATTTGGATGATGTCCCCTAAGAAGCCGGAATATTCCGATTTTTTCTTTTCCAAACGGTGTTTGAGTTCACGGTCGGTCATCTTCATGTAGCGTTGGCGACGCAGTTTGCGATTCTTTGGCGACTGATCGGTCATGTTACTGCAAGCCAGAAGCGCTTCAATGGCTTCCATCCGAAGCTTCACTTTATGCACCAACTCCCCTTCCATCGCTAGGCCCGGTGACAAGAAAAACACATCACTATGGTTTTGGTGGTGATCAAACTGCACTTTGCGCTCAACGTCTGAGAGTTGCTTCATCACAACGTGAGATGTGTCCCCGTCATTGTCGCTTACCACACAGAAGGGTTTTCTTAAGCTCATCGCCAAAAGTAAGAACGGCGAATAACTCTTCCCATCGACACCGACAATCGTGATACCGAACGCGCTCGGATCATCGCCAAAATAGGCGTGGAACATCCCGCGAATCAATTGCTCTTCGGTCACACCTTCCACAAACATCAAACCTCTGGCAAAAAGCACCTCGCCTCTAAAGCGAAGGATTAAACGCTTGAGCATTCGAACATCACTGGGATCCATCTTTCGAGGCAACCATCGGACATCGATTCGATCGCAGATCTTAGCCATTGAACGGAAAGCCTGAGGCTCCACAACGGAGGCCACATAGGGAGAGTGAGTTGAGACGAGCAATTGATGAGACAAGGTCATCAACTGACTCATTAACGTACGTTGGGCATTGGGGTGCAAATGCGTTTCAGGCTCTTCAGCGGCCATCAAAATAAACAAGGGCCAGCCATGGGCTTTCGCTTGGCGCATCAAGCCTTCGACTAAAGTAATGGTTGAAAGAGTGACCAGTGTCTTTTGGCACCCATGGCCTTGTCGCGAAGGAACCGAGCCTTGTGTTTGATCGTTTTTCATAAAGTCAAAAAACCGACCGATATTTTCAGCATTTAAAGGCACGTCTTCCGGTAGTGTACTCCCCGGCCCTTCTAAAGTTTCCGATAAACGATTCAGTATATTTCGCCAATCTTCGATGGGCGTTTGAGCGTATTGAGGGTGAGCTTCAAACTCTTCTTTGAGTTGCGAGAGAGCATTGTTGATAAAGGAGCTCGGTCGATCCAGAGAAGCCTTTAAATCATCTTCGGCTTGAAGCATCACCATCTTGATGCAATCAATAGACTGATCCAATGCGTTACCTAGAATCTCTCGATCCCAATTGGTAAAAAGTTTTCTCGTTTTTTCAATGACTTGCTGCTCACCATTACACGTAAAGCGTGTTTGGAAAGCAAAATACTCTCGACGGTGATGGTCGGATTGGATACCTTCGGGCAATGCTTTTGCCCACAGGGGTTCAAAGTAAGAAAGACGCTCCCCTTTATCATTGACCGGAACAAAGCGAACATCAATCGTGATTTCATTGACTGTACTTTGATCGGCACGACGGTGAAAGTCAGCGCGCTTGACGCTCAGTTCATCGGTGAGAGCCAACTGCAAAGCCTTAAGAACCGTGGTTTTGCCACAGTTATTGGACCCAATCAAAACAGAGATCTGCCCCAAGGGCATCTTCAATGATTGAATACTTCTAAATCCGCTGATTCGTATTCTGTCAATCGCAATCATGAGCCTATCCTACGGAGGTCTTTCTTTCATTTTGAACTATTTGTAAGAAAGTTTCTACCACCCGAGATTAAAGGCTACAATGAAAGAAAAAGAGGGGAAATCTTATGCCAGAATACAGAGAAATTGAAACTGTCACACAATTATTGGGATTAGTGACCGAACCCGGTCAAATTGATCGCCACGTCTTTCAAAATATCGACTTCACGGATTTGGCCGATTTGGCGTCTGAGTCCAGTTTTAGCAACTGCTTATTCTTAGGTTGCAAACTACCTGAGAGTTTTGCCAAAGGATTGAATAAAACCAATTTGATTTTTCCGCGCCTAGATGCCCCCTTTGATATTTATCGCAGTTACCTCTATTCAGCCAACTCCCTTTACGATGGCTTTGACCCACGAGATGAATCAACGATTAAAAACTGTTTTGACTATAAGGTCCATCAACACTACCTTGCCACCGGTCCAACCTCTAAGAACGTGAAAGAAACGCTTTCTCGCTATCTTCACGACCACTCGATGAGTAATGCCATTAAAGACTTCTTAGAGCCCTACCACGAACGTCAAATTGTGGGGATTATGGGTGGACATGATCTCTTAAGAACCGATCCCTTCTACCGCCAAATTGTTTTCCTCAGCAAACGTCTGACGGAATTGGGCTTTATTATGGTTAGCGGTGGAGGAGCCGGTGCCATGGAAGCAACGCACTTAGGCGCGTGGCTTGCCGAGCGCACGGATAAGGAAGTCGAAGACGCTCTTGAAATTCTTTCTGCTTCGCCCAGTTGGCAGGATGCGGGGTGGCTCTCTAGCGCCTTTAGAATTCGTTTCCGTTATCCGCAAACGCACTTTATTAGTCTCGGTGTGCCGACTTGGCTTTATGGCCACGAACCCGCAACACCGTTTGCAACGCACATTGCAAAGTTCTTTGATAATAGCATTCGTGAGGATACGATTCTAAATATCACGCGAGGCGGTTTGATTTATACGCCAGGCAGTGCCGGCACCATCCAAGAAATCTTCCAAGCAGCGGTTCCGAACCACTACCAAACCTATGGGTACGCAAGTCTTATGGTCTTCTTAGGGGTGGATTTCTGGCGCAAGGAATTGCCCGTTTATGAACTCTTGGAGTATCTCGTCAAAGAAGGCAAATACAATGGCTTGAGAATCTCCATCACCGATAGCATTGATGAGGTTGTTGATACTGTCAAGACATTTAAACCGACCGCAGAATAACGACCCCATATTAAAAGGTGAATGGCTAATCAACCGTTCACCTTTTTTATGCGTTAAGAATTGATACCTTGCGGAATCACGTACAACAAAATAGAGAAGAACTGCAACGCTGTTCCTGCCAATACAAAAATATGCCAAATGGCATGGTTATAGGGAATGCGTTTACAGACGTAAAAAATCACCCCAAAACTGTAACTCAAACCGCCCAAAAGCAAAAGAACCAAACCACCCGTGGGCAGACTTTCGATAATAGGATTAATGGCAAAAACAACAAGCCATCCCATTGCCAAATAAAGCAATGCATTCACCCACTTTGCTCGTTTAATTAAAAAGCCCTGCAACGAAATACCGGTAATGGCAATCACCCAAACGGCAATGCAAAGCTCGACGCCTAATGAATTTTGAAGTGTCACCAAACAAAACGGCGTGTAGGTACCGGCAATCAAAAGGAAAATGGCGGAGTGATCCAACAGTTTAAGTATGCGTTTGGCTTTTTCTAGAGTAATGGCGTGGTAGAGCGTTGATGCCGTATAAAGAACAAACATCGACGCTCCAAAGATCGACACGCTCGTAATCGTCAAAGCGCTGGCGCCTTGTGCGGCAGCCACTCCCACCATCACCGCTAATGCGGCGACAGACAAAATCACCGCTAATCCGTGAGAGAGCGCATTGGCAATCTCTTCTTTTAACGTGTACGAAACCTCAGACATTGAAAAACCCTTTAAGCAGCGTTTCTGCTTTCCTCATCAATGCCAAGAATCTATCACAGTCAAAATCACTCCGAAGGAGGTCAAAAATGCGACTTTGTATCGAAAAATTGCTAGGTCAAATTTGAAAGAAAAACAAATAGCCTCAACTTCTCAAGTCAAGGCTATCATCGCTTAGAAAATTGTGTTCGTATTAACGAGGTAGAGAATCCACCAATTCAACGTTGGTTTGCAAGCGAGTCTTCATTTCATCCGCTACCTTCGTAAAAAGGCCCTCTGCCCACGTTTCATCGGTGTTTCGACCGGCGTAATTGACGACACTTGTTGTCACCTCGGCAATCGTTCCGCGCTTTTTCAGATAACGTGCAAAGAGGTCAACTTGGTAACCCTCTTTATACGGATAAAGGCAAGCTTGAACATAAGTCCCATCGTTACGAACCGCATTGGCCGTCCACCCGGAATTTGCACAATGAATACCAATGAAACCTGCAAAATTCGGATTGTTGGGACTCATCTTTGATTGGCGTTCATCAATTAAGCCCAATGCGTGAAAACGTCCCGGCTTGTTTGGGCGGTTTTTTAGATAGTAAGGACTGACAGAAAAATTGGCATTGGCCTCAGCACTGATCGTTTCTTGCAAAAGTGCGATCACAGTCTCAGCCGGCACCTGTGTTTTTACATCGTAAATTCGGTAATAACCCACTTGTTGCTCGGAGGAGGCATCAAAATAGGAACTCACAGACGAGCAACCCGATAAAAGTGCAGCTACGCCCCCTAAAAGACAAAGAGAAAAGATATGTTTAACTGACATCGCTAATTCCGGAAACTTAAATGCAAGAGCAATCATTGTACGACAAAACCGAGGCGCAGATGAGAAAAGAGGCCAAACATAATGATGCTTGACCTCTTTTCAGAGTATTTTGGTTTGCTATCCAAGAATTACTTGGCGAGCTTTTCCTTAATACGAGCAGCCTTACCGGAGCGATTGCGCAAGTAGTAGAGCTTGGCGCGACGAACGTCACCGCGACGCTTCACTTCGATGCTGGCGATCGTCGGAGCATAGAGTTGGAAAGTACGTTCAACACCTTCACCGCTAGAAATCTTACGAACGATGAAAGAGGAGTTCAAACCACGGTTACGACGAGCGATAACGACACCTTCGTAAGCTTGGACGCGCTTGCGGGAACCTTCAACAACGTTGACGTTCACAACAACCGTGTCGCCCGGGGCGAATTCAGGATAGGTCTTGCCAGCGGTAACGCGGGCGAGTTCTTCTTGTTCCAACTTTTGGATAAGATTCATTTTTATCTCCAAAACCATCATCATGCAGTCTGCGATCGAAAACTTCGCGCATTGTCACTGCCGATAGGATGGACTTTTTATTAAACAAAATTTTTCCGCTTATGCAGAAAGACGCCGATTATACAAGATTTTTCAAGAAAATGCCTAATCTTTTCAAAGACTCGGCAATTATTTTGAGTATTTCTGACGGAGACGAAAATCGTCAAAAAAGAATCCGTTACTTGGAGAGTTGATAGCGACGATACCAATTTTTCATCGTGCCAATCGGAATGCGGGTTTGTTCAAGAATGGCCGTCCAAGAACACCCTTGTTCACGCAATCGAATAACCCGATCAATTTCTTCCTGAGGATAGCGACGGGTTTTATTCTCAGAACTCAACAACGTGTCAAAGGCACCGACTTTGAAGCGTCTGAACCAGTCCCGCACCGTTGAGACATTCAGTCCAAGTTGTTTAGCTGCACTCTTATAGCCCTTACCCTCAAGGTAAAGGTTATATGCGCGACGACGCATTTCAAAATTGGGTTCCATAAGATTTCT
>DBFZTP010000113.1:0-11835 GCA_048520025.1 Candidatus Aphodousia sp.
ATCTTACAAAGAGCGGCCAACTGACGATTGTGACGATCCCGGCTAACGTAATAGCGGTTAAAAACGGGGCAACAACAAAGTAACACCCGATCGCTATGGCTGCGCCAAAGAGGATACGAATCAAAACATCAATGCGCTCGCGAAGGCTAACCATGGTATTTTCTTTCGCTGAGGTTGAAGTAATGCTTTAGTCTAACTGATTGAATGCATTTTAGGGCTACAGAAGTGAGGGATTTCAAAAGATTTTTGCCACAGCCGTGCTCTCAATGCGAAAATGTCGGTTTCAATGATTACAAGAAACCCTATGTCTGACTTTTCTCAAAATCCCGCTCTGAACTTAGACTTTCCGTTAAAGCGCCTTTGGGCTGCTCATATCTTTTTTATTGTCTTAAGTAACTATGCCGTGCAGTTACCTGTAACGGTTTTGGGGATTGAAACCACATGGGGAACGTTTACTTATCCGTTTTTATTTCTCTTAACGGATTTAACGGTGCGTCTTTTTGGTGATCGTTTGGCTCGTCGGATTATTTTCTTTGCCATGATGCCGGCGCTTCTTTTGTCCTATATTTTTGGTGCCATTTTTCAACAAGGCGATTTTCAAGGTCTGGCGTCGTTAACCACATTTAGTCTTTTTGTTTTCCGAATCGCTTTGGCTTCCTTTGTAGCTTATGCATTAGGGCAATTGTTGGATATTTTCGTTTTCCAACGTTTGCGTCAACTTTATCAATGGTGGCTGGCACCGGCTGCCGCCTCTGTTTTTGGCAACTTATTGGATACCTTTATTTTCTATAGTGTCGCCTTTTATCAAACGACGGATGCTTATATGGCGGAAAACTGGGTGGCATTGGCGTGGGTTGATTATGGCGTGAAGATTTTGGCAGGCCTCGTGATTTTTGTCCCGCTTTACGGCATTTTCTTAAACTACATTCTCAATCGCTTGCGCAATTATCAATGAGTCTCAGGAGGAAAACCCAATGCAGTCTCTGAAAGAAAAGCTTTTACCTAAGGTTGCTGAAACCTTTATGAGCGATGAAAAAGTTTTTGATGGCAGTTTTTTGCATATCACAAAACACACCGTGAAAACGGCCTCTGGTCTCGTGCGTACGAGAGAATTCATCAAGCACCCTGGTGCTGCAACCATTATTCCGTTGTTTGATGATGGAACAACGCTATTGGAATACCAATGGCGAGAACCGTGTCAACGTGCCTTTTGGGAGTTTCCAGCGGGCAAACTCGACCCCAACGAAAAGCCTCTTATTTGTGCTCAACGAGAGCTTGAAGAAGAAACGGGGTTGGTGGCAGAAGATTGGACGTACTTGGGTCGAATTCACAATGCGATTGGGTATTCCGATGAAAAGCTTGAACTCTTTTTAGCCAAAGGTTTGACTCAAAAAGAGCAACACCTTGATGAAGGGGAATGTTTAGCGTTGGTTCGAGTGCCTGTTAAAGAGGTTTTTCAAATGGTGTTAACGGGTGAAATCACCGATGTTAAGACCATTATCGGGGCCTTTTGGCTTGAAAAATATTTAAACGACGAGATGCCGGAACGTACGTTGGAATAATGGTCAACTAGGTGGACTTAATTAATGCCGACAAATGGCTCTATTTGTCGACCAAGAAACCTTTGAGTTGCCTCAAATTTCAGGCTCGACAAAGCGTTTAAGTTTGCATAAACTCAAACAGATATGCGCAGGATTTGCGCACTGATTATCTGAATATATATTGACGAGGTCTTATGTCTCAAACTATTTTGCAAAAAGTACCGGTCGGTGAAAAAGTGGGTATCGCTTTCTCTGGCGGTTTGGATACCTCCGCAGCTTTGCGTTGGATGAAGAACAAGGGTGCATTGCCCTATGCCTATACCGGCAACTTGGGTCAACCTGACGAAGATGACTACGAAGCCATTCCTCGTCGTGCTATGAACTATGGCGCAGAAAAGGCCCGTCTCGTTGACTGTCGTCCGCAATTGGTGGCCGAAGGTATTGCCGCTATCCAAGCCGGTGCCTTCCATATCACCACGGCCGGTGTAGCTTACTTCAACACGACGCCGTTGGGTCGCGCTGTGACGGGTACGATGCTCGTGAACGCTATGCGTGAAGACGGCGTGCATATCTGGGGTGACGGTTCTACCTACAAGGGCAACGACATCGAACGTTTCTACCGTTATGGTTTGTTGGCCAACCCGGAACTCAAGATCTACAAGCCCTGGCTTGACCGTGACTTCATCAATGAATTGGGCGGTCGTGCTGAAATGAGCGCCTTCTTGCAAGCCGAAGGTTTCGACTATCGCATGAGCGCTGAAAAGGCTTACTCCACCGACTCCAACATCTTGGGTGCTACGCACGAAGCCAAGGACTTGGAAAGCTTGTCTTCTAGCATGAAGATTGTTAAGCCGATTATGGGCGTTGCTTTCTGGGATCCGTCTGTTCAAATCGACGCTGAAACCGTCACCGTTACGTATGAAGAAGGCGTGCCGGTTGCTTTGAACGGCAAGCGTTTTGATGACTTGGTTGAATTGATGTACGAAGCCAACCGCATCGGCGGCCGTCACGGCTTGGGCATGAGCGACCAAATCGAAAACCGTATCATCGAAGCTAAGAGCCGTGGCATCTACGAAGCCCCGGGGATGGCTTTGTTGTGGATCGCATACGAACGTTTGGTCTCCGGTATTCATAACGAAGACACGATTGAACAATATCACATCAATGGTCGCCGCTTGGGTCGCTTGCTCTACCAAGGCCGTTGGTTCGATTCTCAAGCCATTATGCTTCGTGAATCTGCTCAACGTTGGGTGGCTCGTGCCATTACCGGTACGGTGACTCTCGAATTGCGTCGTGGTAACGACTACACGATCATGAATACGGAAAGCCCGAACCTCACGTACGAAGCTGAACGCTTGACGATGGAAAAGGGTGACTCCATGTTCACGGCTGAAGACCGTATCGGCCAATTGACGATGCGTAACCTCGACATCGTTGATACGCGCGCTAAGCTCGGTATCTACGCTCATTCTGGCTTGATCTCCGGCTCCAGCGCTGTTGCTTTGTTAAATGGCAACAAAAAATAATTAAGTATTTCCGTTAACGGAACGCTTTAAATTGGGCTCTGCTGAGAAATTGGCAGGGCCTGATTGTTTTGTAAATTTAAAAAGTGATTATGAGCTGATTTTTCAAATTTCATAGGATTCAGACGGTTTGCAATCTTTTGGGTGATCTGAATCATTTTCAATACCTTTTTGATCTTTCTATGTCAGAGAATTGAACGAATTATCCAAAAACCTGCATTTTGGCATTGACTTCGTGTTTATGGGGGGGGGTAAACTTTTTTGGGTAAAAGATTGGCACAGAAGACACCACGTGAAAGTCAAATGTGCTTAAAACTAATATCCTCTTTTCTCGGAGACACATATGAAACTGAATAAGTTGAGCATTGGTATAGTTTGTGCGTTTGCAAGTTCCTGTTTCGGTACCGCTTTGGCTGCAGACGCAAACTTTGAACGAATCAATGAAGGTCCAGATTCTCTTTTTTTACTCAAAAAGACTTCTGGTGAAACTGTGAGCTATATTTTCTCTGGTTCGCTAACTGATAAGTATGTTGTCAATGACCAATATCTTTCGGTTGATGGTCGTTTTGTGATTAATACGCCTAAACGCCGAGTTAGTGAAGATAACAGTTGGGAAGACGCCGATAATTTAACTTTTAATTTAAGTTCTGACTTCTTGGGCGCGTTGATTCAAAATGCTAAAAACGATCTCGTTGACATTCAAGTGAACCGAGGCCATACGCTTCAAATCATTGGCGGAAAGGAAATCTCGTTAGGTTCTGTCTGGTTGCAAAGATCCAAAGATGCAGATGTTCAGACTGTATTTGCCATTAAAGGCAACAATAATGGTGAAGCAAGTTTAGTAACAGTAAATGGCGACATTAGCAACTTTGGGGCTAATCCTGACTCATCAAATCCAGATTATAAGCCTGAACCTGGAAAGATATCGCTTAGTAATACTCATCTAACTGTGACGGGTTCAATTGGTGAGGCTGGTGCAGGTGTTGATGACTCGGCAGTTAAATTCGAAAAAGCTCACATTGATTTTAGTGATGGAGCAACGCTCACGGTAGGTAAAGACTTAAAAGGAGCCACTCTCAATGAAATTGGTGATTCAAAGGCCGTCATAATTGTCGCGGGAACGATGAGTGGTCATTTTAATCTTGCAAATTCTACAGTTACAGCTGGGAATTTAGTTAGTGAAGAGATGGGTTCAAAGGTTGGCACTTTACAGCTTAATGACTCTGAAACAGGTCTTACCGGTGACATCTCATTGGGTAAAATTTCTGGTGATGGCAGCGTTGGGTTGCATGACTCTGATGTAAAGGTTGAGTCTATTTCTGATGGCAAACTTGATCTTATAGTACGAAGCCGATCTGCAAAAATGGATGTTTCTGATGTTGCAGATAATGCGTCAGTCACGTTTGTGGTTGGTAATGAAATGAATAATGGTCAAGAACCTGTCAAAGATGTTGTTAATAGTGCCTTTAGTAACATTTCAGGTGCGGCTAAGACCGATATCACAAACTTCCGTGTTGAAGAAGGTAGTGGCAATAATTTATCGAGTGGCGCAACAGGAACATTGAATGAAGAGGGTGTTGTGACGATTCAAGAAACACAACATACTACTGTGACGACATTAGGGGAAATTGCAGATCTCTCAATGATGATGTGGCGTGCCGAAGCCAATGACATTAATCTTCGCTTGGGTGAGTTACGTGATAGTGTTGGTAACAATGGTGTTTGGGCTCGCACCTATGGCGGTAAGAATGAGTATGGTTCCTCTGCTTTAGAAAATGAATTCTATTCATTGCAATTTGGTTACGATCACCAAATTGGCGAGGGTTCTACAAAGAGTTGGATTGGTGGCGCACTATCCTATACTGACGGCGAGTCCCAATTTACTAATGGTAATGGCGATAATCGTACGATTGCGTTAACGGGTTATGGTAGTTGGCTTTTCGATAATGGTAGTTACGTTGATCTTTGGGGTAAGTTTGGTACGCTTAAGAATGAGTTTGACAAACGAGGAGGTTACTCAGGTTCTTTCGATACCGAGGCTGTTGCATTAGGTATTGAGGTTGGTTATCGCCATGAATTAACCCAAACATTCTTTATAGAACCGCAAATTGAAGGTATCTATTCTCATATCTTTAGTCAAGACTATTCTGCTGGCAATGGCATTCGTGTTGAACAAGAGGGTACGGATTCCTTTGTTATGCGCGCTGGTTTTAAGTTAGGTGCTAACCTACCGGAAGATAGAGGTAATGTGTATCTTCGCGCAAGCTACCTCTATGACTTCGATGGAAAGACACAAGCAACTTTTGTAGGCCAACAAGCCAAGACGTACAAGAGCGAACTTGATGGTTGGTACGAAATTGGTATTGGTACGAACTACAAGGTAGGCGACAATACAAACTTGTATGCTGATTTTGAGTATGAAAATGGAGGTAGTATTGATACTCCTTACCGTTGGAACGTAGGGGTTCGTCATACTTGGTAATTAAAATCTGTTAAACCGTAATCGGTGTTCAAGCCGGATTTAACTTTCGCAATTTCGTGTTGTTAAATGACGATTTTGTCAAAGAAAAATCCGGCTGTTTTCATTTGTTAGCAAAATGACCTTAAATCGTCTCTAGATTTGATTAAAATCTCAAAGATATTGTCCCGATCAAGACGCAAGGTTTATTTCAGTGATTCCCTACGAACTAAAAATTGGTTGGCGTTACACCCGACAAGGGCGACGTGGCCAAAATAAAAACGGTTTTATTTCCTTCATTTCTGTGATGAGTGTGGCGTCCATTGCCTTAGGCGTCATGGCTCTCATTGTCGTGCTTTCTGTCATGAACGGTTTTCAAAAAGAAGTTCGTGATCGTATGCTCTCGGTCATTCCTCATATTGAAGTTTTAAGTTATGAAGGCACGATGCCCGATTGGCAAACACCTGCTTCGATTGTTGAGAATAACACTCATGTGAAAGGGGTTGCACCGTTTTCTTCCGGTCAGGGGCTTTTGAGTTCAGGTCGCAATGTGCGTGGCGTATTGTTGCGTGGCATCGATCCGCAACGCGAACCCATGGTGAGCGACATTGATAAGCAAATGTTGGTGAGTTCCCTTTCTGTACTCAAAGAAGGGGAATACAACATTGTTTTGGGGCAAGACTTGGCTCGACTCTTGGGTGTTCGTGTGGGTGATAAGGTCAATGTCATTATTCCTCAAGGACGCGCCACGCCCGCTGGGATCGTACCCCGTATGCGTGCTTTTACCTTAACGGGAGTGTTCTCTTCCGGTCACTATGAGTACGACAGTTCCATGGCTGTTATCAATATCAACGACTGCCAAACGCTCATGCGTCGCAATGGTCCCGATGGTTTACGCATTCGAGTCGATGAAATGAATGATGCGCCTCGGATTGCCTTTGAGTTACTCTCGTCGCTCAAGGGTGACTATGCCGTGACCGATTGGTCACGCCAAAACCGCACGTGGTTTGCTGCCGTTCAAGTTGAAAAGCGCATGATGACGATTATTCTCTTTTTGATTGTTTTGGTGGGCGCTTTTGGTTTGGTTTCCAGCATGGTGATGACGGTGACGGAAAAGCAATCCGACATCGCCATTATGAGAACATTAGGAGCCTCACCCTCGTCCATTATGACCATCTTTATGATTCAAGGCGCCATTGTTGGCGTCGTGGGCGTGGCCTGCGGTGTGATTTTTGGTCTTGGCTTGGCGTGCAATTTGGATGTGATTGTGCCTGCGATTGAATCGATTTTTGGTATTCAATTCTTGCCCAAGGAAGTCTATTTCATCAGTACGCTCCCGTCGGATCCTCGTATGAGTGACATTATCCCGATTGCGTCCTTCTCTTTGATTTTGAGTTTGTTAGCCACCATTTATCCGAGCTGGCGTGCGGCTCGCACAAAACCTGCGGAGGCTTTGCGCTATGAGTAATACTTCACAAACGGTTTTGATGGCAAAACATATTCGTAAGGCCTACTGCGACGGCGATACTTCTGTTGATGTTTTAAAGGACATCAATTTAGAAGTTATGGCCGGGGAGATGGTGGCAATTGTCGGTGCGTCAGGCTCCGGCAAATCCACACTTTTGCACGTCTTGGGCGGACTCGATAGCATCGATGGCGGTGAAGTTGAGGTGGTCGGTCTTTCCGTTCATGCGTTAGATGAAGCCGGACGAGGCCAATTGCGCAATGAAAAGTTGGGCTTTATCTACCAGTTTCATCATCTTTTGCCGGAATTTACGGCTGAAGAAAATGTGGCCATGCCTTTGATGATTGCCCGTCGCAATCCCAAGGAAGCCATTGAAAAAGCGCGTGATGTTTTGTCGGCTTTGGAGCTTTCGCACCGCTTCGGTCACCGCCCCTCTCAAATGTCAGGCGGGGAGCGCCAACGCTGTGCTATTGCTCGAGCCATGGTGACGCAACCGGCTTGTATATTGGCGGACGAACCCACGGGGAATTTGGATCGATCGACAGCAGACGCTGTCTTTGCAAACTTCGCTCAATTGGCAAAACAAAACGGCACGGCTTGCGTGATTGTGACGCACGACTTAGAGCTTGCGGCTCGGTGCGATCGGGTGGTCACGCTTAAAGACGGCGTATTGTTGTAAGGTTCAATGATGCTCATCGACACTCACTCCCATTTTGGCCTTGTGGATACGGGTGACGACATAAACGTGTTGTTAGAGCGTGCCCGTGCATCGGGTGTGGTGTGTGGCATTATCACCACGGGAAGTGTGGAGGATTTCGAAAAAGTTCGTGAGACCGCCCACGCAATCGGTTGGGGCTATGCCGTTGGTATTCATCCGCTTTTCATCCATGCAGCCAAAGACGAAGATCTTGAGACTTTATCGCTATTTTTAGAGCTCCATCAAAACGATCCATACTTGGTCGCTGTCGGCGAAATCGGACTTGATCGTTACATGGAAGAACCCGATAACGATCGACAAGAACGTTTTTTCAAAGCTCAACTGCAATTGGCACAAAAGTATCATTTGCCCGTTTCTGTGCATTCTCGCCGTGCGTTATTTAAGGTTGTTGAAATTCTCAAAGGCTTTCCCGATGTCAAGGTGGCGCTCCATGCGTTTGCGGGTTCTTTGGATGAAGCAAAGAATTTGGCGAAACTTGGCTACAAGATGGGGTTTGGTGGGGCATTGACCTATGCAGGAAGTAAGCGAGTTCGTCAGGCAGCGGTCCATTTGCCAATGGAGTCTTTGTTGTTAGAAACCGATACGCCCGATATGCCTCCCGCCTTTAATGCAAAAGGGATGGCAGAGCCTTCTTACCTCGGTCGATATCTTCAAGAGTTGGCATTCGTTCGTCAAGAAGATAGAGAAGCGTTAGAACATCAAATTTTCCAAAATACCCTGAATCTCTTTCCAAAACTGAAAATTCTACTTAAGGGGTAAATTCTCAAATTTTGTTTCAATTTTGAATTCTTTTGAAACACTTGAAATTAGTGGCCTCTCGGGACTTTCCCTGATTTTCTCAAAAGTCTGATACTAGTCAAAACTACCTAGATATCTTTGCGTTTATAGTGACAGGCGTGATCAAAAAATCACGATCAACTTTTTCAATTGAGGTCAATATGAATCGCACCTTTAAAACTGTTTGGAATGATGTTCGTCGTTGTTTCGTTGTGACGAACGAAGTTCAAAAATCTCACGTTAAGAGTTCTAAGAAAGCTGCCGTTGTCGCTGTTGTCGCCACGGCTCTTTTTTCTTCGGTGGCGGCCGCAGCTGCTTACGTTGAACCCGGCAAAGTCGGCAACATCTCTTCGTGGGAGACGCCTGAATACTATAAAGACCATGGCATGGAGTTGATTAATGCCTCAACGGCCTACGCAGAAGGTTATACGGGTAAGGGTGTGGTCATTGGTATCAATGACTCCGGTATTCTCTTATCACATCCTGAGTTGGCAGGTAACCGCATTCGCGCGGTGACGGCCAAAGGCGTCTATTCGAAAGACGGTACTCGTTATCCGTTTGCTTATATGGGTCAAACCGGTGAAGCCAAGAACCGCTTCGGTGGTTATAAGAAGGGAGAAAAGTTCTCCATCCCGGGTCACTTTGTCTTAGGTCATAGCGACTCGCACGGTACTCACGTTACGGGCGTGGCCGCCGGTAATCGTAACGGTCAAGAGTCTCACGGTGTGGCATGGGCCGCCAAGGTGGTGGCTAGCAGCACGGGCGGCAATGACAACATGAACTACGGTCCCTTCCAAGACTACGGTTACTTCTTGGCGGCTTGGGAAGCTGTTGCCAAGAGTGGCACGAAAGTGATCAATAACTCTTGGGGTACGAACGTTCGTATCGTTGATAAGAGCCATCACTTTGACGTGGGCCAAATCGGTACCTACGGTGAAGAAGTCGCTGACAATGATGAACGCACCGACTACGATACGACGAATTCTGTCTCTGAATACTTCCTCTTTAAAGAAGATGCCAAGGCTAACGGTGGCAAGAACTTCATGGATGCTGCTTGGGAAGTTGCAAAGAAGTATGACTTGATTCAAATCTTCACCAACGGCAATCGTCGCTTCCAAAACCCGTACTATCGCGCTATCTATCCGTTCTATAACCCGGAAGCAGAAAACAATTGGATTGCTGCCGGTTCCGTTCAACGCAATCCCAAAGACGGTTCTTACATCATCTATGGCGATGTGAACACGAAGGATGATACGAACTATGGCACGGGTGGTCATAACCATGCCGGTATCGCCAAGTGGTGGGGTGTGACCTCTCCGACCGATGCTTGGAACGCTGCCGTTAACAATAAGACGGGAGAAGCCTTCTTGAAGGTTGCCGGCGGCACCTCTAACGCCGCTCCGCACATCGCAGGCTCATTCGGCGTCTTGCAACAACGCTTTGGCGACTACATGACGCCCACGCAAGTGCGTAACGTTCTCTTTACGACGGCTAACCGTACGGACAATGGCATCGGCGAAGCCATCCGTGGCAGTGACGGCGACAAGATCGACCCGTATGTGCCAGATGAAGATTACGGCTGGGGTATTATCGACTTGGGTAAGGCCATCTACGGGCCGGGTCAATTCTTCGGTACCTTTGACGTGACAATGAATCGTGATGATGAATGGCATAACGTCATTGGCGATCAAGCCATCCAAGCTCGCGGTAAGGAAGATGCCAAGTACCTCAAGAAGAACCAAAAGCGTGTAGCTGAATTAAAGGCCAAGGAAAAATTGACCGACCAAGAAGCTTGGGAACTTGAGTACAAGGAAAAACGGTTTGCAGCAATTGCCGATCGTGCCGCTCAAGGAAACGTCGGTAAGTTGGTCAAACGCGGTACGGGCACGTTGACGTTGACGGCTGTCAACACTTACACGGGCGGTACGAGCGTTGTAGGCGGTACGTTGGCCGGTTTAACGGAATCCTTCGGTTCCGGTGTCGTTGACGTTCAAAAGGGCGCGACGCTTCAATTGCATAAGAGCATTGAAGTTACCAAGGCCGGTCAAGACGGTCGAGTGACGACGCAAGCTTTGGGCACCGATAAGGATCGTGATGATGCCAATATCGTGTTGCAACAAGGCGCGACCTTGACTCTTGCTGCACCGGACATTTCTGTGAAGAATTTGACGGTCAACGGTAACGCAACATTAACGGTCACGGGACTTAACAAGGCCACGGTGAAGCTTGTCTCTCAAGACGGCGTGGTGACTTATCGAGTAACCGTTGATGATGAATTGACGGGCACGGATAAGTTAAGTGTCGCTTACGATAAGACCTTGTTTAAGGATGCACAAATCACGGTTGATGATGACGTATTAACGGTGACGATGCACTTAAAGTAATTGTTAAACTTCACTAACAAGAGATCGGTCTGAGGCTATGTGCTTTGGACCGATTTCTTTTTTTAATCCTGACGTTTGCAATTCGAGAGTTTTTGGCAAAAACTGAACGTGATCTGGCAAAGGAAATGAGTTGAGGTTTCCTAAAATTTTCTTAAAGAAAATAATCAAAGGAGACTGAAATGACAAAGGCATTATTCCAATCCTTCGGTTCAACGATGATGACAAAACGTCGTTTTTTAGCCTTTTTAGAGAAAATCGCCAGAAACCCCGCTAATTCATTAGCGGGATGAATGGCGCAAAGTCGAAAGACTTTGTGAAAAATTATTCATATATAAATCTAATATTGATCCATTTATGTATAATTAAAAACGCTAACAGATTTAATACGTAAGATTTTTCACAATGCTTTGCTCAACGAAAATACGAATTTATCCAACCTCATCCCAAGCTGATTATCTCTGCGGTTTGTTTGGGGCTGTTCGTTTTTGCTACAACAAGGCTCTTCACATTAAAAAACATTTCTACCATACTCACGGTGTCAATCTTTCCCTCGTACATGATATTAAGCCTCTTTTATCGAAGGCAAAGAAATCTCGAAAGTATGCTTGGTTAAAGAACTATGATGCCATCGCTTTGCAAGAGTCAATTCGTCATTTGGATAAGGCTTTTATTGGGTTCTTTAAACACGGTCGAGGTTTCCCTAAATTCAAAAGTCGTCGCGGTACACAAAAAAGTTATCACTGTACCTCTGTGTCTTGTGGGGACAATTGGATCAAAATCCATAAACTCTCCAAAATCAAAGCCAAAGTCCACCGACCGATCACTGGTAAAGTTAAAAGCATTACTTTATCGCTGGAGCCAAGTGGCAAATACTATGCCTCCATTCTTCATGATGACGGAAGATGTGAACCTCCATTGATAACATCCATTATGGCTGAGGGTGTCATTGGCTTGGATATGGGATTGAAG
>DBFZTP010000114.1:0-8863 GCA_048520025.1 Candidatus Aphodousia sp.
TTTTTAATTTATGCTCATTCTTGGACTTGAATCGTCATGTGACGAAACGGGCGTGGCTCTGATTGATGACAAAAAAGGGCTTTTAGCTCATGCCGTTCACACCCAAATTGACATGCACAAACTCTACGGCGGTGTGGTGCCGGAGTTGGCCAGTCGCGACCATATCCGGCGTGTCATTCCGTTGGTTGAAAAGGTTTTGAAAGAAGCCGGTAAAACAAAAGAAGAGCTCGATGCCATTGCCGTCACGCAAGGTCCGGGACTGGCCGGTGCGCTTTTAGTAGGGGTGAGCGTTGCGCACGCCCTTGCTTATTCTTTAGACATTCCCGTGATTGGCATTCATCACATGGAAGGTCACTTGTTAGCCAATTTATTAGCCGACCCCGCTCCCCAATTCCCCTTCATTGCTTTATTGGTCTCTGGGGGTCACACACAGATTATGAAAGTGACGAAGTTCGGCGATTATGAACTCTTGGGCGATACGTTGGATGACGCCGTGGGTGAAGCCTTCGATAAGACGGCTCAGCTCTTGGGTATGTGCTACCCGGGTGGCCCTGCTGTTTCTGCGTTAGCCGACAAAGGTGTCAGTGGCGCCATTGATTTGCCGCGTCCCATGCTGCACTCGGGCAACCTGGACATGAGTTTTTCAGGATTAAAAACCGCTGTTTTAGCCGCTGTTAATAAAGCGGAAGATCCTAATGATGAAACCTTCCGTCAAAATTTGGCCAGAGCCTTTGTGGACTCCGTCGTGGATGTATTAGCAGCCAAAGTCGTCAAAGCCATGAAAACACACCACATGAAGACTTTGGTGGTTGCTGGCGGCGTTTCTGCCAATAAGCAACTTCGCAATCGCTTGGTTTATGAAATGCGAAAGCGTGGCATGGAAGTATTCTTCCCGCCCATTAAACTTTGCACGGACAACGGTGCCATGATTGCAACGGCAGGGCTTGAGCGCATCAAGCACATGAGTGAAGATGAAATTGCCCAACACTTTAAGAACTTAAAGTTTGGCGTTAAACCGCGCTGGCGATTAAAAGACGCAGCGGGCGACATTCATTAAAGAAAAACGGTGCAGATTGAATTTTCTACTTGCACCGTTTTTCTTACTTAAAGCTCTTTTTCGTTTGCGCAATCAACGGGTTTTGCGCCTAATTTCTCGGTTAACACCGAGGAAGCAATTTTGACGATGAAACCCCGACGACCGCCATTGATATAAATTTGCGGCACTTCCAAAATGCTTTCTTGGACATAGACTGGCATACGTTTGCGAGTGCCAAAGGGTGACGTACCACCCACTTGATAACCGCTATTGCGCTGGGCTTGCTCAGGCTTACAAGGCGCAATGTGCTTCACGCCAATTTGTCGAGCCAAATTCTTTGTGCTTACCTCGCAATCCCCGTGCATCAAAATCACTAAGGGATTGGCATGTTCATCTTCCATGATAAGCGTCTTGACGACTTCATGGTGATTAAGGCCAAAGGTCTCGGCAACATAGCTCGTACCGCCATGCTCGACGTACTCGTAAGTCAAAGACTCAAACTCAACTTTATTTTTCTTAAACCATTCGGTTGCTGGCGTAGCACTTTGATGCTTTTCTTTTGCCATCTTTCACTCCCAATTAAAGACCGGCCGGCAACGGGAAACTGATACGATCCGGCACGCCTTCCAATGTTTCAACGGATTCAGCCCCATGGGCCTTTAACAGTTCAATCACCCCTTGAACGAGATGCTCAGGAGCAGAAGCGCCTGCCGTAATGCCGACACGCTCACAACCCTCTAACCAAGCCAAGTCGATTTCTTCAGCATTATCGATTAAATACGCCGTCACGCCCTCTTGTTGGGCGATATCACGCAAGCGCTTCGAGTTAGAACTCGTCACGGATCCGACAACCAATACCGTATCAACTTGCTTGGCTAATTGTTTAACCGCTTGTTGACGACTTTGGGTGGCATAGCAAATATCGGCCGGCGACAAAGAGCGGATGCCAGGAAACTTTGCTTTGAGCTTAGCGATGATGGATTGCGTCTCGTCCACCGACAAGGTCGTTTGCGTCACATAACCGACTTTCGTGACATCGGGAACATTAAGCGCCTCAACCTCTTCGTCTGAGTAGACGCGATAAATATTGTCAGGAACTTGACCCACGGTGCCATCGACTTCGGCATGTCCCTTGTGTCCCACCACAATAACGGTCAAGCCGTCTTGGTGCATTTTGATCACTTCACGATGAACCTTCATCACCAAGGGACAGGCCGCATCGAAAATCATCCGAAATTGTCTTTGTGCAGCATAGTCCTTCACTGCTTGAGAGACACCGTGAGCTGAAAGAATCACCGTGGCGTCATCGGGCACTTCCGTTAAATCTTCAACAAAGATGGCGCCCTTGGCTTTTAATTCATTCACCACCGTTTTGTTATGAACGATTTCATGGCGGACATATATCGGAGCACCGTACTTTTGAAGCGCACGTTCAACAATTGCAATCGCTCGGTTAACACCGGCACAAAAACCACGAGGCTGAGCTAAATAAACTTTCATAATCAATCAAAACTATAGAACTGATACTCTGACAGCGTTAAAAACTAAATCCTGATAAAGGTATTCGTTTTACGCAAGTCGAAACGGATCAAGTTTAACGCAAAAGGCTGTTTTTCAGACAACGAAACACCGAAATCTCAAATTTTCTTTCAATTTTCATTGACGAGAACCACGAACAAGCCTATACTGCGTCGAACCAAAGCCCTGAGAATACGGTGTTTTAACAAAATTGCAGAAAGATTTGCGTCATGCATTGTATCTGCGTATAATGTCACACACTGTTTTCCCACCGAGGTGGATAACTTCGGATGGGTTTGTTTTGTTTAATTTTTTGAACGGAGTTAGCGATGGCACGAGTGTGTCAAGTCACCGGCAAAGCGCCGATGGTCGGCCACCGCGTTTCTCACGCAAACAACAAGACGAAGCGTCGCTTCATGCCCAATCTTCAATATCGTCGTTTTTGGGTTGAAAGCGAAAACCGTTGGGTTCGTTTGCGTTTGACGGCGGCAGGTCTCCGTACGGTCGACAAGCTCGGCATTGATGCGGTCTTAGCGGATCTCCGCGCCCGCGGCGAAATCTAATAGGAGTTCACCATGGCAAAGGGTAACCGTGAAAAGATCAAGTTAGAATCGACCGCAGGTACGGGTCACTTCTATACGACGACCAAGAACAAGCGCACGAGCACGGGCAAGATGGAAATTTCCAAGTTTGACCCGGTTGCACGTAAGCACGTTGTTTACAAGGAAACGAAGCTCAAGTAATTGAGTGCAGTTTTCGAAAAAAGCTCGGAATTTCCGAGCTTTTTTCATGCCTGCCACTTTTGCAGAAATTAATACTTCAATAGGCCCTTGGCTTTTGCCGGCAACCCTGCCATCCAAGGAAATTGAGCTTCGTGACAATTCTTAAAATCACGAATGGCATCCAAGTCCTTCATCGTTGCACCAACCATGTCCAAGCCTTCAAGGATCATGTGTTGATGACGTTCCCCGATTTCAAAGCTCCATGTTCTGTCGCCATCAGAAATCGTGCGATGCGCCACATCAATCGTCAAAGTTTGAGGGCCGCGGCTGACCGCTTCAAAAATTTCTTCAGAAACTGAGGGTGTGACTTTGGCTGCTAAAAGACCGTTATTGAAGCAGTTGGAATAGAAGATTTCACCAAAGCCTGTGGCAATCACAACTCGGAACCCCATCTGCATCAGACCCCACACAGCATGCTCACGAGAAGACCCACAACCGAAGTTGGGCCCTGCCACAATCATCTTGGCATCTTTATATTCCGGCTGATTAAAAAGGCAATCCTCGCGCAAGTGCCCCTGGGCATCATAACGCATATTAAAAAACGTACCACGAGCCAAGCCCGACTTATCAATACCACGCAAGAATTGCTTAGGCATGATTTGATCGGTATCGCAGTTGTCGATCGGCAAAGGAACAGCGACCGATGTTAACGTAACAAGTTTTTCCATGGTCCTACTCCTTCTTCGCAAGTTTGCGCCAATCGCAAATAACGCCCATCACCGCAGCCGCTGCCGCCATTTGAGGGCTACCCAAGTGCGTGTGACTGCCTCGGCCTTGACGGCCTTCAAAGTTGCGATTCGTGGTTGACACACAACGCACTCCCGCTTCTAACACATCATCATTCATGGCCAAACACAAGGAGCAACCGCTCTTTCGCCATTCAAACCCTGCGTCTTTAAAAATCTTATCGATTCCCAAAGCCTCAGCTTGACGACGCACCCACATCGAACCCGGCACCACTTGAGCTCTGACATGAGGTGCCACTTTACGGCCTTTCAGAATTTCAGCTGCTGCCATTAAGTCAGAGAGTCTTGCATTGGTGCACGAACCGATAAAGACGTGATCAATCTTCGTGCCTTTAAGACACTTCCCCGCTTCTAAACCTTGATAAGCGAGAGCTCGCTTGGCAGCCTCCTTGTCTTGGACATCGGCAAAACTATCCGGCATCGGAATCGCCTCATCAATAGCAACCACCTGATCAGGGCTCGTTCCCCAAGTGATCATCGGAGAGATGGTTGAAGCATCAATCTCATACACCGCATCAAACGTTGCGTCAGCGTCGCTCTTGAGCGTCTCCCAATAAGCGTTTGCTTGAGACCATTCTTCATCGCTCATTCCCAATGCATGGTTCTTGACCCACTCAACGCTCTTGTCATCAGGCGCAATCAACGCTCCTCGGGCGCCGGCTTCTACAGTCATATTGCAAAGCGTCATACGACCTTCGATGTCGAGTGCATTGACGGCACTGCCTTGGTATTCGACTACATGTCCCAAAGCCCCTCGAGCGCTTAAGGTACGCATCACCGTTAATGCCAAATCTTTTGGTGTTGCCCCCAAGTGCAATTGTCCATCGATTTTCACAAGCATCGTTTTTGCCAAACGATAAACCAGGGTTTGCGTGGCTAAAATGTGTTCAATCTCAGACGTACCGATCCCAAAAGCCAATGCGCCCAAGGCACCATGCGTTGTTGTATGACTGTCCCCACAAATCACCACCATCCCCGGTCGCACCAAACCTTGTTCGTCCATTAAAACGTGTTCAACGCCTTGATAAGGGTCGTTTGCACCGTAAAAGGCTTGAATGCCATACCTGCAACAATTTTTTTCAAGATTGGAGGCTTGAATGGCACTGGCTTCATCGACAATCACTCGAGGCGAAACATCGGCCGAAGGAATAATGTGATCAACCACACAGAGGTGAGAATCAGGAGAGAAAACGCCAATGTCTCTATCGACTAAACCCGCAAAAGCTTGTGGGCTTGTGTATTCATTGGCAAAGTGAGCATCGACGTAGAGCAAAACCGTATCATTATCAATGGTTTTGACCGTATGCGAGCGAACGATTTTTTCGTATAACGTTTGTGCCGGCATACACACTCCTCATAGTTAATGTTTCTGTGTTTGACCGTAATTGGCAGGAAGGCAGCGTTTGCGGGTTTTTAAAACCACCCACCAGCTAATGCTGACCATCACCCCACAAAAGAGCAACACTAAATCATACTTCCATGCGCTGCCCATCACAATAGGCACCCAGAAGGCGGCACAGAAGGCAAAAGCAGAGGTTTGGAAAAATTGTTGAATGCTCGCTGCCATGCCCCGATTTTTCGGGAAATAGTCTAAGTTGTAGACCGTTAGAATCGGTCGCTCAATGGACATGGCAATACTATAAACAATGGGGGCTACGAGGCACCACGGATAGGGAACTTCATAAAAATAGTTAAGAGCAACACCGACGATCCCCGCGATATACATCGTGATAATTTGCGTGAGCATGGTTCGTTCGTCACCTAAACGGCGCGTCAGCCACGTGCAAGCCATTGAGCCTAAAACAGAAAACCCAATCAAAGGAATCATGAGGTAACCGAAGTCCGTTACCCCCATTTTCATAATGTTTTCAACGTAATCGGGAGCGCCGGCAGAAAAGAGAATGCTCCCCATGAAGATAAAGCCGTTACAAAAGACGCCTGCCGTGAAAGCGGTGTTTTTCATGGCACCGGCATAACTCTTAACCAAAGGCTTAAATCGAAAAGCTTGACGTTGATCTTCAGGGTGCGTTTCTTTTAAGAAAAAGAGGCTCATCAAAGCAATGCTCAAAGCCAAAGCCGCCAAAAACCAAAAGACAAACCGCCAGCCGGCCAACACCACAATCCAACCACCGATAATGGGTGAAAAAACAGGGGCTAATGCAAAAATAATGGCAATGAGGCTCGTTAGCTCTTGAGCTCTTATATCATCGTAGAGGTCTCGCGTGATGGCCATTGCAAGAACAGCGCCACCGGAGGCGAAAAACCCCATCAAAATACGGGCAATAACAAACGTGGTGTAGTTAGGACTTAAGGCGGCCAAGATACTGGCTAAGGCGTAAATAAACAAGCCCCAAACCATCACCTTTTTGCGACCGAATTCGTCTGAAACCGCCCCAACGAAAAGCGATGAAAACGCAAAGGCCATCAAGTAAGTTGAAAGCGTTTGATAGCCCATCACTTCGCTCACACCAAACTCATGCCCGATTTGCGAGAGACCGGGCATGTAGGTATTGGCAGAAAACGGCCCGATCATGGAGCACGTTGCCAATAAAAATGCGAGTGACTTGGGAACTGAAAACATAAAAAAAAGGCAGAAATTGATTCTTCCTGCCTTAATCGTAGCACTAAGTCTTAAAGATTTTCGCCTGCGCCGTCATTCTTTTGGTCAGATTCGACTTCAGGCTCTTCGCGTTTTTCTTCACGCTCTACTTGAGGTTTGCGACGCTCAAGCACAGCACCGAAGAAACCGTCGGTTCCGCTTTGATGCGGTGCCATCACGAAGTAAGGGGCTTCGTTTTGCGTGCATTGGGGAAGCGTCACGCCTTGCTTACCCAAAACGTCAATCGAGTTAACCAACACAAAGTCAGGATGAGCTTCTAAGAAGCTTTCCACGACGCCTTGGTTTTCTTCACGCAACAAGGAGCACGTGGCATAAACCAAGCGACCACCGTCTTTGACCAAACGACTTGCGCTATCTAAGACATTTTTTTGAATCTCATTGATGCGGGCCAATTCCTCTTCGCTCATGCGCCACTTCAAGTCGGGGTTTCGACGAAGGGTGCCCGTCCCGGAGCAAGGGGCATCAACCAACACACGGTCAAACTTGCCAACCAAGCGCTTTACACGCGTATCACGTTCGGTTTTAATCGCAATCGGGTGCACATTACTTAAACCTGCACGACGCATGCGCGGCGTCATACCGGCCAAACGCTTTTCGTTGACATCAAAAGCATACAAGCGGCCAGTCGAGCGCATTAAAGCCCCCAAAGCCAAGGTCTTACCACCGGCACCGGCGCAGAAGTCGCAAACCATCTCGCCTCGACGCGGTTGCACCAAACGAGCGATCAATTGACTGCCTTCATCTTGCACGTCAATTTTGCCTTCACGATAAAGAGGCCAACTCGTTAAACCGGGCTTTGTCGTCAAACGCACGCCGTCGGGTGACAAGGGCGTTTCAAAAGCTTCAACCCCGTGTTCAGCTAAAGCTTCTAAAACCTCTTCACGCTTGGCTTTAAGCAAATTCACGCGAAGATCAAGCGGTGCACCTTCCTTCATCGATTCAAACAAATCGTTCGCCCCTTCACCAAATTGCTTATTCAAGCGATCAAAGAGCCAGAAAGGTAACTCGGATTGCACCAAAGCCGTTGCATTTTCGACCTTACTGCGCAAGATGTTATCTAAGGGTTGAGCATCGTTACCCACGGTCTTGGCATCCAACGCATCGCGGCCATAAATGCGTGCTAAAGCCACCATCGCGGTTAACTTCGGAGCACGAGCGGGCACGATCGGCTTCATTTGCCAAGAAATGGAAGACAAGTGGCGCAACGTGTAGAAGATGGCCTCTGCAATCATGCTGCGGTCACGAGAGCCCAACTTGTGGTTATTGCGGAAGAACTTACTCATCAATACATCGGCCGGGCCATCAAGGCGCAATACAGAACCCAATGCTTTACCCAATTCTTCAACAATCAAACCGGTGACACGCGGACCGCCGCTGCGAGATTGGCGACGCGTGGGATCAAATTGAGCACCGGCGACACGTTGACGATCGGCCTTGGTCATCGAGCGGGCTTCTTGCAATTGACGCGTACGGGCCGTGCGTTGACGGTCGGTCAAACGACGCGCAGAGCCTTGACGAGAACCGTAAGATTTTTTCTTCTCAAACATGATTATTTGTTACCAAAAAGGGTTAAAGACAAAGCCGTCTCGTTATCCATGACGGCACGCTCGTTTTCATAACGCACCTTGCCACTGACACAGGCCTTCACGGCGCGAGCATAAATTTGGTGTTCATAAACCAAGACGCGATCGGCCAAGGCGTGTTCGTCATCGGTGGGCAACACGGGGACAACCGCTTGAGCAATAATGGCACCACCGTCTAAGGCAGCCGTCACAAAGTGCACCGTCGTGCCGTGCACGCGAACACCGGCATCAATGGCGCGTTGGTGTGTGTCCAATCCCTTAAAGGAGGGCAAAATTGCCGGATGAATGTTTAAGATCTTACCCGGGAAACGATCCACGAAACCGGCCGTCAAAATTCGCATAAAGCCTGCGAGCACGATCAAGTCGGGCTCGTAGGCAGAAACAGCCTTATAAAGCTCTTCTTCAAACGCTTCACGCGTTTCAAAAAGCTTATGATCGATCACCTTCGTGTCGATCCCGTAACCAGCGGCCAATTCCAATCCCTTGGCATCGGGACGGTTGGAGATGACGCCCACAATCTTGGCATCAATCGTCTTTTCCCAATCTTCACGTAAAGCCGTCTCTTGAATGGCCAAGAA
>DBFZTP010000115.1:0-17970 GCA_048520025.1 Candidatus Aphodousia sp.
ACCTTAGGCAACCTCAGGGTGTCATTTTTTGTTACTTTTACACAATATTTGTGCACAACTTTTTCAATACTCTCTAAGTCGTTCAATTTAAAAGGAAAACCCATTGTGCAAAACTTTTTAAAAAACCCGCCATTCTGTCAAGGAAAAGTTAAAGTTTTTGTGTATCATTAGTTAGTTAATGTTTTTCATGAGATCATTCTCTCTACACACATGTCTTCAGACAGTACCGTACCGATACGTTTGCTTCCTCCCACTCTTTTAAACGGAGGATTCAATGCGCGCTAGTATCGAATCTTGGTTGCATCGTCAATGGACCAAAAAAGGTCTTCTTGCCTGCACGCTCAGTCCCCTTTCCGTCGCTTTTCTTTGGGCAAGTCATAACCGCCGTCAAAAGCTTGTTCCTAAAAAGTTGCCCGTCCCCGTAGTCGTGGTCGGCAATATCTACGTGGGTGGCACCGGCAAAACGCCCGTGACCATTGCGTTGGTGAAGGAATTGGCCCATCGTGGTTATCACCCTGCCGTCATCTCTCGCGGTTTCGGTCGCAAAGATGAATTGCCGAAGATGGTCACACCCACGAGCCCCGCTTCCGAAGTGGGTGATGAACCCCTTTTGATTGCTCAGCAATCGGGTGTTCCCGTGGCTGTGGCTCGTGACCGTATTGCGGCAGCTCACTTGATTTTGGACAAGTACCCTGAGTGCGACCTCATCATCAGCGATGATGGTCTTCAACACTACGGTCTTGCTCGTGACGTGGAAATTGCCGTTGTGGGTGCTCGCGGTTTGGGTAACGGTTGGGTATTGCCCGCCGGCCCCTTGCGTGAACCGCCCTCCCGCTTAGATGATGTCGATGCCATTGTCTTAAACGCCACCGAAGATACGTTCGATAGTCGCACGCCTCGTTTTGCTGCGACTGCTGTCTTAGGCTTGGCACGTTCCTTAGACGGCACGAAGACGCTTAATTTGGATGAGTTGGCCGTAAGCGGAAAGACCGTTCGTGCCGCGGCCGGTATTGCTGCGCCGGGGCGCTTTTTTGCCATGCTTCGCGCCCATGACATTGAAGGTGAAATGGTTGAACTCGGAGACCACTTCGCTTTTGAGACAAATCCGTTTAAAGACGCCAAGGAAGATATCATTCTCATTACGGGTAAGGATGCTGTTAAATGTCGTCAACATCCGCAATTGGGTCATGATGAACGCATCTACTGGGTAGAGTATCTTGTGGATATTGATCCGTACTTGGTCGACTTTATTGAAAACAAATTGAAAGAAAAGGGGTTAGAAAATGAAGCTTGATTCCCGTTTGACCGCCACGCTCGTGTGCCCGGTCTGTAAGGGTGCTTTGGTTTGGGATGAAGAAAAAACGCGCTTTGCCTGTCCGCGTTGCGCTTTGGGCTTTCAAATGAAGGACCAAATCCCCAATATGATCCCGCAAGAAGCTGACAAACTTTCCCCCGAAGAGTGCGAAGCCTATGCTAAGCGCTTGAGTCTTGTTCGTGAGGGTTAAATCATGAGTGCTTTTTATGCCATTATCCCGTCGCGCATGAAGTCGACGCGCTTGCCGGAAAAGCCTTTAAAGGACATTGGTGGCAAACCCATGGTCGTGCGCGTTGCTGAACGTGCCCTTCAATCCGGTGCTAAAGACGTGATGGTCGCAACCGACCACCCTGACATTTTGGCCGCTTGTGAAGCCCATGGCGTAAAAGCCCTTTTAACCTCTGCGAATCACCTCACCGGCACCGACCGATTGGCCGAAACCGTTGAAAAGATGGGTTTGCCTTTGGGTGCCATTGTTGTGAACGTGCAAGGCGACGAACCGTTGATTCCGCCCGAAGTGATCTCTCAAGTGGCTCAACTCTTAGAAGACCACCCCGAGTGCGATATGGCCACGGCTGCGCATCCGATCGATAGCATCGAAGAATTCATGAGTCCCAATGTCGTTAAGGTGGCACTGGACAATAACAACAATGCCATCACCTTTAGCCGTGCCCCGATTCCGTGGCCGCGCGATGCGTTCCGAGAAAATCCCGATGCATTGCCTGAAGGTCTCCATCCTTTGCGTCACATCGGTTTGTACGCCTATCGAGTAAAGTTCCTGAAGCAATACCCGAAGTGGGAACAAGCCCCGATTGAACGCTGGGAGAGCTTGGAGCAATTGCGCGCTCTTTGGTACGGTGTGAAGATTGCCGTGACGATTTTACCGGGCGCATTGCCCGCAGGCGTCGATACGCCGGAGGATCTCGAGCGCGTCAGAGAGGCCTTTGCCAAAGAAGCTTAACCTTTCGGACATGGGCTTAACAAAGAAAAGCCCATTTTTTTGTTTTAGAATACTTGATGTATCAGTTGAGCCCAGTGTCATTGGGCTCGAACATTTAAATTTTAAGGAGTGAAGTCATGCGTTTAATTTTGATTGGACCCCCGGGTGCCGGTAAGGGCACGCAAGCCGCTTTTATTAAAGAAAAGTTTGGTATCCCCCAAATTTCTACGGGCGATATGTTGCGCGCTGCCGTTAAGGCCGGTACCCCGTTAGGCTTGGCCGCTAAGGAAGTGATGGACAAGGGTCAATTGGTTTCTGACGAAATCATCATCGGTTTGGTCAAAGAACGTTTGACGCAACCGGATTGCGCCAATGGCTTCTTGTTCGACGGTTTCCCCCGTACGATCCCGCAAGCTGAAGCTTTGCAAGCTGCCGGTGTGCCGATCGACTTCGTGCTCGAAATCGCCGTACCGGACGAAGAAATCGTTACGCGTATGAGCGGTCGTCGCGTTGATCCGGTCTCCGGACGTACGTACCACATCGTCTACAATCCGCCTAAGGTTGAAGGTAAGGACGACGTGACGGGCGATCCGTTGATCCAACGTGATGACGACAAGGAAGAAGTCGTTTTGAAGCGCTTGGGTGTTTACCACGCTCAAACCGAAGCTTTGGTGAAATTCTACGGTGACTTGGCTGCCTCCGGCGTTGAGTCTGCTCCCCAATACCGCAGCATCAGCGGCTTGGGTGCCATCGATGAAATCAAGGCTCGTGTTTTCGAAGCATTGAAGTAATCTGAGACTTCCATAGATAACGCAAAAACCCATCGAAATTTCGGTGGGTTTTGTGTTTTTTGACTCGTTACTAGAGATGGCGCCCCGTTACAGACACTTTTTCCAAACGGGCATCTTCCGGTTTACCGGCAAAGACCACCGTACCACCGGCTTCCCCGCCACCTGGCCCCATATCAATCATCCAGTCAGCACTGCGAATCACATCCAAGTCGTGCTCAATCACAATCACTGTTGCGCCCGAGGCAACCAAGCGGTCAAACACTGCCATTAAGGTTGCCACGTTTTCCGGATGCAAACCAATCGTGGGTTCATCAAAAATAAAGACACTATCCTCTTGCCCACGGGTAAATTCACCGGCTAACTTTAAGCGTTGCGCTTCACCACCGGATAGCCCCGGTGTGGCTTCTCCTAACGTCAAATAGCCTAAACCTAAGTCCTCCAATACTTGAAGCTTTTGGTTAACGGGCTTCATATCCTGGGTCACTTTAAGGGCACTAGTGACGTCCATTTGCATCAGTTGCGGTAATGTCAAAGAGTCGCCTGACTTTGAAACTCGGTGAATGAGATCAGCGTCTTGCGAGTAGCGTCTGCCGTGACAAACGGGGCACGGAATATCAACATCGGGCAAGAACTGCACATCAAGACTGATGACACCCGTACCGTCACACTCGGGGCAACGAAGTTTTCCTGTGTTATAAGAAAAGTCTCCAGCCTTGAGTCCAGCATCCTTTGCCTCTGGCGTTCTTGCAAAAGCTTTACGCAAATCATCGTGCACGCCTGCATAGGTGGCAACGGTCGAACGAACGTTCGTACCAATGGGCGTGGCATCAATCAACTTAATATTTTTAATGCCGTCTGCCTTGATGCTTTTCACGTGACTGGGAAGAGTCGTTCCGTCACAATGGGCCTTAAGCGCGGGCAAAAGACTCTCAAGAATTAACGTGGTTTTGCCTGAACCCGAGACACCGGTCACCACTGTCAAACGAGACTTCGGGATCGAAACCTTTAAAGGTTTAACCGTGTGAATTGAATCGGTTGCAAGAGCGATTTCTCCAAAAGAAAAAACCTCATTTTTTGAAATCTTGGGGCGCACCACCGCGGGCTTTCCCGCCAAATAAGGACCAATTCTGGATTGCTCTGCCGCTTTAATGGCGTCAACCGTCCCTTGGGCCACCACTTCACCGCCATCGCGTCCGGCCGACGGCCCCATTTCCACGATCCAATCGGCTTCTCGCAAAATGTCCACATCGTGATCCACCAAGAGAACCGAATTACCGTCGGCGATAAGCTCTCGCATCACGGCTTTCAACCCCTCAATATTGGCGGGATGCAAGCCGATGGAGGGTTCATCTAAAACATAGAGCACCCCTGTTGTACGGTTTCTGACAGCACGAGCCAACTGCATGCGTTGCCGTTCCCCCGTTGACAAAGTAGATGCTGCTCGATCTAAAGACAAGTAGCCTAGGCCTAAGTCCAAAAGCCGTGCAGCCGTATGCGTAAAACTTTCACAGATGCTTTGAGCCATCGGACGCATTTCTTTGGGTAAAGTACTGGGAACTTTCTCAACCCAGTGGCAAACATCCGTCAAAGGCCAACGACAGACTTCATCAATGCTTACACCATTGATCTTTGGTGCACGAGCGGCTTCAGAAAAGCGAGACCCATGACAATCAGGACATTCATCTAAGCGTAAGAAACGCTCAACACGTTTCATCCCCGCTTCATCTTTTACTTTCGATAAAGCATTTTCGACGGTGCGTACAGCACTAAAATACGTGAAATCCAATTCGGCTGCATCGTTTGATCCTTTGGGATGGTAGAAGATATGTTTTTTAATGGCAGGCCCATCGTAGACAATGGCTTTTTCTTTCTCTGTTAACTCTTTAAAAGGAACATCGGTTCTGACTCCCATTGCACGGCACACATCTGTCATCAAAGACCACATCAAGGTTTTCCAAGGCATCACAGCCCCTTCATCAATGGTGAGCGTTTCATCGGGCACTAATGTTGCTCGATCAACCGTTCTGACGACCCCCGTTCCATCGCAGGTGCGGCACGCCCCTTGCGAATTAAAGGCCAAACTCTCGGCTCCCGGTGCAAAAAACTTCACGCCACACACGGGACAAATCAAAGGACGCTCGGCAGCAACGTCCAACGTCGGCTCGACATAGTGACCATTGGGGCAACGGTGTGAAGCCAGTCTCGAAAACATTAAACGCAAGGAATTCAATAGTTCCGTTCCCGTTCCGAAGGTACTGCGAATACCGGGAACTTGAGGACGCTGGTGAAGAGCCAATGCAGAAGGAATGTATAAGACCTCATCAACATCTGCTCGAGGCGCTTGTGTCAAACGTCGGCGCGTATAGGTTGAAAGAGCTTCCAAATAACGGCGAGAGCCTTCCGTATAAAGAACGCCCAAAGCAAGAGATGATTTGCCGGAACCGGAGACACCTGCGATGCCCACAATTTTGTTGAGCGGAATATCCACATCAATATTTTTAAGGTTGTGGACGCGAGCGCCTCTTACTTGAATCGCTGTAACCATGGTTTATCTCTCAAATCATTTCGTTGCTTATGTCACTTATGTTGACATATGTTTCTTGGAATAACATATGTTTTTTAGAACAACATATGTTTTGAACATAACATATGTTCTTAGCTCTAGCATGTATTTTGCAAAGAAAAGTCTTATTACGTTCAACTTTTTTCGCAAATGTCTGACTATTGAACAAAAAGTTAAAGATATGGGCACTTTCTCATTCACAAAAAAGTGCCCACAAAATGACATTATCTTGTCGAAAAATCAGTCTTTGGCTCCGCCCCAAACATCACTCCAATCCCCTGTTAAAGCGCCCTTGGCGTAATCCACGACTCGATTTTCAAAGAAATTGGTGTGCGTGACCCCCAGCATGGCATCCACCCAAGGCAAAGGATTGTGCTTAACACCAAAAATCCCCTTCATCCCCATAGCAATAAGACGGCGATCGGCAATGTAACGAATATAGGCTTTAACATCTTCTTGCGTAAGTTTTTGCATTTCGTTCATACCGAACGCCAACTCAATGAAGCGGTCTTCCAATTCCACCATCTTTTCGGCAATCGTGTAAATCGTGCGCTTTAAATCATCGTTCCACATGTCGGGGTTTTGCGTGATGTACTCACGGAAAAGCTTAATCATCGACTCGGTGTGCAACGTTTCATCGTTAATTGACCAGGCAATAATTTGCCCCATGCCTCGCATCGTACCGTTGCGCGTGAAGTTTAAAAGCATCACAAAGCTAGAAAATAACTGCATCCCTTCGGTGAAAGCAGAAAACGCAGCCATCTTGGCGGCAAGATTTTCCTCGTCATCTTCTCGAAGACCGTGGAAGTAGTCATGTTTATCGGCCATCGCTTCGTACTCTAAGAATTCGTTATAGATGGCCTCTGGCATCCCTAAGGTTTCAATTAAGTGAGAGTACGCCGCAACGTGCACGGCTTCACGAGCCGCAAAGCTCGAGAGCATCATACGGATTTCTGGCTGTGGGAAGGCCGGCAAATAGGTATGAACATAAGCCGAACTCACATCGATGTCGCCTTGTGTGAAGAAGCGAAAAACCTTCGTTAAAAAGTCACGTTCAGCTTCCGTTAAACGCAAACGCCAATCTTTCACGTCTTCGACCATCGGCACCTCAGTCCAGAGCCAATGCATCTGTTCTGACTGCATGAAAGCGTCATACGCCCACGGATAAACAAAGGGTTTATAGTAGTCACGACTTTGCGTCAAAAGGGTTTTCTTCTTATCCATTTTTTATCCTTCACAAGCCAAACAGGTGCTATCTTCTAAGACTTCACGCATATTGATATCGTCTTCAATGCGACGACGTTCAATCGCCACTCCCACGCGATCGGCCTTTCTTAACTTATCGCTTCGGCAGTAATAAAGTGACTTTAATCCCCGCTTCCATGCCATGAAGTGGCAGGCGTGCAAGTAGGCGACTGAAACATCAGCAGGGAAAAATAAATTGAGCGACTGCCCCTGATCAATGTACATTTGACGGTCGGCCGCCAATTCAATTAACCAACGTTGGTCAAGCTCCTGAGCGGTTTTAAAGACTTCTCTAATAGCTTCCGGGATCGCCTCAAGATGTTGAACACTACCGTCATGCGCAATGATGTCCGCCCAAACTTCATCGGTATTCATTTGAAGTTCATCGAGCGCTTTAACCAAATAACGGTTTTTCACAATGTGAGCGCCCGAAATCGTATCCTGACGATAGACATTGGCGCGTCGCGGTTCAATCGAAGGACTGGTGTTGCCAACAATCAAACTGGAAGACGCATTGGGGGCCACGGCCATCCAGTGAGAAAAACGTCGTTTGATGCCAGCGTCTTTTGCATCAGGGCACGGCCCTCGCTCTTCACACAAACGGTGGTCTGCCAGGGCACACTTTTGATGGATATGTTCGAAAATTCGACGATTAAGCGCTTTTGCCATGGCACTGTCAAACGCAATCCCTTTGCGTTGGAAATACGCATGTAAACCCAACGTGCCCAAGCCCACAGAACGCTCGCGTTGCGCCGAATATTTCGCTCGCGAAATAGGATCGGGCGCGTGCTCGATAAAGTACTCAAGGACGTTATCGAGGAACATCATCACGTCATCGATAAAACGATCTTCCTTTTTCCACTCATCAAAGTACTCCACGTTCACGGAACTTAAGCAGCAAACTGCCGTGCGATCGGCACTCGTCGGTAAAAAGATTTCCGTGCAAAGGTTAGAGCCATTGATGGTTAAGCCTTGCGCTTGAAGCCACTCGGGCAACGACCGATTGGCCGTGTCGGTGAAGACCAAGTAGGGTTCGCCCGTTTGCATACGTAACTCTAAAATGCGCTGCCAAATATCTCTTGCACTCACCACTTCCACGACTTTGCCTGAATGCGGATCCTTCAAGGGCCAGCTGTCATCGGCGTTGCCATCCTTCATGCTTTCTTCAATCTTTTGCATGAAAGCATCCGTGATGTTAATCCCGTGATGCAAATTGAGCGTACGCATATTCTGGTCGCCCGTGGGCTTGCGCATCTCAATGAATTGGACAATATCGGGATGATCAACCGACAAAAAGGCTGCATAAGAGCCTCGACGGGTCGTGCCTTGACGATAAGCCAAACAAGCCGCATCATAGACTTTCAAGTGAGGCATCACACCAACGCTTTTTTCATCGGCACTGCGAATGGCCAAGTGAATGCCCACGCCACCGCCCAACATCGAAAGCCAATTGACTTCCGAGAGCGTATCCACCAAGCCTTCTGCGCTATCTTCCATGTAAGAAAGAAAACAGCTCACGGGCAACCCCTTTTTCGTACGACCGAAACTCAAAATGGGCGTAGAAAAACTTAACCAATGTTTAGAAGCATAGTCATAGATACGTTGCGCATGCGCTTCATCCGTTGCAAACGATTGAGCAACAAATGCCAAACGGTCTTGCGGACTATTTTCATCCGCACGCATATAGCTTTCACGCAAGCGCACCATCCCCAACTCGTCAAAGAGGGTGTCGCGCGAGTAATCAATCTTTATAGTCATGGGAGCCTTCACTAATATCTTTATTTAGTATCAGAATCAAAAGAATACACAAGATATAGTTGTTACTTATTGAAATTCACAATGAGAGTCATTGATTTGGAAAAAAACTCAATGAAACAAAAGAGTTAAGGGGAAAATAAAAAAAGGCCACCTATTAAAGTGGCCCAATAATGAATACGTTAAGACTGCATTAGTGAAAAGAGTGTCTCATCGGGCACCCATTCAAAGGCGTAGCGCTTTTCACCATCGCTCTCGGTCTTGGCAAACTTGGTATCCATCCCAAGACCCGCAGCATAGATCAAATCATCGTTGCACCAAAGAAGGGGCAAGTCAGAGCGATCAAATTCAGCGATGTCGGCTTCTTGATAAAGTGCTTTAAGTGTTTTGCGGGGACGCGCGCGATGAATCTTCATCTTCTCCCCACCCGAGCGAGGACGCACCTGAAGGACCCCCTCACTTAACATACTCTCTGCGACTCCGGCTTCGTCATCACCCACCACTCTGACAACCAACTCACCGTTCCAAGAGGGTAACGGATAGCGACCCTCTCCACGCCAATTAAGCGTCTCAAAACGCGTTGTGTCTTTCTTGGGAGCGGATTGCTTACGCATCACCAACCGTGCCCCATGACGACGCATTTCAAAGTTATCCATTCGGAACGTTAATTGCGTATCAGAGTGCGTTTCGCGAGCTTGACGCAATTGTTCGGTTAAGCGAGCTTTAGAAGGTGGCACCAAACCAAAACTTTCAATCCAAGCACGAAGCACCAAGGTTTGACGCATGTCCGACAAGGCCAGTAATTTGGGAATTTGAAGTTCGTTCTTTTCATTACGAACTTTCTTTAAGTCTTCTTGAGCAACTTCTTTTAAAAGCTCTGACGTTTGCGCAACGAGTTCGACTGCGCGCGCAGCCGCTGCTCTAAAGCCCGGACGAATCGTATCCATCACGGGTAAGACTTCATGGCGAATGGCGTTACGCATGTAGGTCGTATCGGCATTACTTTCGTCTTCGACCCAAGGCAAATCCACAAGCTCAAGATAGCGTTCAATTAAAGCGCGCGGGACGTGCAAAAACGGGCGCACCAACATCACATCCGACTCTTTTTTCACCATCGGGAAGGTAGCCAAGCCCTCAACGCCCGCTCCCCTCATCCATTGGATTAAGAACGTTTCCAAGCGATCGTCTTCGTGATGCGCGGTCATGATCATGTCCGCATTAAAGACTTTGGCGGCTTGATTTAACGCCTCATAGCGAGCTTTGCGAGCGGCGGCTTCAACCCCATCACCCTTGGTTTTCACCATGACGTGCGTCACCTTAAAGGGGACGTTCAGGCTATCGGCCATCTCACGGCAAAAACGCGCCCAACGATTGGCGTTGGGACTGAGTGCATGGTGCACGTGAAGTGCCAAGATTTCATCAATGCGGGAATTGCGCTTATTGCGAAGGGCGACAAGCGTTTGTAAAAGGGCTACGGAGTCTCGGCCGCCTGAAAAGCCCACTACAATGCGGGCCTTTTTATCGGCGCTTACCGGTTGAGCAAAAAGGCTCGGCGTGTCATTCATCCCCAAGGCCTCATCAATGGAGACCTCCAGGGCCTCTCTCAACTCTCGAGAGACCGTGGACAGAGCTAACTTTTCGTAATGACGAACGCGAGCGCGTGACTTACTCATCCGCAACCTTCTTCACAGGCGTTTGTTCAATTTGATCGTCGTGCAAATCGTCTTCCACGGCAATCACGGGATCGATTTCAGCCCCTTGAGCCACCACTTCAAATTTACCGTATTGCAAGATGCGTTCCATACGGCGTTCAACCAACTCATCGACATCCATCGTTCTGAATTGACGCATTTGATCGGTCAACGCTTTCTTTAATGACGCCCCCATCAAGTGCGGGTCGCGATGAGCACCACCCAAAGGTTCACTCAACACTCGATCAACCAAGCCTAAGTCACGCAAGCGATCGGCAGTCAACCCTAAGGCTTGAGCGGCGTCGGCCGCGCGGCCGGCGTCCTTCCAAAGAATGGAAGCACAACCTTCAGGACTGATAACAGAGTAGACCGAGTATTGAAGCATATTGACAGCGTCTGCGACGGCAATGCCTAAGGCTCCGCCCGAGCCACCTTCACCGATCACCGTAGCGATAATGGGCGTCTTCAAATGGCTCATTTCAAAAAGATTACGACCGATGGCTTCACTTTGACCGCGTTCTTCAGCGTCAATGCCGGGATAAGCCCCCGGAGTATCGATAAAGGTAAAGACCGGCAAGGAGAATTTTTCAGCCAATTTCATCAAGCGCAAAGCTTTACGATAGCCTTCAGGACGAGGCATACCGAAATTGCGCATCATGCGCTCTTTGGTACCACGACCCTTTTGTTGACCGATAACGACCACGGCGTGACCGGCCAAGCGTGCCAAGCCACCCACGATAGCCTTATCGTCGGCAAAGGTGCGATCACCATGCAACTCATGAAAATCCGTGAAAATCATCTCGATGTAGTCGAGCATATAAGGACGTTGCGGGTGGCGTGCAACCAAAGACGTTTGCCAGGGTGTTAATTCTGCGTAGGTCTTTTTAAGAAGCTCTTCGGTTTTTGCTTGCAATTGATTAATTTCGGCGGTCAAGTTAAGCGTCTTGCCTTCATCCTTGTCTTGCATCGCCATCAAGTCATCAATCTTGACTTGCAACTCTTCAATTTGCTTTTCAAAATCTAAAAATACAGCTTTAGCCATGAAATTGTTCTCTCTTTCTCAATCGGAATTCTCAAGCGAACACCACAAAAACCATGTGGCAACGGTTCGATAAGGTTCCCAAGTACATTCAATGGATTTTACACGGGTTTTCCCCTCTCGGCGCCCTAAAGTTGTGGGCGTTTCATCGGGAAAATAAAGCTTACAAATCGCAACACGCACACCGAAGTCCCCTAAAGGCAAAATATCGGCTCGAGCGAGACCAAAAATTAAAACGCTTGCCGCGCTCCAAGGCCCCATTCCTCGTAGGGATTGAACCGCGTCAGAGACCTCCTCATTGGTCATTTGCGAAAACTTATCTTCGCTCCAAAGACCGATCTCAAAGTGTTCGGCAATCGTTTTTAACGTCGTGGCTTTTCGCTCGTTTAAGCCCAAGGCTCGAAGCTCATTTAGCGATGTGTCGGTGAGTTTACGACTCCAATCATGCTCTTCACCCAAAAAAGTCTTTAATCGCTCCCAAAGGGTTTTGGCAGCTCGGTTAGAGATTTGTTGCGCCACCACCGCTCGAATCATCGAAGGCAAGGCGCCCATAGGTGTTGGAAAAGGCTTGGCCCCATAGCGCTTGATTAGCGCGGCCATCACGGGGTCGTTTTCTGACAAAAAGGCCATCGCCTTGCGAAATGTTCGCACGTCGATGGCCTTGTAAGAATGAAGACTAGTCATTCGTTAGACGAGTTCGCGATGCCAGGTCGTTCCTTGCGGCGTGTCCGTTAAGACAATGCCGTCGGAGGCTAATTGCTTACGGATTTCGTCAGCACGAGCGTAGTTCTTATCCTTTTTGGCTTGTTTACGTTCTTCAATCAAAGCTTCGATTTGAGCTTCGTCCACGCCTTCGGTAGAGCCCTTTAAGAAGGTTTCCGGGTCTTCTTGCAAGATATTGAGGATGGCGCCCAACTTCTTTAATTGACGAGAGGCGGCAGCATCCTTTTTGGCTTGTGCGCGATTGGCCAACTCAAACAAAGCGGCCACGGCAACCGGAACGTTAAAGTCATCGTCCATGGCTTCTTTAAAGCGCTTGGCACATTCTTCGTTCCAATCCAAGGGCAAGTCGTCAGCCGGCACATCCTTTAAGGCACCGTACAAGCGCTTTAAGCTTTGGTAAGCATCGACAATTAAGTCCGGCCCAAAGAGAATGGGGCTGCGGTAGTGCGTGCGCATCAAGAAAAATCGCAAGACTTGAGCACCGTTGCCCTTACCGAACTTTTCATCCGTTTCGGCAATAGCATCTCGCACCGTCCAGAAGTTACCCAAAGACTTACTCATCTTTTCTTCTTGACCGTCCTTGTTCATCACGCGCAAGGGGCCGGTGTGCATCCAAACGTTAGCAAAGGACTTACCGTGAGCGCCTTCACTTTGAGCGATTTCGTTTTCATGGTGCGGGAAGATGAGGTCAGGGCCACCGCCATGAATATCAAACGTTTCACCGAGGTAGTGGCAGCTCATGGCGGAACACTCAATGTGCCACCCCGGGCGACCCACGCCCCAGGGGCTTTCCCATTGAGGTTCACCGGGCTTGGCGCTCTTCCAAAGAACGAAGTCCAAGGGATCGCGCTTGGTGGTATCGGCTGCGACGCGTTCGCCGCTTCGCAAGTCATCGATCGACTTACCGGACAACTTCCCGTAAGACTTAAAGCCTCGCACGGCAAAAGCCACATCACCACCTTCGGTCTTATAAGCCAAGCCGTTTTTCTCGAGCTTACCGATGATGTCCAACATTTGCGGAATGAATTGCGTGGCGCGCGGCTCCACGGTCGGCGCCAAACACCCTAATGCCATCATGTCTTCTTGCATGTAGCGACCGTACTCTTCGGTCAAATCGTCACAAGAAATCTTGCGTTCAGCCGCACGACGGATGATCTTGTCATCCACGTCCGTGATATTGCGAACGAAGGTCACTTTGTAGCCACTGGCTTCAAACCAACGACGAATGATGTCAAAGGAGATGAAGGTACGACCGTGACCAATGTGCGTGTAGTCATAAACCGTCACGCCGCAGACGTACATTTTGACTTCATTGGGCGTGATTGTTTGAAAGGGAGCCTTTTGGCGAGATAGTGTGGAGTAAACCTCTAATGCCATGATGCGTTCTTTTCTAATAAAGTGGTAATCAATCTGTTAAGTATAACCGACAAGGCCGCGTGCGTTAAAGAAAATATCCGCTAACGTCAGGTTTTTCTTTTGATTCTCATTGAAAAATCTCGTTGCATCTCATTCTGTTCTCAAAAACCTGAAAACGTATAATGCCTTTATTCATTCATCGATTTAAGAGAAAAGACTCATGACCTCCATTTCTCGTGCACTGAAATTATCGGTTTTGGCGATTTGTGCAGCAGGCGTTGCGCAAGTCAGTCTTGCCAATGAGCTCTTTGAGCCGCCCGCCAATGAAACGGAGCGTGCCACGCTCATTGATCGTTTGATTATTCAAAAAGACTGGAAAAATGCACTCGATCAGGTCGAAGAAGGCTTGAAAGTCAACCCCAAAAGCGCTCAGCTCAAGTTTAAGCGTGCTGTGATTTATGAACGCGCCGGTCAAACCAAGCGTGCCAAAGCGCTATTGGAAGACTTCATCGCCAGTTACCCTGAAATCGTTGAACCTTACAACAATTTGGCGGCGATCTATGCCTCGGAAGGTAATATCAACCGTGCATTGTCGCTATTGAATCAAGCCGTGACGATTAACCCCGGCTTTGCCTTGGGACACGAAAATTTAGGTGACCTTTATCTTCAAAAGGCCATCTCTCACTACAAAAATGCGGTGCGTGCGCAGCCTGCCAACAACCGTATGAACCGCAAGCTTAAAGCGGCTGAAAGTTTAATTAACTAGGAAGACCACCGATGAAATACCGTTATCGACTCGCAGCCTTGGCTGCCGGCGCCCTTTTGGTCGCCAATCCCCTTTGGGCCGCTCAAACTACCACAAACCCCAAGGTTCAAATCCAAACGAACATGGGTGATATTGTTTTGGAGCTTAACGCCAAAGCGGCTCCCAAGACCGTGGCCAACTTCTTGCAGTACGCAAAGTCCGGTTTTTATAAGAACACGATCTTTCACCGCGTGATCCCCGGCTTCATGATTCAAGGGGGCGGTTTTGTGAGCGGTTTGGAAGAAAAAGACACAAAAGCTCCGATTGCGCTAGAATCCCGAAACGGTCTGACGAACCAACGTGGCACCATTGCCATGGCCCGTACCTCGGATCCTAATTCCGCCACGAGCCAATTTTTTATCAATGTTGCCAACAATAACTTCTTGAACGCCGATCAGGCGCAAGACGGTAACGGCTATGCTGTTTTCGGTAAAGTCGTCTCCGGGATGGAAGTCGTGGATAAAATTGCCGGCGTGAAAACGCACACGGTTCGCTACTACGACGATGTGCCCATCCGTGATGTCGTCATTAAAAATGTTTCGATTCTCAAAGGAAAATAATCGATGATTCGCTTAACGACCAACCTTGGTGTGATTGATCTTGAACTTGATCACGAACACGCCCCGGCCACGAGCAAGAACTTTGAACAATACGTCACCGAAGGTTTCTACAACGGTACGATTTTCCATCGTGTGATCTCCGGTTTCATGATTCAAGGCGGTGGCTTTGAAGCCGGCATGCGTCAAAAAGACACCCATGCCCCGATCGAAAACGAAGCCGCTAACGGCCTTCGTAACGACAAGTACACGATCGCCATGGCTCGCACGAGCGATCCGCACTCGGCTACCGCTCAATTCTTCATCAACGTCGCTGACAATGATTTCTTGAACCACACCGCTCCCACGCCGCAAGGTTGGGGCTACGCCGTTTTCGGTAAGGTTGTGGCCGGTGAAGAAGTTGTTGACGAAATCGCCAAGGTCCGCACCTCCAAGTGGGGTTTCCACGGTGATGTGCCCGTTGATGACGTCGTCATTGAAAAGGCAGAATTGATCGAAGGTTAATCGACCGAATCAATTTTGAGCAAAAAGCCTTGGGGCAAAAATCCCAAGGCTTTTTCATATTCGAAAAAGAAATTGTGTTATTTCCACTTGACGTAACGACGGGCTTTTTCATCCACCCCCGTCACAATCCCCGCATCTTCCAAGGCCTGCATCAGCTTTTTTGCGCGCTCCTCATCAATCCGGAATTGATTCATAAAGCGCGTCAGGGTCTTTTTCTCATCAATCACTAATAGGTCTTTCGCGGGCTCCAAAAGCGTCTCAGGCGACTCACTAAGTTCAAACCCAGCAGACGTAAATACGTCTCTGACGGTTGCACTTAGCGTGGTGATATAAGCGTCTGTCGTGTTTTTCGATGGCGTGGGTAACACCAACATATCGGCGCGCTCAAACGGTTGATGAAGCGCTTTAAGTCGCGCTTGCGTGATACGACGGGGCTGCATCCGCGCGCGTCCGATGCGCTCGGTCACCGCTTTTGCCATCGTTGCGCTTGCAAGCGCCTCGTAAAGATAGGCACTCAAGACAATGATGATTTTGGGTTCATAGCGCTCCAATGCCTCAAGAACGCGTTCACCGTGCTCGGCATAAAATGCCACGGTTTGAGGCCCATGCAGGTGCGAGGGAACGTCATCGCACCACACGACTTCATGGGTGAGGCGCTCGACTTCATTAGGTCGAGAAACACTCTTTGATAATCCGATCCCCCACAAAGAAAACCAATGCGCTAACGCATCACGAATCTTTCCTTGCTTCACGTTCGGTGCAAAGTAGTGCGCACGATCGTCATGATCGTAACCCTCAGCTCCTTGCCCAGGCAAAGCAACGATTAAGATGCCGCCTTTGTAGTTGACTTCGTTATCCATTTGAATTACTTTGCAAAAAAGGCGTGACAAGACCCGCTCGACACGCCTTTTAAGTTGAACACTTAAACGATTAGATTAACTTCAAACCGCTTTCGATGTTAGCAATGACCGTGTCTTTACCGAAAAGTTCCAACGTCTTATCAAACATCGGAGAGACCTTTTCACCAAAGACCAACACACGAACCGGAACTGCAATCACGGGCATCTTCACGCCCATTTCATCCATGATGCCCTTTAAGACACCGTAGATGTTTTCAGAGTTCCAGACTTCAACCGTGCGGGCGCGTTCCAAGAAGAGATGAACGGCCTTCTTGCTCTTTTCGTCAGCCAAGATTTCCTTGACCAATTCGGGGTCACGCGTAAGCGGACGGTAGAAAATCATGCAAGCGTCAGCCAAGGCTTCGAGCGTTTCCGGGCGTTGCTTGGTGATTTCCATCACGCCTTCCAAGTCGGCGTTACCATCAATCACACCACCGCGAGCTTCAATGCGCGGGCGCACCAAGGCGGCCAAA
This sequence comes from Candidatus Aphodousia sp., assembly GCA_048520025.1. Taxonomy (GTDB): domain Bacteria; phylum Pseudomonadota; class Gammaproteobacteria; order Burkholderiales; family Burkholderiaceae_F; genus Aphodousia. Next base: position 16,657 of record DBFZTP010000115.1, read on the forward strand.
CGAGCGTTATCGGCTTCAGCGATATAGAGGTGGTTTAAGTGATTTAACTTCTTCGGATCCAAGCAAGCCGGGGACTTCGAGCAGTGAGCCAAGTCAAACCATTCGGCCAACTGAGCCATCGTGAACTTTTCATCGTTGCCGTGACCCCAGCCCAAACGAGCCAAGTAGTTCACCAAAGCTTCAGGCAAGTAACCCTTTAATTCGTAATCCATGACGCTGGCGTCACCGTTACGCTTACTCAACTTACGGTTATCAGGCCCGTTAATCAACGGCAAGTGTGCAAATTCCGGCACTTCGTAGCCCAAAGCCGTATAGAGGTTAATTTGACGCGGCGTGTTGTTGATATGGTCGGCCCCACGCACAACGTGGCTCACCTTCATGTCAATATCGTCAACTACCACAGCAAAGTTATAGGTCGGGATGCCGTCACCGCGCATGATCACCAAGTCGTCAAGTTCGGAATTTTCGAAACTGATTTCACCGTAAACCATGTCCTTCCACGTCACCGTGCCGTTGTCGGGATTGCGGAAACGAATGACAGGCGTCACGCCTTCCGGAATTTCACGACCGACGCAGTTTTCAGGACGCCAACGACCGTCATAGCGCGGCTTGAGCTTCTTGGCCATTTGGTCTTCGCGAAGCGCGTCGAGTTCTTCCTTCGTGGCATAGCACTTGTAGGCCAAGCCCTTTTCCAACATTTCGTCAACGACTTCTTTATAGCGAGCCAAACGATCCATTTGATAGATCGGGCCTTCGTCGTATTCCAAGCCAAGCCACTTCATGCCGTCCAAAATGACGTCAACGGCCTCTTGCGTGGAGCGCTCTTGGTCGGTGTCTTCAATACGGAGCAAGAATTTGCCGCCAATGAAGTGACGGGCATAAGCCCAACAATAGATGGCCGTGCGGGCCGTCCCCAAGTGCATCATCCCCGTGGGACTCGGTGCAATACGTGTACGAATTTCTTTCATTTTTCTCTATAAGTAAAAAAGTAAGAGCGAATTGTTTATTTTAACACCGATAAATCGTCAATAAAGGAATAATCCTGCCTTGGCATAAGTAAGAATGTGCAAAAGGTGCACTTTTTTGACATTTTTTGTTCAAACGATTGTGCATAACCTCTTCACGAGTGTGCAATACGCTGTGGAGAACTCACAATTGCTCAAAGACAAGGCAGGTGAATTACCCTCGAGTGAACTCGAGGGCTTCATGGGACCTGACTGAATCGGTATGATTCAACCCTTTCGCGCAGGCACTGTCGCTGAACAGTATCGCCTGCGAGGAACTCTTTACCCATTCTAGACCATTCCGGCCCGC
>DBFZTP010000116.1:0-39809 GCA_048520025.1 Candidatus Aphodousia sp.
GCGAGCGCAGTTATTGTTTCGTCTCAAGCCTGGGAGTTACTCTCGCGCAGCGCTCCTTGAGAATACAAGTCAGGAGGATAAGTCACTCCTGAGCTCAAAGTTATTTATTTTTCTCTTCTGCGGCTTGACGCAAAAGGTCAAAGGCTTCTTGCAAGTCGCTTCGAGTGACGCCAGTGGCCATCAAGACGGTTTTTGCTTGAAGTTCGCTTTCGTTTTCGACGATGCGAATGATGTCTTCAGGTGCATTTAACCCATGAGCCTTTAAAGCCCCAACGGCCATACCGGCATCTCGGCCGGAAGCAAAGGCGGCACTTTGCAACAACAATTCACCCGAAGCACGGGTGAGTTTGAAGTAAAACTGACCGTCAGCTTCACGATATTGCTTAAAGATGGGGAGGCTCGCCTTTTGCTTTTTCGCTTCCGAACGGCCGTTTTGACCATAAGTGGCAAAGTTGCGAAGACCTACGGCTTTTTTCAGTTGGGCAAGGAAAGGAGCGGAGATTTCACGAGCTTTCTCTGCACCTTCCAACAAAATTTCTTCAATGCGTTCGGGTTGAGCCATCAATTCTTCATACCTTTGGCGCATTGGACCGATTTCGGATTCGATTTTTTCAAAGAGTTCCTTCTTGGCTTCACCCCAACCTAAGCCTTCTTCCAAACGACGGCGGAAGTCTGCGTATTCTTCAGGTGTGGAGAAAGCTTCATAGATGGGCGTCATGGACGTTGAATCCGGATCCTTGGCTTCGCCCGGCAAACGGCTGTCCGTCTTGATTTGAGCGATGGCATCGCTAATCGCCTTCGCACCACCCTCAAAAAGCGGAATGACGTTGTTGTAGCTCTTACTCATCTTGCGACCGTCTAAGCCCGGCAAGACTTCGTGAACCGTATCCACAATGGCTTCAGGAAGCGTAAAGAAGGGCTTGTCTTCCGTGGCATACAAGTGATTAAAACGCGTAGCCACGTCGCGAGCCATTTCAATGTGTTGAATTTGGTCTTTGCCCACCGGTACTTTGTGAGCGTTAAACATCAAAATGTCTGCAGCCATCAAAATCGGGTAGCTGTAAAGACCCATCGAAATGCCGGCATCAGGATCTTCATCATTACCGACATTGGCATCCAATGCGGCTTTATAGGCATGAGCACGATTCATTTGCCCCTTGGCCGTAGCGCACGTCAACATCCAGCTTAAGGTAGGAATTTCAGGAATATCGCTTTGACGATAAAAAATGACACGCTTGGGATCGAGACCGGCGGCCAACCAGGTGGCAGCAATTTGAAGACGGCTTCTTTCAATACGGTCAGGATCTTGGCACTTAATCAAAGCGTGAAGGTCGGCCATAAAGAAAAAGCTTTGAACATCATCAGCTTGACTAGCTTGAATGGCAGGACGGATAGCGCCGACATAGTTGCCGATGTGCAACGTGCCGGTCGTATTAATACCAGTTAAAACGCGTAAAGTCATTTGAAAATCCAAAAACAAAATAAACAAATATTTTAACTCAAAGTCAGCAAGGCGATAAAGGACGTTTGTTAACAAAGAATTCGAGAAAAAAGCCACCAAACTAAAAAGTCGGTGGCCAAAAATGATGCGTTCAGGATGAGCTAATCAGTCAAGAACCACAAAACGATAGTTTTGAGAGCCGACCTTATTTTGCTGAGCAATCTCCGTTAACATCGTGGAGTGACGATCTTCCCATTGTTTACGAATCGTGGCATTGGGGGCTGCGCCAAACGTGATGTCAATGGCAGCTTGGTCTACAGCGACAGGATCCAAACTGGCAAGAATGCCTACGTCACCCAAGTTCTTCGTTTCTTGGCAATCGTCACTGGGTTCAAAGGCGTCAATGACATTAATGAAAGCCCATCGACCTTGTTTAGCGTGCATCGCGGCCTTTACGGCATCACTCATTGCTTCGCACGTCGTTCGATCGTCTCTTGAGGAGAAATAGGACATTTCATTCCCCGCACTATGAATGAGGCATTTCCCTTCAAGCGTTCCCATGCAAATGGAGAGATTTTTGATCGTCCCACCATAAAAATCTAAAAAGTGAGCTTTAAATCGCGTAATTGAAATCAACGTATCGTAGTTGGCGAAGTGACTGCCAGTTCTTGCAAATTTCAAATGAAAACCGTTGGGAACGGGAATATCCATTGAACCTTCGGAGTCTAAAATATCAATGGGAGCAATGCTGTCGTCAAACCCATTTTCTCGGGCCACTGCAAGATGTTTTTCGGTTGTATCGCGAGGGGAAAAACAATTACTGTCAATCAAGGTACCCTTCGTATGAGTTGCCAGTGCTTTTACGATTTGCGGGTTGAGATGAGGGCCACCCGGGGTCTCAAAAGTCATCTTGATACCGATTTTTCCATGCAGACTTTGTTTTAAAGCATCGTAGGCTCGGAGGAGATCTTGCCCGGAAACCCCCTTGACGAAGTAGACAATGGGGGCGGAGTGGTCATCAACGCGGTGCGTTAAGACCGATGGTAAGGAGGCTGCCTGTGAAAGGGTCGGCAGACCGCTGGTCGTTGCCAACGCCAATGAAGACTTTAAAAATGAACGTCTTTTCATAATGCCTCCCAGAGAGATTTGCTTTAAATTTAGTATAAAAAAGACGCTATTTTGATAATTGTTTGATTAAATTTGATTTTTGCCTAAAACTGCCACTGCCATTCCGTACAAGTAGGTAACTATTCATTGGACGAAAAAAAAGAGCTGATTTTGTCGAAAAACTTCGACTCCATCAACTCTTTTTAACTTAGAGTACTTTTTAGGGCTCTCTGTTTTTAATTAAAACGCATCAGCGCGCAAGGCTTCAGCCTTGTCGGTCTTTTCCCACGTAAATTGCGGTTCTTCGCGACCAAAGTGACCATAAGCGGCCGTTTTCGTGTAGATCGGGCGCAAAAGGTCAAGCATCTTCACGATGCCACGCGGACGCAAGTCAAAGTGGCGACGAACCAATTGGGCAATCTTTTCATCATCAATGACGCCCGTACCGTAAGTGTAAACCGTGATGTTGATCGGTTCTGCAACACCAATGGCGTAAGAAACTTGAACTTGGCAACGAGAGGCAAGGCCGGCGGCCACAATGTTCTTGGCAACGTAGCGGCAAGCGTAGGCAGCAGAGCGGTCCACCTTGGACGGATCCTTACCGGAGAAGGCGCCACCACCGTGCGGGCAAGCGCCACCGTACGTGTCAACAATAATCTTACGACCCGTTAAACCGCAGTCACCTTGCGGGCCACCGACAACAAATCGACCCGTCGGGTTGATCAAGAAGCGCGTGTTCTTCAATAATTCGGGCGGCAACACCGGCTTAATAATGTGTTCAATAATAGCTTCGTTAAATTCCGGCTTCATCTTGTCGCCATCGCTCATACAGGGATCATGTTGCGTGGACAAAACAACCGTATCAATACCCGTCACAATGCCATTTTCATAGCGCAACGTCACTTGGCTCTTAGCGTCAGGGCGCAAAAAGTCTAACGTGCCATTACGACGAACGATGGATTGTTGTTGAACTAAACGGTGGGAGTAATAAATGGCAGCCGGCATTAAGGTCGGCGTTTCATTACAAGCAAAACCGAACATCAAGCCTTGGTCACCGGCACCTTGTTCGAGGTAGTCGTCGCTTGCGCGATCAACACCTTGAGCGATGTCGTTGGATTGCTTATCGTAAGCAACTAAGACAGAGCAACCCTTGTAGTCAATACCGAATTCGGTATTGTCGTAACCGATGCGCTTGATGGTTTGACGAGCGACATCGATGTAGTCCACATTGGCTTGCGTGGTAATTTCACCGGCCAAAACAACGAGACCAGTGTTGCAGAGCGTTTCAGCAGCCACACGGCTGTACGGGTCTTGCTCTAAGATGGCATCCAAAATGGCATCAGAAATTTGGTCCGCGACTTTGTCGGGATGGCCTTCGGAGACGGATTCCGAAGTAAAGAGGTAGTTGGAGTTCATGGTGCTACATTCCTTTTGTTTTCATATTGGGCGGAACGAGCGTCCACCGCGGCAATAACGGAATGCGGCTGACGCTTTAGCGGAATTTGTAACACGCCCCGCAAGTTGTCCTTAACTCGGCGTGGACTGAAATGGTACTCCAATTGCGCCAAAAATCAAGAAGATGCAATATTCTTTTTCAATTGAAAAATCGTCAGTTTGAAACAAAATTTGGCAAAATTCGTTCCATGGAACGGTTAATCAAATTAATTTCTAAATTACCCCTTGGGTTTGTCAGAGGTGTCGGTCGCTTTATTAGCGTACTGATCTATCGTTGTTCTGAATCCTATCGTCATCAAATTCGTGAGAATTTGGTGCGTGCCGGCGTGTATACACCGGAGTTGGCATTATCGGTTGCCAAAGAGCAAGGTGCTCAAGGTGTGGAAGCCCCTTGGGTTTGGGGGCGAGACCGAGAAGATATCTTAGACATGACGTACTGCGATGAAGAATCCAAGCGCATTGTTCAAGAGACTTTTGCGATGGGTAAACCCATTGTTTTTTTAACGCCTCATATCGGCTGTTATGAGGTGGCACCTATCTATATCGCTCATCATTGGTTGGGTGCGCTTAATAAAAACATGGCTATCCTTTATCGTGTCCCGAAAAAGTCTTACTTAAGAAGTATTGTGGGACAAGGTCGAGCGATTCCCAATATTTTGCCTTCTTCAGCTGACTTAAAAGGCGTTCGTCAGATTCTCAAGACAATGAAGGCGGGCGGTCTTGCCGGTATTTTGCCTGATCAGGTGCCTTCCGAAGGTGAAGGTATCTGGGTACCGCTTTTCGGTCAATACGCTTACACCATGACGTTTCCCGTTCGTTTAGCACGTCAGTTTGATGCGAATGTTTTGATGTGCCGCGTTGAGCGTGAAGAAAATGGTTGGAGTGTGCATATGCGTCGTTGGGATTACACCTTTACGGGTGACGATTCCCTGGATTGCGCCGCCATGAATCGATTGATCGAAGAAACGATTTTAGAGTGCCCAGAACAGTACCTTTGGTCTTACAATCGCTATAAGTGTCCCAAAGGGGCTACGCCACCCCCCAAGAATTAAATGAAAAGTCTTCTTAATTTTGTCTCTCATATCTGGCTTGCCGTTGTGAATTCAATGGTAAGTTGGAGTCCGAAGAGTCGAGCCAGAGCGGCTCGACTGTTAGCGACTATCTTCTGGATTGCGGTACCTAAGCGTCGCCACGTAACGTTGACGAATTTGCGTCTATGCTTTCCCGATTGGAGCGAAGAGAAGCGCCAAGAGGTGGCTAAAGAGTGTTTTTATTGTTTGTCTCGTGCTGCGTTAGACCATTCTGTGTTGTGGAAGGGTTCCAAAGAAGATGTTGAGCGTATGGTGCGATTTGATCCCGAAGAGATCAAGAACATCACGAGTGAAGATAATCGTCCGCTCATTCTCATCGCTCCGCACTTTGCAGGTCTTGATGCAACCGGTATCGGTTTAAATCTTCACATTAGAGGCGTCTCGCTTTATCAAAAGCAGTCCAACCCCGTTTGGGATGAAGCTGCATTGGCAGGACGTATGCGTTTTAACGAACCGGTATTAATTGCTAAGAGCAATCAAAGTGATTTGCGTCCTGTTATTCGAGCCATGCGAGACGGGCTTCCCTTTTACTATTTGCCCGACATGGACCATGGCAGAAGAAATTCGATCTTTGTTCCTTTCTTTGGCGTGCCGGCGGCAACACTTCCGATGGCTTCGCGCTTAGCAAAGATGACGAAAGCCAAGGTTTTGATGTGTATTCCGGAAATGGTTGAGGACGGCTATCAAATTCACATTACGAAGTGTTGGGACAACTTCCCGACGGATGATTTTGAAGCCGACACGTTGCGTGTAACGCAAGAGTTGGAACGCTGGATTTTGAAATTCCCCGCCCAATACATGTGGACTCATCGACGTTTTAAGACTCGTCCTGAGGGCGAAAAGTCTGTGTACTAAGATGCGTTTGAAATTTACCAAAATGCAAGGTGCCGGCAATGACTTTGTGGTTATTGACGGCCTTTCTCAATATTTTGTCCCTAATCCGGACATAATTCGTCGATTGGCAGATCGCCATTTCGGTATCGGTGCCGATCAGGTTTTGTTAGTTGAGAAGACGCATTTGGCAGATGTCGATTTTCGTTATCGTATTTTTAATGCCGATGGACACGAAGTTGAACAGTGTGGTAATGGAGCCCGCTGCTTTGCTCGTTTTGTTGTTGATAAAGGCTTGACGACCAAAACGCGAATTCGTGTCGAAACGAAAAAGCGCATTATTGAACCTGAAATACTCGAAGATGGTCGAGTAAAGGTTATGATGGGCGCTCCCTCATTAAACCCCGAAGACTTACCTTTTAATACTGCCCAACTCTTATGCACGAAGAAGGCTGATTTGCCCGTATGGCAATACGAGAATATCTCCTTTGGTGCTCTTTCAATGGGAAATCCCAGTGCGGTGATTTTTGTTGAAAATGTTGATCAAACGGATGTTGAAGAAATAGGCAGAAAAATCTGTTTTGCCCCGTGTTTCCCTCAACAAACCAATGTCGTATTTTTGGAAGTCAATGACGCTCATCGAGCGAAGGTTCGTGTTTTTGAAAGAGGTGCAGGGGAAACCTTAGCTTGTGGTTCGGGCACTTGCAGTGGCATTGTCGCCTCCATGTTGGCCAGGCAAACAAACACTTTCGTAGACGTTCAAGCGCGAGGCGGAACGTTACAAATTCAATGGTCGGGGGATTTAGCAACCCCGGTGTATTTAGTCGGAGATGCGGTAAGTGTCTTTGACGGAGAAATTCTTCTTTAAAGAGAATAGAAATGACGGATTTAGTACTTAAAAAAGGCAAAGAACGATCTTTATTGCGCCGCCACCCGTGGGTTTATGACACGGCAGTGCAAAAGGTTATCGGCAAGGCAAAAAGTGGTGATTTGGTACGAGTTGTCTCCTTTGACGGGCGCTTCTTAGCTTGGGCTGCCTATTCTCCTGCCTCTACGCTTCGTGCTCGTTGCTGGTCTTTTAATGAAGAAGATGTGATCAACCAAGTTTGGTTGGAAGAAAAGATCCGCAAGGCTTTGTCTGCTCGAGAAATGTTGGCAGAACGAACCAGTGCCATTCGTGTGATTTTTGGCGAAGCTGACCAATTGCCGGGCCTTGTGGTTGACCGTTATGGCGACTGGTTTGTGACGCAATTTCAAGCCGCCGGTGTCGAAGCCTATCGAGAAGTCATTGCTGACATCTTAATGGCTCAACCGGGGATTAAGGGTGTTTTTGATCGCTCGGATGCGGCCACTCGTCATCGTGAAGGGTTGGAAGAACGCATCGGTGTTTTGCGTGGCGAAGAACCGCCCGAAGAAATCGAAGTCGTTGAAGACGGTGTGCGTTATGGTGTGGATGTTCGTAAGGGCCACAAAACGGGCTTTTACATTGACCAACGTGAAAACCGTTTGTTGGCACAAAAGTTGGCTCGCGAGTTCAAAGAACGTCACGGTCGCGGGATGCGAGCCTTGAATTGCTTCTGCTACACGGGTGGTTTCTCATTAGCCCTTTTAGGGGGCGGTGCGGCTGAAGTGGTCTCTGTGGACTCATCGGCAGAAGCGTTGGCCATGGCTCAACGCAACGCAAAGCGCAATGGTTTTGAAGACAGTTGTGCTCAATGGGTTCAAGCGGACGTGTTTGAATATTTGCGCCAAGCCCGTGAAGAAGGTAAAGAATTTGATTTGGTGATTTTGGATCCGCCGAAATTCGCCTCTAGCCACCGTCACATTGAACGTGCCGCACGCGCCTACAAGGACATCAATTTGAAGGGCTTGCGTTTAGTGGCTGAAAATGGCGACTTATTAACGTTCTCATGCTCGGGTGCCATGGATGTTGACTTATTCCAAAAGGTGATTGCTGGGGCTGTGATTGACTCTAAGCGTGAAGCTTGGATGGTGGCTCGGTTAGGTGCCGGTGCTGATCACCCCTTAATGATGACGTGTCCTGAAGGCGAGTACCTCAAGGGTATTCATTTGGTTCTTCGTTAAGAGACAAAGAAAGGATTGATGATGGATGTAATGGATATGGTGCCTCAAATCCCGGTCACGATTTTGACGGGCTTTTTGGGTGCAGGTAAAACCACGTTATTGAACCGTATTTTGAAAGAAGATCATGGGCATCAAATTGCCGTGGTTGAAAACGAATTTGGTGAGGAAGACGTCGACAGTACGTTGTTGGTTCAAACGGATAAAGAGCAAATTGTGCAAATGAGTAATGGTTGCATTTGCTGCACGATCCGCGGCGACCTCTCACGCGTGTTGACCGATTTGCGCCACCGTCGAGAAAAAGGCGAAATCGCCTTTAATCGTGTGATCATTGAAACGACGGGTGTTGCCAATCCCGGCCCTGTTGCTCAAACGTTTTTCATGGATGATGCGGTTGCTGCGTTTTATCGTTTAGACGGCGTTATTACGTTAGTGGATGCTAAGCATGGCCATTTGGCTTTGGATAATGAAAAGGAAGCTCAAGCCCAAGTGGGTTTTGCTGATCGTATTTTCCTGACCAAAACAGATTTAGTCAGCGAAGAAGACGTTCAAAAGATGGTGAGTCGGCTTCGTCAAATGAATCCCCGTGCACCGATTGAAAAAGTGAACATGGGTGATGTTGAAATTGACAAGGTGCTCGATATCGAAGGGTTTAACCTCAATGATGTTTTGGATATTGATCCGCAGTTCTTAAGTGATGTGGGGCACCACCATCATCACGGCGATGAAATTGGCTCTTTTGTCTTTACGAGCTACACGCCCTTTGATCCGTTCCGACTTGAACGTTTCTGGGGAACGATTACGCAAGTTTATGGTCCTGATTTGTTGCGCTACAAGGGTGTGATTTATTTGGATGGCGTTGATCGAAAAATGATCACTCAAGGGGTTCATATGTTGGTGGCGGCCGATTTGGGTCCGCAGTGGGCGCCTAGCGAAAAACCGATGAGTAAGATCGTTTTTATCGGTCGTAACTTACCGGAAAGCGCTATTATTACGGGGCTTGAAACTTGTTTAGTTGATGCTCCATAGGTTATTGATTTTCCGCTAAAAACTCTGATCTTTTTAACTTGATGTAAAAAAAAGACATTAAAGAGTGCGAGAAAGTTTATTTTCCTGTATAAATAGGGCCTTAAAATTTCGCACACATTATTTGCGTGAATAACCCCGAGTAATTAGGGTAAATTTTTGAACGGACTTTTCCGTTTGTTGGATAAAGATTTATGGCTACTAAAAAGAAGTTGTTGACCGAGCGTGAATTGCTTGAGATGCCTGAAAAGGATTACATGAACGATCGCCAATTGGCTTTCTTCCGCAATCGTCTCCAAGAATTGGAAGCTGAATTGCGCAATAACGCTGGTGAAACGACAGAACATTTGCGTGAAACGACCGTTGCGCCCGATCCTGCCGATCGCGCCACGATCGAAGAAGAACACGCCTTGGAATTGCGTACGCGCGATCGCGAACGCAAGTTGCTCAAGAAGGTTCAAGCCGCCATCCAACGTGTCGATAGCGGTGATTACGGTTGGTGTGAAGAAACGGGTGAACCGATCGGTGTGGCTCGTTTGTTAGCCCGTCCGACGGCAACGTTGTCTTTAGAAGCTCAAATGCGCCGTGAAATCCGCCAAAAGATGTACGGTGATTAATCGTTGATCTTTTCAAAGATTCAATAAAAAGGGGATGCCTCAGCGACATCCCTTTTTTCATGCCTGTTCAAAACAACTTAATCGATGTTAACCAAGCTGTGAGCGTAAACATCGCGTTGGCGTTGAAGGGCTTCACTCCAAAACTGTTGTTCTGTGCGAACTGCAGTGGGCATTTGGATGAAATTGAGCCAACTCAAAGGCGAAGTCCAACGTTTTATTGACGACTTCAACGTCGCGCTCAACGAAACAGAGTCATCGCTAAAGAAAACAACAGGGCTTGTTGCGGGCAATTTTGCCAATTGACGAGCTTCATCAATAGCGTCTTCAAAGTACCCTAGGCGATCAACCAAATGGTTTTGAAGGGCTTGCTCACCCGTCCAAACACGGCCTTGAGCAACGGTTTGAACTTTCGCTACGGACAATTTTCTGGACTTGGCAACCAAATTGGTAAAGTCCCCGTACGTTCGAGCCACGTTTTGCGTCAAGATATCCTCAAGTCGAGGATCTAAGGCTCGGATAGACTTATCCGCTCCGGCAAGCCAGGTCGTGGAAACACTGCCTTGTCCAATCTTTGCTAACGACAACGTCTTTTCAAAGGTTGGAGTCAAACCAAATACTCCAATAGAACCGGTAATTGTGGTGGGCGAGGCAATGACCTTCGTTCCGCCCATACTGATCCAATAGCCGCCCGAGGCAGCAACATCCCCCATGCTAATTACAACGGGTTTACCGGCCTTTTTGATGCGTTCTAGCCCATGTCGAATGTATTCGCTAGCAACGGCGGAACCGCCCGGAGAATTAATGCGGAAAACAACAGCCTTGATGTTGGGATCTTCTCGAATCAAATCCAGTTGTTGATTGATAGACTCGGCACCGATAATGCCGGGCTCGGATTCGCCATCAAGGATTTGGCCGTCAGCAACCACAATAGCCACACTTTGAGGCGCTACATCAACGGGCATTTCCGGTGCGTAATCAAGATACGAGATTAAAGCGGCTTTAACGCTTTTATCTTTCCCAAGTTTGGACTCAATGAATTCCACCATTTCATCGTAGGTTTTAAGACCATCAATGAAGTTAGCACTCAATGCCGTTTGAGCCATGTCTCCGCGATTATTACGAACGGTTTCAGGCAACGAGTCGATGTAGTTTTTGATGCTGCCGGGCATGAGACCGCGAGAGCGTTCAATATCGGTCGATAAGTGTGACCAAGCGCTATTTAACCAAGTTCTTTCACCTTCAATCCACACGTCCGACGGAGCATTGTTGGTAAACGTTTCAGGATAGCTCTTGTAAGCGCCTGCTTTAAAAACATGAACATTAACACCCAGGCTCTTTAATAAATCACCGTAGTAAAGACGATTGGAACTTAAGCCCTTAATACTGACCTCGCCCATGGGGTGCATGTAGATTTCACGGGCATGAGAGGCGATGGCATATTGGGTTTGTGAAAAATGCGAACCCCAAGCCCAAACAGGTTTGCCACTTTGCTTAAATTGATCAATGCCGCGACCGAGTTCTTTGAGAGAGGCGAGTCCAACACGATCCAATTTGTCGAGTTTCAGAAAAACGCCCTTAATCATCGGATCGCGCTTGGCTTTATCCAATGCCCCCAAAACGTCATGTAAAGCGGTTTCTTGGGGCTCCTCTCCGGCGAGCAATGTCATGGGTAAGGAGGCAGGTTCAACTTGCTCAACGATGCTGCCTTTTAAATCGAGAACCAAGACACTATTGGCCGGTAGCGGCGAGGTATTTTTAAAAAGAGCACCCAGACCGATGACAATGCCAATAACAACAGCAACTTGGATCGTTCGCCACAAAAAGCGAAGAACGAATAAGCATGCCCAATCAATGGCACTAAAAAATTTTTTGATCCACTTGAAAATAAACAAGATGACCTCGATAACAAACTAACGGACTAATTATAGGGGTTTAAAAATCCGATTCGGCGACGTTTTGTGACGTTTGGTCGCACTTTGTTAATGACTCTTGGAATATCTCGAAGGTGACTGATTTGAGCATCAACATAGTCAATGGTTCGGGCGGCCTTGAGTCCGTGGTGATGCCACCCCTTGCAAAGAACGGTTTGAAAACCGATCGATTTTGCCACTCGGAGATTTTTTAAACTGTCATCAATTAAGCAGACGTCTTGGGGTTTGACTTTGTAGATGGTTAGGATTTTTCTTAGCATCTGCACCGAAGGTTTGGGACGCCACTGACCAAAAACCTTCATGTCTTCAGCCCGATATTGCGCATCAAAATGGTTCAAAAGATCAAGCTGGTGCAAAATCTTGTCTGCAAAGCAATCAGGGGCATTCGTAAAAAGAATCTTCTTGCCAGGCAGTCTGCTCAAAGCGGCACGAGTATCACCCGTAGTGCTCACGTTAGAAGTATCCACTTGATGCGTTTGGGTCAAAAATGTATGAGGATCCACGCCGTGGAACTTCCACAGACCGTAATAAGTCACTCCATAGCGTAACCAGTAGCGCATACGAAGTTCGTTGGCCTCTTCTTTGCTCAGCCCCATATGACGGTGGATGTAATTCGTCATCGAGGAGTCAATTTGATTAAACATGTTGGCCGAGGCCGAATACAGTGTGTCGTCCATATCAATGAGCCAAATTTTTGGCGTTTTAATATGACCACTGATAATGCTGGGTTTAAAGTGACTCATAACAAAAACGGGAGCCTTGTTAAGGCTCCCGCAAACAATTAGAAAGTATTAACGATTTTCTGCAACGCGAATGGCCGTAACCGTGCGTTCAGCATCTTCGTCAGAAAGCCATGGTACCCAGAAGTGTACCGACTTTTCTTCATTTCCTAAAACTGCGATGGCATGACCGAGTTCACTTAAGCTTTCTGCACCCTTGATGCCCAAAGCGTATTCACTCATTTCAGCCGTGGGTAACTTAAGGGCAATGCGGTTACCGAAGTAATCACGGATTTCCTTGGGCAACACGCGTTCGTCTGGCCATTGCGTTGCAAGAATCAAGTGATAACCAGTGCTCCAACCCTTGTTGGAAATGGCTTTTAAGGCTGCCAACAATTTTGCCCTAAAGTCATCGTCAATCAACCACACAGCGACTTCATCAATGATCACAAAGGTGCGCATGATACGCTTTTTGAGTCCCAAAACATTGTTGCACTCTTCCAGCGTTTTGACGCCCAGCGTTTCAAAGAGCTTTTCATGGGCTTCAATGGACTTAACAATGCTTTCAAGATAAGCCTTAGCGGTTTCGATATTACTTTCAACACGCATTCTGTGAAGGCCTTTTAAGCATTCATAAGACCAACCGCCGTTGGGTTCATACACTTTGATGGCAGCCAAGTCCGGGGTATTTGTAATGGCAATATCCAAAATGAGATTTTTAATGAGAGACGTTTTACCAGAACCCGTCATCCCCGTAATGAGTGTGTAGGGCGCATGAGCAGCATAGCCTTGGAAGGCAGATTCATAATTTAGATAAACAAGGTCATCTTTTTCTGCCGTTCTGCCCAGAACAAATGAATAGTTGCCATTGGACTGATTGCGATTGATTTTGCGCTCGTTCCAAATACTCCACATGCTGTCATTACCCTCACGAGAATGCTTTTCAACGAGGGCTTCGATAGCGGCCTGATAGCGAATGTTTGTCTTATCTAACATAGTCACATCCTTTCAAAAGGTCTTTCTTCTATCTTAGTCGCTTTTTCTGTTAGTGCGTAAAAAAAGCCTTTGATTGCGGACAATCAAAGGCAAAGTTGTTTGACTCTCTTGGTCGCTTGCTAATTAGAGTGAACTAATGTTAAGAGTGTGATTTCACTTCCAATCCCTAATCGAATAGGAAAACCGTACCAGAGACCCGTACCTCGGTTGACATACAGTTTCATCCCATCCACATCGTAAGCATCACGAACAAAACCGGTGTTGAGCATTTGAGCAATCCAGTGCATCCCAAAAATCTGTCCGCCATGCGTATGACCGGAAAGTTGAAGGTCAATACCTTCTTTTGCATACTCATGACTGAACTTGATTTGGTGAGAGAGAAGGATTTTAGGCGTTTGTTGTTTAACCCCTCTTAACGCTTTTTTTAGGTTTGGCATTTCGCGCTTGTAGCGTTTGGCCATCGGGTCATTGATGCCGATGATGGCAAGTTTTTCGCCATTGATATTGATGATGACGTGCTCGTTATGAAGCATCTTGATCCCAAGAGTCGGTAACGTCTTCATCCAACCATCGTAATCCACGTAATGTTCGTGATTGCCTTCAATCCCGATGACGCCATAGGGGGCAGAAAGTTTTGAGATGGGCATCACGTCATTGAGGCGCGACTGCACTCGACCATCCACAATATCACCGGTAATAACAATCAAGTCAGCGTTAAGAGCATTTGTTTTTTCAACGACTTTTTCAAGACGCTCTCGGTTAAGCAGGGCGCTCGCATGAAGGTCAGAGAGTTGAGCAATCGTAAAACCATCAAACGCTTTTGGTAAGTGTTTAATGGGGACTTCTATGGTGTAAACCGGAGGAATTCGAAGTGCTTCATACGTACCCCAAGTGGCAAGCGCGGTTGCTATTGAGGTAATGATGATTCCGGTGGTCGCATGTTTGACAATGGGTCGATTGAAGGCGACTTTGGCAATAACAAAGAAGAAGTCTTTGATAAAAGCCATCAAAATCATCAAAAGTTGCGTGGCAAAAAGCCAGCTTAAAAGCAAAATGCCGAGATACGGAATTTCTTGATCGTGATTACCGAAAAACGAACGAGCAAGTCCTGGGTATTGGCTCGCAATGAGCATCACCGAGCCAATGAGAATCTTGGCTGCCCAGTGAAAACGAGTTTTCCCAAAGAGACTTTTAAACGCGTAGAGCGCAAAAAAGATAGGAATGACGTGAATCAGAACTTGCTGCATAGCCGATTACTTCTTCTTTTCAGTATTTAACTTTTCAAAACCGGTCAAATACTTTTCACCCTTTAAGAACTTCACGGCTTGTTGAAGTTGGAAGTCGTCCTTGTCGCCAAAGAAGTAGCGTTTTTTGGGCTGAATCTTCATTTCACGTTCTTTTTCAAGCTTGGCTTCTTCTAAGCGACGCGTTTCTTCAGCCTTTTTCTCTTCATCGCTCTTGAGATGGTGAGCAAGGTCGGCCTCGCGAATATTAAAGCTTGCGTAATTGCCTTCAGCGGTATCGGCTAATTCGATATCCGGTGTAATCCCAGTGGCTTGAATCGAGCGACCGCTAGGTGTGTAGTAGCGAGATGTCGTTAACTTAATTCCGGTCGTTGCTTCACCACCATTGAGAGGACGCAGTGGCAAAACCGTTTGAACACTGCCTTTACCGAAAGAGCGTTGTCCCATGATTTTGGCGCGCTTGTGGTCTTGGAGAGCACCAGAAACGATTTCGCTGGCACTTGCGCTAGCGGCATTAATCAAAACCACCACAGGGGCTGTTTTAACAACGGTGGGAAGCTTGGCAACAAGGTCAGATTTCTTATCTTGACCATAGTTGAGATAATCCGATTGTGTGGTTTTAAAGCTACGACTTGCGTCATCGGTTCGACCCTTGGTACTGACGACCACTTCATCTTTTCCGATGAACGCAGCAACCACACCCACGGCTGCATTTAATAAGCCACCGGGGTCATTACGTAAGTCAAGAATAATGCCCTTGATGGGGGTTTTCTTATTGAAGTCAATAAGGTACTTCGCCAAGTCGTTTGCGGTATGTTCTTGAAATTGCGAAATACGGATGTAAGCAATGCCATTTGATAAATCTTTCATCTTGACGGATTGGACTTTGATGAGGTCACGCGTCAAATGAATTTCAATGGCTTTGTCCACGCCCTTGCGGGCAATGGTGAGTTTAATTTTGGACTTGGGTTTACCGCGCATACGCTTAACGTTTTCGTTAAGCGAGAGCTCTCTGGTGGCTTGGTCATCAATTTTGACAATGATGTCACCGGCTAAAATTCCGGCGCGTGCTGCGGGCGTATCGTCAATTGGCGCAATCACAAGGACGCCCGACGCATCCATCGTAACTTCTAAACCCAAGCCACCGAATTCGCCTTCTGTGCCTTCCTTTAAGTCAGAAAAGGCTTCTTTATCCAAATACGCTGAATGAGGATCAAGGCCAGCGAGCATCCCCGCCAAGGCATTTTCGAGCAAGAGTCGATCTTCGGTTTGCTTTTCATCGACGTAAAACGCTTGAATGGCACTATAGACGTCCGTGAATTGGCGGATTTCTTGCAAAGGAAGCGCAGACTTTGCCGGCGTTTCTTCACTAAAAGCGCTCAAGGGCTGTAATAAGCCCAAAGCACAAGTCAAAGACAAAATGACTTTCTTTAACGCAAAATTCGGTTTGGTTAACAACATATTTTCTTATTCCTTGCCAATCCAAGGGAGGGGATTAAAGGGTTGGCCATTGCGACGAAGTTCGAAGTAAAGACCGGGGTTTTCTTCACCGCCCGTATTACCGACAGAGGCAATGGTTTCACCTCGTGTGACTTTGTCGCCAACGCTCTTATAAAGCGATTCGTTGTTGGCATAAATGGAAAGATAGCCGTCTCCGTGGTCAACGATAATTAAGTTACCGAAGCCTCTTAACCAGTCGGAGAAAACCACTTGGCCGTTAGCGCAGGCCAAGACGTCACTGCCGGTGCGAGCGGAAATCATCAAGCCCTTCCAAGTGGTACTCTTACCGGAGACATTGGCACGAGCTTGACCATAACGACCGACAATTTTGCCCAAAGCAGGCATCAAGAGCTTGCCACGTTGTTTAGAGAAAGCCCCTGTTGGACGATCGCCTCCAACGCTGGGACGACCACTGGCGGCGGCTTTTTTTCTAGCTTCTCTTGCACGACGTTCAGCCTCGGCCTTTCGTTGAGCAAGGATTTTATCGATGTTAGAGACCAACTCACCCAAGCGTTGTTGGTCACGTTCTAGCTTGTCAATGGAAGCGCGTTGCTCGGAAATCTGCTTTTTAAGTTGTTCGAGCGCTGTTTTCCGAGCGTTTTGCTCTTTCATTAATTGAATTCGATCGTTTTTTTCTCGTTCCTCAATAGAAGCCAATTCTTTTCGTTTGCTAAAGGTTTCTTCAGAAACGGTATGAATCGAGGCTTGCTGGTCAGACAGCTGTGTGACCATCTGCTCTTGAGCACGAGCGAAATACTGTAATGAGGCGGCGTCACGGGCCACCTGGTGGGGATTTGTTCCCGCAATCAATGTTTGCCAAGACTGACGTCGCGTATTGAGATATTGAGCACGGGCAATCAAACGATTTTGCTTTTCTGCCGTGGTTAATTGACCGGTCACAGCCAACTCTTGCTCTCTTAACTCTTTGAGACGATTTTCGACCGCCGTGCGTTCGTTACCCAAGTCACGGAGGCGACGATTAGCTTTGGAGATTGCTTGTTCACTGGCTGCAAGTGCATCAGCCGCTTCCGTGCGACTGGCTTCAGCCTTAGAGAGTTCTTTTTTCAACGATCCCAATTGATCTTGCAACGATTTTTGTTGGTTTTGCAGTTCATTGCGTCGTTTTTCGTTCACCTCGTCTTGTTTTTTGGGAGCGGATTTTTGAGTCGTTTTTTTCTGAGGCGTTGCTTTTTTAGTGGTTTGGGCCTTCGCTTTCGCCTTTGTTTGCTGAGTTGGGGCCGCAAAAGCCTCAGAGCCGGGAATCAACGGGATTCGAAGCAATGAAAAGCCAAGCAAGGCGCTTGCGATAATGAGCACCTTGCTTAGAGAGTAAGATCGTTGAAAACGATGGGTCACTTCTTGGCTTTGCCTTGAGCGGCAACGGCAGCCATTGCAGCTTCAATTTCGGCTTGATTGCCGAGGTAGTAGTGACGGATCGGCTTCATGTCATCGTCAAATTCATAGACGATCGGACGAGCGGTGGGAATGTTCAAATGAACAATTTCTTCATCGCTCATGTTGTCAATGTATTTGATCAAGGCACGCAAGGAGTTACCGTGAGCGGCAATCAACACACGCTTACCGGAGCGAATCGTGGGTTCGATTTCTTCCTTCCAGTAAGGAATGACGCGAGCAACGGTGTCTTTTAAGCATTCCGTGGCAGGCACTTCTTCAGGCTTGAGGTCGGCATAGCGACGGTCACGACCGGCCCAACGTTCATCATCAGGGCTCAAGGGGTTCGGTGCGATCGCATAGGCGCGACGCCAAATGAGAACTTGTTCGTCACCATACTTGGCGGCCGTTTCGGCTTTGTTGAGGCCTTGCAATGCACCGTAGTGACGTTCATTTAAGCGCCAGTTGTTTTTAACAGGCATGTACATGCAATCCATGGCATCCATGGCGATCCAAAGCGTGCGGATAGCACGGCGCAAGACGCTGGTGTAGGCGAGGTCAAATTCATAACCTTCAGCCTTTAAAAGTTCACCGGCCTTACGAGCCTCTTCGCGGCCTTTTTCCGTTAAATCAACATCGGTCCAACCGGTAAAGCGGTTTTCAAGATTCCATTGGCTTTCGCCGTGACGCATGAGTACAAGCTTATACATAGCAAAGATCTCAAAAAAAAGATGAAAGAAAAAATCTTATTCCTTAATTTTAGAAGAAAATTGGGATTACCATTATTTTTTGGCAAACAAAAATGTTGAAATTTGTTGTACTATCCCAAGGCACTGGCAAAAATTGCTATTAATAATGATTAGCAATGCGGTTTGCCTTTTATTTTTTGCTTTATTTGCGAGTTTATCGTGTTTGAATTTTTGATTGACAATATTTTGTTGGTTTTTATCGTTTTGGCTTCTGGCGGTATGTTGATTTGGCCTGCCGTGGCTAAAAAGACCCAAGGTCCTTCTTTGGACAATGACCAAGCGATCGAATACATCAATAAGAAAAATGCTTTTATTGTTGACGTTCGTACGCCGAAGGATTTCAAGCGTGGCTCTATCGCCGGCTCTCATAACATTCCTTTCGAAGACTTCGAAAAGCGTATGACCGAAGTGCCGAAGGATCGTCCGGTTTTGGTGGTTGACACCGTCTCTACGTTTAGTGCTAAGGCTGCTACGTTGCTTCGTAACCAAGGCTACAAGGATGTCTTCATTTTGGCCGAAGGCATCAAGGGCTGGGTTGACGCTAAGTTGCCCTTTACTCGCTAATTAAATTTTGCATTCTATTCAATAAGGATTGATCATCATGGCTGATGAAGATATGAAGACTGAAACGCAAGCTCCGGCTACTGAAAATACTCAAGAAGCAGCACCGGCTTTCCAACTTGAACGTTGCTACATGAAGGACGCCTCTGTTGAGATGCCCCATGCTCCGGAAGTTTTTGTAAAGCCCATGCAAGCTCAACCCATGGTGGATATGCAATTTGAAGTGACGGGTAAGCGCTTGAGCGATACGCACCGTGAAGTCTGCGTTCGCGCCACTGTGACCATTAAGGAAGAAGAAACGGTTTTGATGTTGGCCGAAGTCAAACAAGCCGGTATTTTCCAAATTCATGGTTTCACCGATGAGCAAGAAATGCACATTGCTAACGTGGTTTGCCCGAGCATTGTGTTCCCGTACTTGCGTGCCAATGTCGCTGACTTGGTGAGCCGCACTTCGATGGCTCCGGTGCATTTGCCGGAAATGAACTTTGAGGCACTTTTCCAACAACGTTTGGCTCAACAAGCCGCCGCTGAAGGAGCTGAAGCTGCTCAAGCCTAATTGAGACAGTCAAAGTCATCCATTACAAAGGAAGAGTGCCTGATGTTGGCGGCTCTTCCTTTTTTTCTTTGCAGATTATGACAAACCTCGCACCTCAAGCCCCTCAACTATCGAGCAGAATGCTAAGAGTCACTCTGTTGTGGGTGATTATTCTTATTGCTTCGGTGATCTATACCCTGTTTTTGTCTTGGCGCATGGAGGCAACGACCGTATCGGTGAGAACGGTGGCGGCACTTCAAAGAGAAGTGTACGAAATGGGGCAGGTTGTTGCGATCAGTCAAAAAGGCGAATACAACTACGATATTCAAGGCGGTGTTTGGCGCATTGATAAGGTTATTCAGACATCCAACATGGATGATTATTTGCCTTATCAGATCATGGCCAAAGATGAGCGCTTGGATGAGGTTTTTCATCGAACTAATTCGATGTGGAAAGAGCGACTCAAGCCGACCCTTTTGAAGTGGAATGCTAATCATCGGATTGACATTGATGAACGAGATAAGTTTTTCTCGGAATTGACGGTTTTTACGCAATACATCAGCGAGTGGATTTCGTTGATTGAAGCGGGGGCTGGTCGTAACATCGTGGTGCTTCGTTATACGCAGGTGGCATTGGGGATCGCTTCGGTTTTAAGCATCATTATTGCCATGTGGTTTTTGGTGGTTTCGGTCATTCGGCCATTGAATCAGTTGCAAACAGGGATTGAACGGCTTCGAGCGTCCGATTGGAAGACGCAAGTTCATGCCGAAGGCACGTTGGAGTTTTCGCACATTTCAACGGGGTTTAATGACTTGGCCAATCACTTGGATGATGTTTACCGAAATTTGGAAAATAAAGTTGCCGAAAAAACGAGTTCGTTGGCCGAAAACAATAAATATTTAACCTCTCTTTACGGCTTAACGGCATTTTTGGGAGAACAACACTCCTTAAATGAATTGTGCGAGTCGTTTTTAGCGCGAGTCCTCTCTATTGCCGGAGGGATTGCAGGAGATATTCGTTTTATTGACGAGGAAACCTCACGAACGACACTGGTTTGTCAAAATGGCTTTCAAGAGGTTGAAACACCGGACGCTCAGAAGGCACGGGACTTTTTTAACGAAATTGTGGCCCATCCTCAACCGAAGGTACTTTATTTTGATGGCTATCCCCTCCAAGTACGAGAGTTGGAAGGAAAGGTACATTATGTGAAGATTTATCACATACGTCATAAACAAAAAAATATCGGTTTGGTCACCATTTTCTTTACTCATGCGCCGGAAAATGATCCTAATATGGATACATTGTTGGAGAACTTGGGCCAGCACATGGGGACCGCTGTCGAGAACTTGCGTTTGGCAGAGCTTGATCAGCAAATGGCCGTGGGTCAAGAGCGAAATTTGATGGCTCAAAATTTGCATGACTCCATTGCTCAAACGTTGTCCTTTTTGAACTTGCAAGTCCAAATGCTTGAGTCGGCTTTAAAGCAAAAAAATGAATCCTTGGTCGAAGAAGGGATCCAGCAGATTAAGGCCGGTGTGCAGGAGTGTTATGACGACGTCAGAGAGTTGCTGTTGAACTTCCGTACACGGGTGAGTACGGATGGGTTCGATGAGATTGTTAAAAGCGTTTTGGAGCGTTTTGAGCGCCAAACGCACGTTCATGCGCACTTAACGATTTTAGGGGATGGGTTGCCGCTTACGCACGCTCAAAAGTTGCAAGCGATTTTCATCCTTCAAGAAGCACTCTCCAATGTGAGAAAGCATGCCAAGGCAGAAAATGTTTTGGTGACTGTTCGCAATAAAGACGATTTTGAAATGACGATTATGGATGACGGTGTGGGGATTGATCCGGAGTTGCTGGAAGCCCGCAAACAACGTCATGTGGGGCTCTCCATTATGAAGGAAAGAGCCCAAAGGGTTTCGGGTCAAATTTTCATTGATAGTGAAAAGGATCAAGGAACCACGGTAAAATTTTTGCTATCTAAAGACGAAAGGACGCCGATATGACAGTTCGTATTTTGTTAGTTGACGATCACACATTATTCCGTTCTGGGTTAAAGGCGCTGTTGTCGCGCCAAACGGACTTCGAAGTAGTGGGCGAAGCAAGTGATGGTCTTGAAGGGGTGAAGTTGGCAGAGCAGTTGCATCCGGATTTGGTTTTACTGGATTTGGATATGCCTGCGATGAGCGGCATTGAAGCTTTGGCCCAAATGGTTGAAATGAACCACGATATGCCTGTTGTTATGCTCACGGTCAGTGAAGACGCTGAGGATCTCAAAGAAGCCTTCGTATTAGGGGCTAGAGGGTACTTGGTCAAGAACATTGAGGCCGATTATTTGGTGAGCAGTATCCGCCAAATTATTGCCGGAGAAAGTGTGATGTCGCCCGAAATGACGAGTAAGTTTGTCAACGGTATTCGAGCCAAGAATATTTCGTTAATGCCGGAAGTTCGTCCCGAAAATGTTAAGAGTTTGACTGAGCGCGAGAAACAAATTTTGGGTTGTTTGGCTCAAGGGGCCAGTAACCGAGAAATGGCTCAGCTTCTTAACATGTCAGAAAGTACTGTGAAGGCTCACCTTCAACGTATTATGCGACGTTTTGACTTTAGCTCTCGTGTGCAAGCAGCAGTCTTTGCGGCTGAACGCCACATGGACCGCTACTTGTTAGAAAGCCTCAATCAAAAGAAAACGCCTCACTAAGCAGGTGTTTCTTTCGAAGTATTGGCGGCCTTTGAGGCCGCTAATTTTTTGAAGGCCGGCACAACGTAAATTAAGCAAAAAAGAGCGGCAATGGCGGCAATGCTGCCACCAAAATAACCGATATTTTCAATGCCCGAGTGTGTGACGACAATGCCACCAACCAGTGCCCCGGTACCAATCCCGATATTGTAGATACCCGAATAAACCGACATGGCAATGGCCGTTCCTTGAGGCGCGGCCGTAATGATGGATGATTGGAAAACCAGATTGTAGAGCGTAACCGCAAAGCCCCAAAAGAGACAGGCGGCAACGATGGTTTCGATGTTCAAGGTAAACGCTTTCATCATCAAAAGGGAAAGGGCTATGCCGATAACGGCCGATCGCATAAAGGCAAAGGGGAAACTGTCGTTGAGCTTTGAAAAAATCCAACTACCAACAATGCCAATGGCGCCATAAACGACCAAAATCCAAGAAATCCCGCTGGCACTCATGCCACCCACTTGAGCCAAGAAAGGTTCAATGTAGCTGTAGAGCGCAAAGTTGCCCGTCATGATGACGGGGGTGAGGATATAGATTCCCAATAATGTCGGTTTACCCAAAAGTGCAGGGACGTCACGCAAAGCAACGGCGTTTTTGTTTTGAACGCTAGGGAACAAACGCCATAGACAAATGAGCGCTAAAGAAGCAATGATGCCGATCACTAGGAATGTGATTCGCCAGCCTAAATAAAGGCCTAAAACGCGACCTAAAGGCAAACCGACAATCATGGCAATGGAAGAACCCGCAACGATCATACTTAACGCTGTAGCGCGTCTTCTTGGAGGTGCAACCTCGACGGCTAAGGGACTGACAATCGACCAAAAAATAGCGTGAGAGCAGGCAACACCAATTCGGGAGGCCATCAAAAACCAATAGTTGGTGGAAAGAGCGGAAGCGATGTGACTTAACACAAAAACCGTGACAACCAACATCATGAGTTTGCGACACTCAACTCTGGCGGCTAAAAGCATGAGGGGCAGTGACATCACGGCTACAACCCATGCGTAACCGGTGACTAACCAACCCGTCTGAGCCTCCGAGGTGCCAAAATCCTGTCCGATACTTGTTAATAAGCCGATCGGAACAAATTCGGATGTATTAAAAACAAACGTACACAGCGTTAAAGATAAAACCGGAAGCCAACCAAGCAATAAGTGCTTTTCTTTGCCTAAGGATTCAGACATAAAAAACTTTCTCAATTAATAGAGGGAAGTCGTTATAGCAGATTTTTTTCTTTGCTCGCAAACGGTTGTTTGGGAGTTTTTGTGTAGATTTTTTAAAGAAAAAAGTCCCCGATCAGAATATCGGAGACTTGGAAAATAAGTGACTAATTTCCGCCTTGGTAACCGTTTTGTCGCCAGGCTTCAAAGACGGTAATGGCAACGGTATTGGATAGATTGAGCGAGCGATTGTTGGGACGCATCGGTAAGCGAATGCGCTGCTCGCTCGGGAAACTGTTGCGAACTTCGTCAGGCAAACCATGACCTTCACTGCCAAAGACAAACCAGTCACCCGGTTTAAATTCGCTTTGAGCAAAGGGGTGAGAACCCTTTGTCGTCATCGCAAACATGCGTGTCTTATCAGGATTTTCGCTGGCTAAGAACGCATCAAAACTTTTGTGAATTTTGACGGTGGCATACTCGTGATAGTCCAAACCGGCACGAATCATGTGCTTGTCATCGAGTGAAAAGCCAAGGGGTTCAACTAAGTGAAGTTCGCACCCCGTATTGGCACAGAGTCGAATAATGTTGCCTGTATTGGGCGGAATTTCAGGAGCAACTAAAACGATTTTAAACATATTCATCAGCAGGCGCTGTCAGCGCCTTTTTCATTTTTAATAAAGCGTTTTTTTCAATTTGGCGTACACGTTCAGCCGATACACCAAGTTCTTGAGCAATTTCTTGCAAAGTTTTGGGGGCAAGTTCGCCGTCTTCATTTTCATTAAACCAACGAGCACGAATCACGTAACGGCTTCGTTCATCCAAAGCTGCGAGCGCCTGACGAACCCCTTCTTTTTGCATTTCTTCTTCGTCTTTTTGCTGAAGGATAACGGTGGGTTCATTTTCCGTTGAAGACAACCACTGAATGGGATCCAAGCGATTGCTTTCTTCATCTTCGCTACTGACAACGGAGTCAATGGATGTTTCATTACCGTACATGCGCTCTTCCATCTCAAGAACATCCGAGGTTTTAACATCGAGCTCGTTAGCAATCTCATCGGCTCGAGAGTAAGTGAGGGCATTTTCCCCACGCATGGAGCGAAGATTAAAGAAGAGTTTTCGCTGAGACTTCGTGGTGGCGAGTTTGACTTGGCGCCAGTTTTTAATGATGTAGTCCTGAATTTCAGAACGAATCCAATATTCAGCAAACGTCATTAGGCGTGCGCCACGATCGGGTTCGAAGTGTTTAATGGCTTTGAGTAAACCAATATTGCCTTCCTGAATCAAGTCAGCATGAGGCAAACCATAACCCAAGTAAGTGCGAGAAATTGCAATGACTAAACGCAAATGCGCCATGACAAGGTCACGACCGGCACTCATGTCATTATGTTTGTGGAGTCGTTCGACCAAGGCGCGTTCTTGTTCGGGCGTCAGAATGGGAAAGCGGTTGGCTGCCTGAATGTAGGCATCCAAATTCCCAAGGCTGGGAATAATGGCAGGAACCTTACTTTGATAAGGAACCAGAGCGCCAGTATTTTGGGGCTTTTTATCCGATGCACTCATGCCGATTCTCGCTTAATAAACTCGTTCAATTTTGGCGACGGCGCGTCGGGTAATAATGTTGGCGATCAAACCACCCAAAAGGGCACAGAATAAAACGAATGCGAAATTGACGTCCCAAGGAAGGGGGGCTACGGCCAATTGAGTGCCGTATTGTTCGCCTACGGTCAGTAATGCTTTATTGGCGTATTGACGAGCAAATGCCGAGATGCCAAGGGCAATCGTAGCGGCTAAGCCCATGGTCAAGAAACCGCGCCAAACGTAAGGGCGAATCGAGAAAGAGGGGGATGCGCCGAAAAGGTATAACATCCCCAATTCCGCCTTTTGAGCGTCGGCTGCCAAGCGAACGCTCGCAGCAATCACGCACAAAAGCATAAAAAAGGTAATCGCAACAAAAATCCCACCAAGCGCTAAAAGGGCTTTGTAGAGAGCGTCCAACTTCGTTAGCCAAGAGCTATCGTAGGCGACCATGCTTACGCCTTTGAGCTTTTCAATATTCTTGGCAGTTGACTCAATTTCACCCGGAGACATATTGGTCTCTAACGTGACGATAATGAGATCAGGCAAAGGATTGTCAGCGCTGTTTTTATTTTGTTTGAGTCCCAAACTTTTATTTAAACTCTCAAAGGCTTCCTCTTTAGGAATGACCTCAATGCGCATAACGTGTTCATGGCGACCGATACGCTCTTGGAGGTTGGTCATCATGGACTTAGAAATGTTTTGGTAGGCGAAAACTGTGATTTCGGGTGCCAGTGGCACGGCTCGCATGGGTTCAGCCAAGCCGTAGACCATGCTTGCAATAAATACCGGAATAGTGAGCGACAAACTGGCCAAGGCTAACGCAAGGAAAAAGACCCCTTTGGCATTACGAATGCCACGGATCATTTGCGTGAAGGCCCAACCGCGAGAGGCAGAGAAACTCATGATTTACTGCCCTCCTGCATTGGAGGCAAAACGCACCTCACGGTAGGGAATTTCGCTCGGAACCACCAAGAGGTGAGAAGCAGCGATCACGGTGACACCGGCTACAGAAAATTCGCCCAACAAGTTAATGAGGGTTTGGGCGTTGTTGGCATCTAGGTGCGCGGCCGGCTCGTCGGCCAAAATCAGCACTGGTTGATTGACAACCGCACGGGCTAAGCAGACCAATTGACGTTGACCCGATGAGAGGTCAATGGGCATTTTTTCTGCAGCCTCGGCAATGTGACAGCGAGCAAGCGCAGCATAAGCGGCTTGACGTGCCTCTTCTGTACTGGCATCGGCTGCAAGAGCAGGCAACATGACATTTTCTAAGATGGTGCGATCCTCTAAAAGCGAGGCGTTTTGCAACATCAAGCCAATGGCACGACGCAACCAACGGCGTTGAATGGAATTGAACTCTTGAACATCTTCCCCAGCCACCCGAATAGCACCGGAGGAGGGGTTTAAAAGACCCGCAATCAAACGCAAGACCGATGATTTACCGCAACCCGTATCCCCGTGGAGCACGACAAATTCGCCTCGATAAATTTTTAACGAGACGTCATTGAGAACCTTACGGTCGCCGTCAAACGCCAAACAGACGTTTGAGAGTTCAACCAACGGGCTTGCCGGAGTTGGGGTTATATCTTGCATGAATCCAAAGGGTTATTGAATTTCGAGTTCCAACTTATATTCTAAGGCTTTCCATACATTAACTTCGTTTTTCAAAAGAAAAAATGTTAAGGGATGTTTGCTAAGCCAGACCGAATCCTTAATTTTAACGACCCAGTGCTTTTTTGCGAAGCTCTTTAATTGGATTTTTTCAAAATTCTGCGCATCGCATTCATGGGACAAAAGATATGTCAAGCGCATCGCAAGCAGAGCATGTGCCCATTGACCATTATTCAATTGGGACTGCACTTTATAGAGGCGCCCTCGATGACCTAACACCAAATCGGCTATCCAATCTTGTTCTGTTTTGGAAAAACCTGGCAGATGGCTGTTTTTAAGAAGATAGGCGCCGTGGTGGTGATAGCGGTTAGGGCTGATGACTTTACCAATTTCGCTTGTCATCCCTGCCCAATAGAGTCGTTGCTCAAGAATGGGGCTTACTTCACTTTCAAGTTGCTTGTAAAAATAGAGCGCATTTTGAGCAAATCGCCGAGCTCGATCGCTGTCGGTTTTTGTTTGACAGAGCAAAATGCGTAGACTCTTTTCTCGAAGGTCAAACCCATTTAAGCGTTCTTTCAGAGCGTACAAAACCCCACGACGCAGTGCCCCTGGGGCGAAATACATCTCCTGAATACCTAACGAGTCAAAGACGGCCAATAAAACTGCCAAGCCCCCCGCAATGACGCCTTTACGAGACTCGGGCAGGCCGGGAATGTCTAACGCATCGACAAAGCCTTTTTCCAAAAGCTTATCTTTTAATGCGATTAAATGATTTCGCGTGACAAACGTTTCAGAATTGGCTTGGGTATGGTTGCAAAGCGAACACAAGGCTTCCATAGAGCCCGATGATCCATACGCCTTTTCCCATCGGTGTTTTTTGTACTGCCAACGAGCTTCGTTAAATTCTGCCATTGCAGCCAAATAGGCCGACTCAAAAGCTTGGGGAGAGAGTTCGCCGTTTTTAAAGTGCTCAACGGTAGTGTTGACGCAGCCCACATGAAAGGATTCGCAACACGTCGCTTCGTAATGCTTACCGGCGACAAGTTCCGTTGAGGCGCCGCCGATGTCCACAATGAGACGAATCTCTTCGCTTGTCGGCAAGGAGTGAGAACACCCTTTAAAGACAAGACGGGCTTCTTCTTGACCGCTGAGAATTTCAATGGGGCAGCCGAGTGTGTTTTGCGCTCTATCTAAGAATTCTTTCGCATTTTTTGCCGATCGAAGCGTTTGTGTTCCTACCGCTCGAATCTGATGCAATGGGATGCCCGTGATATGGTCTCGAAAGCGAGCGAGAACAAGAAGGGCTTTTTCTTGAATTTCTTCGGTTAAGCAACCATTGGCATCAAGACCGGCGGCCAGTCGCACGCCTTCCTTGAGATAGATTTCTGTTGAAATGGTCTCTCCATCTACCTGGCCCACTTCAAGTCGAAAACTGTTTGATCCGAGGTCAATCGCTGCTAAACGCATAACGAGTTTATCCTTATTGTTTTTTGGCAAGAGCTTCGGCTACGCAAGTCGGAACAAAAGGCGAAACGTTGCCGCCCAAACGATGGATTTCTCTCACAAGTGAACCGGAGATAAATTGCGTTCCATCCATCGGAGGGAAAAAGATCGTTTGTACTTTTGGGTTTAAAGCGTGATTGACGCTTGCCATACGAGTTTCGTAGTCAAAATCACTGCCGTTTCGAACGCCTCGAATGAGAACTTTCGCATTTTGTTCTTCAACAAATTTACTTAAAAGTCCTTCAAACCCAATGACACGAACTTTTTCCTTGCCAGCTAGAACTTTTTGGGCAAGGGCAATCCGCTCTTCAAAAGAAAAGAAAGTTGATTTGCCGGTGTCGGCCGCGACCGCAACAATGACTTCATCGAAAATTTCGATGGCGCGATTTAAGACATCTTGATGCCCCAAGGTGAATGGGTCAAATGTTCCGGCATAAATAGCAATGGTCATGGTTACTCTTCTCGTATTTTAAGGAGACGATAAGTGACAGCCCCCGCAGTGGATTCGCGAAGGATTTCTAAATTTAACATCTCAAGAAGTTCGTTGGCTTGCCACTCTTTCGGAGACTCAACGTAAATTAACCCGTTGGGGTTGAGACGTTGAGTCGCAATTTTTAACGCTTTTTCGTGGAAATTCATTGCAAACGGGGGATCGATGAAAATAATGTCAAAGCGCTCTTCTAAATTAGCAACTTTGACCAATGCATCGCCCTCAATGATTCGAATCTGCTCGGCATGCAATTTTTCTTTCGTGGCCTTAAGCGCTTGAGCTGCATTGCGGCTTTTCTCAACCATGACAACGGATTGCGCGCCACGGCTACCGAATTCAAAGCCAAGCGCCCCGCTGCCTGCGAAGAAATCCAACCCCGTTAATGTGGAATAATCCCCTTTGAAATGGGTCAACCAATTAAACAAAGTTTCGCGGACGCGATCCCCCGTCGGTCTTAAACCGTCAAGATCAGGAACCACCAACGGCGTTTTTCGCCATTGACCCGCAATGATTCGCACACTTCCCACTCGCGATTGGCGTGCTCTTGGTAAACTTACATCTCGTCGAGTGTTACGAGATTGATTTTTTATAGGACTCATACGTTAATGATAACGACAGAAAATAAAAAAGCGGGATGGTTAGAACGATTAAAAAGCGGTTTACACCGTACTCGCGTCAATATTGTTGGTCTTTTTACTGGTGGGAAGGTCGATGAGGACTTTTTGGAAGAGTTGGAATTTGCTCTTATTTCTGCCGATATGGGGGTCGAAACCGTTGGCGAGATCCTTCGTAAGTTAAGAGACGAGATCCAATTAAAGGGCTTGAAGACGCAAGAAGAAGTGCGCTTGGCTCTCAAAGATGAAATTGTTCGCTTGTTAAAACCCTCTGAAGGCGCTTTAGACATCACTCGTGCTAAACCCTTGGTCATGATGATGGTGGGTGTTAACGGCGCGGGTAAAACCACTTCCATTGGCAAAATAAGTAAATGGATTTCAAGCCAAGATAAGTCGGTTTTGTTGGCTGCGGGCGATACGTTTAGAGCTGCGGCTCGTGAACAATTGGCTGTTTGGGGTGAACGCAATCGCGTCGAAGTGATTTCTCAAACCGGTGGAGATCCGGCAGCGGTTGCTTTTGACGCTGTTAATGCAGGGCGTGCTCGTGGCGCTGACGTTGTTATTGTGGACACGGCAGGTCGTTTGACCACGCAGACGCGTTTGATGGAAGAACTCAAGCGCATCGCTCGTTCTCAAAATAAAGCCTTGGAAGGCACGCCACACGAAGTGATTCTGGTCATTGACGGTACAAACGGTCAAAATGCTCTCAATCAAGTGAAGGCCTTTAACGAAGCCGTGCCTTTGACGGGGTTAATCATCACGAAGTTGGATGGAACGGCCAAGGGTGGTGTTTTGGTAGCGATTAGCCGAATGCGTGCTGAAAATCCCCTTCCGATTTACTTTATTGGCGTCGGTGAGACGATTGAAGACTTGCAGCCCTTCAATGCTGATGAGTTTGCGAAAGCTTTGGTTGGTCTTTAAACCATTTTCGAAGACAACAAAAAAGTCGGGCAAAAACGCTCGACTTTTTTGTTGTATTAAGCAATCAGAATCGATCGCTAAAGAATTGTTTGAAGCGATCCCACTTTGAGGATTTCTCTTCATGTTCAGCTTCTTTCGGACGAACTTGGATTTGGTTGAGTGTTTTAATTTCTTCGTCGTTCATCGAAACCTTGGGTTGATACCACGCATCAGAAAGGTACAAACGAACCTTTAAACCACGACGGCTGGGGCCGGCGAGTTCACCTCGGAGTAAATCCGTGGTGAGGTCAATTTGTGCGTTCCCAGAGACCGTAGCCCCCGTTAACGCAACAGTTAAGTCTTCGACTTGAGCGCTCGATTGCGACAGCGTGGCCAATCCCTTAATTTGTAGGATATCGGTTTGTTGTTTGTTATCCGATTTGGGGCTACGACCTTGTTCAATGTCTTTAAGTGCTTTGGGAAGATCCAAGCCACGCACGAGACTATTAGAAACAGCAAAGCCCACTTGGCCGTTGAGCAGATTTAACTCGAACCCGTTGCCGTAAAGGTTGGCCTGCACGTTAAGACTACCGGGGACAGCAGAAGATGCACCGGCATCCGTTAAGAGTTGTTGAAGGTTGACACCTGAACTCTTAAACGAGGTTTCCCAAAGGCCGTTTTGGTTTAACGACATATGACCAAAGAAACGACCGTCGTAAGCCAATGCAGAAATTGACGGCAATTTCATTTGACCATTAGTCACCACAACGGGCGACTTCACTTGGATGAGGCGGAGTTTGTCGGAAATAAGTTCACCAATGACCACTTGACCGTTAAAGTCGAAAAGACTCAAGAATTGGAAGTCCGCTTGAGGGGCTTCGGGCGTGGTGTTGGCCACAGGTTCCGGCGTCACCGTTTCGGCAACAACTGCTTCAGGCTTTTCAACGGGTTGTGTTTCAACAACAGATTCCGTCGAGGCCGGGGCTACTTCAGACACATTTTCCGTGGGCGTTTGGCCCTCTTCTTGAGTCGGAGCGGGTGTTACCGTCGCAGTGGGTTCAGAGGCGGCCGGAGCTTCTTGAACGGGTTCACTCGGCGTATCCGTAGTAAGTTCTTTTTTCACATTGAGCGCACTCAACAAACGAATGTCTTGAAGTTTTAGGCGCCCAAGCACTAAAGAGCCCTGAATGTTCGGGTGGTCAAAACCGTTGACGGTGCCCGAAAAACTCATCGGTGCATCGTGCAACCGACCAAAGACTTCGAGTTGAGCCGATTCTTGCGTTAAGTTGGCCGATAAATTACCAGAAACAGAAGAGGGCTCATCCATGCCCGGTAACGTTAACGAGCCTTGCAAGTGATCGGCAATTAAGGCGTTGGTAACACCGTCATAGTTAAAAGGTGAGCGAATATCAAATTTCACCTCACCGTTGGGCGTTTGGGCAACGACCTTGGCATTCACGTCAGGGGCCTGCCAATGGTGAGGAATGATATTTAACTCAGCGACCGATACTTGCGTCTGATAGGTGCTACGCTTGACCTCAACAAGAGCGGTGCTCGCATAGAACGTATCAGAGGTCAGCTTTAATAACGGAGAAGACGCCGTTAACGAGACAGGCAAGGCGGCTTCGGTACCGTTGGCTCTAAGAATGAAGTTTCCGAGACCGACTCGGCCTTCGGCTAAATTCAGGTCTAATTCAAAGGCAGACTCAACATCTAAAAGCAAATTATTGGGTTGAATCTGAGCTTGGCCAGATAACGAAATCACACCATGCATTTGCGGAGACGGTTCACCGATCTCAGCACGAAGGTTAAGAAGATTCACGCTTTTGTCTTCGTGAGCGATTTTGATATCGGCGTCAGAAAGCGAAATCTTGGCAATGGTGACATCATCGAAAATCGTTGTTTTATCCGTCTTAAATTGGGTAAGACATTGTTCAAAAGAGGGAAGTAAACGATTTTCGTAAGCAAGCCCGTCAATTTTTAACTCGTCAATGTAGAACTTGCCAAAAACAAGCCACAACGGGCTGATTTGAAATTGCGCATTACGATAAAAAAGAACTTCTCGATTGTTTTCATTGACAAGCTTTGCCGGTGGCAATGAAATCGAAATGTTGGGTAAAACGCGTACTTGAGGCAACTCATTGGCTTTAATGGCGTAACCATAGGGAGCCAAAGTATCTTGAATCTTTTTCTCGACCGATGTCGGATTGATGAGAAAATAAAGCGCAACAACGCAACCCATTGCGATAAGAGCAATGAGAGCAATCAACCAAATGATCATTCGTAAGATGCGCATAACAGACCCAATAAATGATGGCGGGATCCTCTGTCCCGCACCTTGAGTAATTCTAACGAATGCCAAACATTCGCGCTTAATGAGTTTTGCTCAAAAATTAATCAGAAAGAGAGTTTGGTAACAATTAATTTTTCCACTTATTACGGATAGTTTTCCGTAAATTGGGAGCTAAGCGTTCAAGGGCATCTAACGTCATGAAAATGGAATCTCGACCGCGATGGGAGAGTTCTCGGAAACGCGCTAAAAGCTCGCTTTCCTCCTCAATGGGATTGTGTCGTTCGCTGGTAATGACGAACAAAATATCAAAGCCGCAATCCTTTAATCGAGGCATGTTAAAGATGCCGGGATCCTCTTCACCTTCCTCGTACTTTTGATAGCGATCCAAAGGCACGCCAAGTAACTGAGCGATTTGCAATTCCGTGTAACCCAAACGCTCTCTTTCTGTGCGCAATCGTTCACCAAATTCGCGACGTCGTTTAGCCAACACTGTTGCCATCAAAAATTCCTTTTGAAGTAGATAAAGATTAAGGGCCCACGGAAAAACCGTAAGCCCTTAAATTTTAAATCATAAAAGGACGAAATGAACGTCCTTAAACAAGACGTTACACGTTAAACAAGAAGTTCATAACGTCGCCGTCAGCAACGACATAGTCCTTACCTTCAGCGCGCATCTTGCCGGCTTCTTGAGCACCCTTTTCACCCTTATAAGCGATGAAGTCTTCATAGGCGATCGTTTGAGCACGGATGAAACCGCGTTCGAAGTCGGTGTGAATGACACCTGCGGCTTGCGGAGCCGTATCGCCCTTGTGAATCGTCCAAGCGCGAACTTCCTTAACACCGGCCGTAAAGTAGGTTTGTAAGCCCAAGAGGTCGTAACCGGCACGAATCACGCGGTCAAGACCGGCTTCGCTCATGCCCATGTCTTCCAAGAACATGGCCTTATCTTCATCGTCAAGTTCGGAAATCTCAGCTTCGATCTTGGCACACAATGCCACCACCGGAGCGTTTTCCTTGGCTGCGTATTCCTTAACGGCGTCCAACAAGGGATTGTTTTCAAAGCCATCGTCATCAACGTTAGCCACATACATCGTGGGTTTGACTGTCAACAAGCAAAGCGGCTTAATGATGAGCTTTTCTTCAGGCGTCAAGTCAACGTGACGAACGGGCTTACCTTCGTTTAACGTCGGTTGAATCTTTTCCAAAACCGTCACGAGCTTCAAAGCTTCCTTGTCACCGCCTTGGCGGGCTTGCTTGGCGTACTTGTTAAGCGTACGTTCAACGCTGGCCAAGTCAGCCAAAGCCAATTCGGTGTTGATCACTTCGATGTCTTCGATGGGGTTCACTTGACCGGCAACGTGAACAATGTTGCTGTCATTAAAGCAGCGAACAATGTGAGCGATAGCGTCACACTCGCGGATGTTGGCGAGGAATTGGTTACCCAAGCCTTCACCCTTGGAGGCACCGGCCACCAAACCGGCGATGTCCACGAATTCAACGACAGCGGGGACAACGCGTTGCGGGTTGATGATTTCAGAGAGCTTGGCCAAACGCGTATCGGGCACTTCCACAATACCGACGTTCGGTTCAATGGTGCAGAAGGGATAGTTTTCTGCAGCAATACCAGCCTTGGTCAATGCATTAAAAATAGTGGACTTACCAACGTTCGGTAAGCCAACGATGCCACATTTTAAGCCCATGATATTTAATCCAAAAATTGTTCAAATCGGGTGATTTTACAGTAATTCGTTCTCTTGTGTTTTTCGCGTTGAGCGAGAAACAACTTAATCAACGAGAAGAGCTTCAATTTCGTCCAGTTGCGTTTCATCAAAAACGGAAATGCCGGCTTGCTGAAGCATTAAGGCGGCCAGACCCATACCATCGACTAAATTCGTGCCGAAATGGCCGTCATGCACTTGCTTGGTGCCACAAGACGGGCTACGTTGCTTTAAAAGCGCAATGCGAACATTATTGCGTTTGGCTAAGTTGAGACTGGCTTGAGCACCGAATAAAAAGTCTTCAGTGTAGTCGCGACCGTCTTTGCCAATAATTTTGCCTTGACCGTTTAAGATGTCTTGAGCGGTCTTGCCCGGTTCGATTTCACAAGGAACGCGAGGCACCAAAAGACCCGACATAGATTCCGGACAAATGGGCACAAAACGCTTTTCTTTGGCCCACTTAAAAATACGATCGTCGGTGATTTTCAAGATTTGTCCGTCAAAACGAACGCGCTCGCCCAACAAGCAGGCGCTTGCGAGAATTTTTTCTTTTTGCTTCACTTTGTTAAGCCCTTAAAAAACGCTCAAATTGTAACATCAGATGGGTTTGATCGGGACAACGTTTAAAAAGCCCGATTGCGTTTTTTCCACACTGACCTTGACGTTGTAGATACGCTCAAGGCGTTGCGCTTCTAAAACAAGAGCCGGTTCGTCGAGAATTGAGAGCCCCTTATTTTCTAAAAGAAGAATCTTTTGGCTAAATCGAGAGGCTGAGAGCAAATCATGCATGATGGTCAGAGTGATGGCCGAATGCGTTTCCGTGTAGTTTTTGATGGCATTCATCACAATCAACTGATGACGGATATCCAAGGCACTCGTCGGTTCGTCAAGCAACAAAACTTTAGGTTTAGAGACAAAGGCTTGAGCAAGAAAAACCAATTGACGTTGGCCACCCGAGAGTTCACTCATGGGAATGTAGGCCAATTGATCAATTTGCATGGCGTGTAAAACGTCATCGACTTGTTGGAAAATCTCTTGCGTTACTTTCCAAGAAAGATCCTTCACCAATCCCAAAAGCACCATTTCAAACACGGTTAATTGTGTTGAAACGGAGGACATTTGAGGAACGTAGCGAATCGTGCTTCTGTCAATGAGCTTCTCTCCGTCTTTAATTTCTACGTTGCCTTCATACTTAATAAGACCGGCAATGGCTTTAAGAAGGGTCGTTTTCCCAGCTCCGTTGTGACCAATCACACCCACCATCTCGCCTTCATAGAAGTTGGCAGAGATGTCCTTGAGAATGCTTCTGTCATTTAAAGTGACACCAAGATTTTTGACCGATAGCATCATCAGTAATTCCCCCTTGAATGACGAATCAGCAAAACCAAGAGGAAGGGTACCCCAATTAAGGAGGTGACAATACCCACCGGCATGATGGCGCCGGTCGAGAGAAGTTTCGCAATAACGGAGCTTACGGTCATCAATAATGCCCCAGTCAATAAAGAACCGGGAAGCAAGAAGCGTTGATCTTCGCCTAATACAAGCTTTGCCAAGTGAGGAGCGACCAAACCGACAAAACTGATGGTGCCAATAAAAGAAACGGCACAGGCGATCAAAACACTTGATAAGAAAAAGGTTTCAATGCGCAAACGCTTCACATTGACACCTAAACTTAACGCACGTTCTTCACCCAGCGTTAATGCCGTAATGGCCCAACTTCGTTTCCATAAAACCAAAGCAACGATCACGGTAGGAACAATGGCCACAGCGACCGATAACCAAGAGGATCGTTCGAGATTGCCGAAAGTCCATCCGTTGATAAGTTGAGCAATTTCAGGACTTGCACGGTAGATGAGGACTTGCTGCAGGGCCATGAAAAAGAAATTCATGACGATCCCGCCCAGAATGACGGTTTGAGGCGTCATGCTGCGCTTAACCCCAAGCGCATAAATCGCAAAAGAGACTATCAGTGCAAACAAAAAGGCCGACAATGCTGTGCCGATCCATAAAGCGTTAAAGATTGAAATCCCTAACGAGATAGCAATCGCAGCACCAAAACTTGCTGCCGACGTAATCCCTAACGTTGAGGGGCTGGCGAGAGCGTTTTGTGTGATGTTTTGAATTTGGAGACCGGCAAGCGATAAAGCGGTTCCCACAAAAAGGGCTGTGAGCGTCATGGGAAGACGCAATTGCCAAACGATGGTCGAAGAAATCGATGGGTCGTTTGGCCCGGCAAGAAGAATCGAGATGACACTTAAGAGATCAAGCCCTGCACTGCCGGTCGAAAGGTCTCCAAGAATCGCCAACAACAAGGCAAACACCCCTGCGATTAAAACGCTGAG
The DNA here is from genome assembly GCA_048520025.1 of Candidatus Aphodousia sp. Lineage (GTDB taxonomy): Bacteria > Pseudomonadota > Gammaproteobacteria > Burkholderiales > Burkholderiaceae_F > Aphodousia. The sequence goes on from DBFZTP010000116.1 coordinate 36,227, forward strand.
GCGTTTGCGATTGATTTGTTGGTACTGGAGATGACAACTCATTTTGCTAATTTCAAAATGTAGGTGCCCGATGCATCCACGCGCGGCAGATACGTCTTAAAGAACGTTTGAATTTCTGCTTCGACATCAAAGTCTTTAAAGACTTCTGGATAGAGAATTTGGGCCAAATACATTGAGTAAACGTAGTCCATCATGGAGCGAAGGCTACCATGGTCAACCCCGTAGATTTCTCCCTTTTGAACGGCCTCGAGTCGGTTCCATAGCGGACGCGTTGTAAAGCGCTTTAGACGTGTTTGAGCATCTTTTTCATCGACCATCATGCCCATGTGCATTTGGTCGTTCTGAGCAGCGTTTTGCCAGATGCTTCCCGCAATAATAATGGTTTGCGGATTGGAGGAAACGACAAATTCACGAGACAAAGCACCATAAGGCGTTTTCATTTCGGCCGCAATATTTTGGGCATCAAGTTGATTTAAGATGCCACCCCACAAAACCGTGTTGTTGTAAGAGTTGCCATAGGTAGAAATGCCTTCGTTACCGCACTCTACGTAGACGCGACGATGTTTGGCAGACTCGGGGAGCTTGGCTAAGCGCTCTTCAATGGTTTTACGGATACTTGTGTAACGATCAATTTGTGCATGGGCAACACTTTCGCGCCCCAAGAGTCGACCGAGAATCTCAGTGCTTCGGCAGTGATTTTCAAGCGTCATGGCGTGGTAGTCTAAAACGACAACGGCAACGCCCTTGCTTTGAAGAATCTGGAGTCGATGTTGGTTGTCGTTATATTGAGCGATACCCACTAAGATTGCATCAGGTTTAAGAGCAAGAATCTTCTCAGTATCCAAGATGTTGTCGTGGTAGCCACCAATACTCGGTATCTTCTTGAGTTCCGGGAATGCTTCGGTAAAGCGACGTTGTTCCGCATAGCGCGTTACATCCCATCCGTCTAAGGGCAGGGCCGTAATCTTAGGAATACTAGCTTCGCCTCCAATCATCAGAAAATTGGAAATGTAGTTAGCAACGACAATTTTTTGCGGTTGTTTCGCGAAGTGAACATCTCTGCCCTTTAAGTCAGTAACAGTGAAGCCACTAGCGGCATGCGCCATGATCGGAGTGGCACTGGCAAGACCCAGTGCAAGGGAGCTTTTTATAAAGTGACGACGATCAAGCATAAGTCCTCTCATATAAGAGTGTGGGCAAAAGGAATTCAGGGGAGAATTACTCTTGCTCAGGGGTTTTAGGGGGGCGCGGAGCGCCAAATTTTGCCAAAGAGCGTTGAACACGAGCCATGTCACCTAATGCAATGTCATTGGTTGTTTTAAGAGCGGCAGTAATGCACTCTTGCATTTGTTCCATGTGCTCAGAAGAGGGAGCGTGTAAAACGAAATCAGCGACTTGCTGAGCCATGCCTAAAGAGCGCGGGTGACCCGTGCCGATACGCAAGCGCCAGAAGTTAGGTGTCGAGAGTTTGGCGGAGATGTCTTTAAGGCCATTGTGGCCGGCGTTACCACCGCCTTTTTTAATTTTCATGCATCCCGGCATCAAATCCAACTCGTCATGAACCACCAAAATCTCTTCAGGAAGGATTTTGTAGTAAAGCGCCAATGCGACAACGGCTTGACCGGATCGGTTCATATAGGTGGTGGGCTTTAATAACCACACTTCCTGCCCGTTAAGGCGGACGCGAGCAACCTCACCGAAAAATTTCTTTTCTTCGTGAAAAAACGCCCCTTCCCGACGGGCTAATTGCTCCACAAACCAAAAGCCCGCATTGTGACGGGTATTTTCATAATCGGCACCGGGATTGCCAAGGCCAACAATTAATCGAATTTCTGACATATCAAATCAATGAATAATGAAATAGAACAATAGATAGAGGATATTGCATTTTGTTTGAATTTTCTACCACAAAAAGACCACTGTTACAAAGCGTTGTTGTCTTTGTAATTGGGCGTGTTGTACCATTGAACCGTTAACCCCTTTTTTAGAAGAACCTAAAATGACAACAATTCTTCACGCTTCCCCCATCTTTGGCCCCGTTCATAGCCGTCGATTAGGTGTCTCCCTCGGCATTAATCTCTTACCGGCAACGGGCAAGGTTTGTACCTTTGATTGCATTTATTGTGAATGCGGTCGTAATGCAGAGCGCAAAACGCAAGAGCGTTTGCCTTCAAGAGAATTTGTCATCCAAGAGCTTGAAAAAATGCTCCAAAAGATGAAAGAAGAAGGTGTCGCCCCCGATGTTTTAACTTTTGCGGGGAACGGAGAGCCCACAGCCCATCCTCATTTTGCTGAAATTGTTGACGATGCGATTGCCACTAAAAATCGTTATTTCCCTAACGCCCGTATCAGTGTCTTAACGAACGGCACTCAGGTGCATAAACCGAAGGTCTTTGGTGCTTTGCTAAAAGTTGACGATAATATTTTGAAGTTAGATACCGTTGATGACCGCTACATTCAAATGGTCGATCGCCCTGCTTCGCACTACAGCGCTAAAGAGCAAGTTGAGCATTTTGTTCGTTTTAACGGACACGCCAAGATTCAGACGATGTTTATGAAGGGGGTTCTTGAAAACGGATTTGATGTGGACAACACATCAGATGCGTTTGTCCTTCCTTGGCTTGAAGCCCTAAAGATCATTAAGCCTCAAGAGGTGATGATCTATACGATTGACCGAGAAACGCCCGATAAATCCTTAGAGAAAGCCTCTGCCGAGGTCTTAGATGCCATTGCCAAGAAGGTTGAGGCGCTAGGCTTAAAAGTTAAAGTTTCTTACTAGAAAACAAAAAAGGCATTCCCCCGAAAAGGAATGCCTTTTAAACTAAGCGGACTTAGTTGATTAGGCGGCAGGAGCTTCTTCAGCAGCGGCTTCTTCGCCGGCTTCCGTAGCTTCAGCACCACCCTTGGTCACGACGGAGACCAACACCGGGTCTTCGCTACCGTGAACAACAGCGGTAACACCTTCCGGCAATTGGATACCGGAGATGCGCAACGTCGTTTGAGCCGTCAAGCCAGAGAGGTCAACCGTGATGAATTCCGGCAAATCCTTCGGCAAGCAGGAGACTTCGATAGCGCTACGGGCGTGGCTGATCAAGCCCTTGCTGACCTTAACGGCCGGGCTGTTTTCAGCGCCAACAAAGTGCAACGGAACGCTCATAACAACGGCTTCGTTAGCATCGATGCGTTGGAAGTCGATGTGCAAAACTTGCGGCTTGTACGGGTGCATTTGGAAGGCACGCAAAACGACGAGTTCTTCCTTACCGTCCAATTCCATCGTCAAAATCGAGGCGTGGAACTTTTCCTTACGCAATGCGTAGAAGATCGGATTGTGTTCGAGCTCGATCGGCGTTGCAGCAGACTTGCCGCCGTAGATGATACCCGGCAACTTGTCGGCGCGGCGCAGACGGCGGCTCGCACCCGTACCTTGCGCTTGACGCGTGGTGGCGATGATTTTCATGAGATTTCTCCAAAATTAATAAAAAATTCCCGGGACGCGACCATCCACTAGGAACAAAGGGATCTCTCCCTTTTAGATAAAGATTCATGTTACTTAGAACACAAATCAGAATAGTGAGAGCGATAT
>DBFZTP010000117.1:0-30474 GCA_048520025.1 Candidatus Aphodousia sp.
ATGAAAATTAAACTCATGGCTTGTGCTGCCGTTTGCTCTGCATTATTAGGTTGCACGACTGTACCCGCTCCTGCCCCCGTCGAGTTTGAAACGGTTGAATGCGTAACGCCCACGCTCAATGTGCGAAAGCCCCTTTTGTTAATTCAAAATGTTCACACGACCTACTATGGTAACGTTGAAAATGCACCGGCCAGAGACGCCAATTTTGAAGCATATTTAGCAACAAACAGTCGTGAAGTGAAGCTCTCCATTCTCTTTATGTCTCATCGTGCATGGGACATTAATTTCAACGGTGAAATGATTTTTGAAGAGCGCGAAAGCATCGTGCCACAAGAACTTCAAGCCGCACACCTTTTGCGTGACATTACCTTGAGTTATTGGCCTGAAAATGCGATTGAAAGACAATCGAAAACGCTCGACATTGTTGATAGCAAAAACACCCGTAAAGTGCTTGATCGAGTAACGGGTGAGATGCTTATCGATATTCGTTATGAAAGCGGAGCCAGTGTCACGAACCCCGTCGGTCGAATTGTTCTTGACAATCACAAAGAACAATACAAATTGATCATTGACAGTCGTCAACCCTAAAACACGAAGGTAACGACAAAATATCATTTGTACATTTGTTCATTATGACCTGTCCCATCTCTATCCAAGCCTTTGAAAGTATCAGTGCGGTGGGGTTTAACGCAGAACTCCAAGCGTCGCTTTTTGAAGCGACTCCCACAGCGTTGACTTGGCAAGAGCACATCGCTCATCGCCCGTTTTGGTTTGGGAAAATCGATAATCGCAAACTTCTCAGTCATGAAGAAATCAGACGTACTTTCCCCTCGATAGGGAACGATGCACGTCCATTGGGACGCAGTAACCTCCTGATTGCTCAGTGCCTGATTCGAATGAAGACGGCTATTGATCAAGCTATCCTTCGTTATGGTCGTCAGCGCATCGGCGTTGTTTTGGGAGCATCGGTTTCTGGCATGACGGAGATGGAAAAAGTTTTCGCCGATTCAGAAAAACTTCACGAAGTCACCGACGAAATTTTAGAAATTGCAAACCCCTCGAAGTTTGTCTCACAAATTCTCAACATAACGGGGCCCGCTTACGTCATATCCACGGCTTGCTCGTCTTCAGCGAAAGCGCTTTCAAGCGCTGCCCGTCTTTTACGCTCGCAAATCGTTGATGCGGTCATCTGTGGTGGTATTGACAGCTGTTCGGCTTTCACCTTGGCGGGATTTGATAGTCTCGGCGCCTTGTCTCACGGGCGCTGCCAACCCTTTGGCGAGCACCGCGATGGCATTAATTTAGGCGAGGGCGGAGCCCTTTTTCTACTCACGCGTGAAGCCAGTGACTTTGAACTAGCCGGTTGGGCAGAAACGAGCGACGGTTATCACATTTCGTCCCCCGACCCGCAAGCGGTAGCGGTCAAAACCGCTATGCAAAAAGCGCTTTTTATGGCAAAGCTCTCCTCAGTGGACTATATCAATGCTCACGGGACGGGAACCGAACACAACGACGCGATGGAAAGTTTAGCCATTGCTCAAACCTTTGAGAGTGACGCTCCTTGGGTGAGTTCTACAAAGTCGCTCACGGGTCACACTTTGGGCGGTGCGGGCGCCTTGGAGGTGGCCATCAGTCTTATGGCTTTAAAAGAAAATCGCATTCCCCTTCATCGATTAGATAGTCCGATTGACCCTGACTTACCTGCTATTCGTTTAGCATTGGCACCCAAACGTCAATCGTTGAAAACCGCGATGAGCAATTCCTTTGCTTTTGGTGGAAATAATGCTGTTTTGATTTTGAAAAAAAAACGTCATGATGATCATTGATTGCCAGGCCTCAGAGCTGTTACCTCACCAACGCGGCATGCTGCTAGTCGATCGAGCGCTTGAAGGCAACGACCACTTTATCCGCGCAGAGGCAACCGTCAAACCCAACGGCCTTTTCGTTCACGACAATAAGATCGGCGCCTGGGTTTTGATTGAATACATGGCGCAAACCATGGGATTGTGGACGTGCTGGCATGCCAAGTGTCAAGGTAAACCCCGCCCTGTCGGCTTCTTACTGGGCACTCGAAAACTTTCCACCGAGTGCAACTTTATTGAAGTCGGTACACTTTTAAATCTCACGGCCGAATTAATCTTTTTGGGCGACGATGGCGTGGCACAATTTGAATGCAAAGCCTTTTGTGATGACAAAGAAATCGCAAGCGCCAAAATTAACGCCTTTGAACCGCAAAACCTCAAAGAGTTTCTCGAAAACATGACCCAACATCGTTAGGACGGATTATGCAAAATCAAACCATTTTCATCTCAGGCTCCTCTCGCGGCATTGGTCGTGCAACCGCCTTGCAATTGGCTCGCGAGGGTTATGACATTGTTTTGCACGGTCGCGCTCCTTCTGAGGCTTTAAGCCAAACGCTAGAAGACGTGAAAGCATTGGGCGTTAATGTTCGCGCGTTAACCTTTGATGTCACCGATCGAGAAGAAACACAGCAAAAGCTTCTTGCCGACATCGAAGAAAACGGTATGTATTGGGGCATTGTTGTCAATGCCGGCATCACCGATGATGTGACCTTTGCCGGCATGACGCCTGAGTCTTGGGATCGTGTTTTGAGAACCAATTTGGATAGTTTTTATAACGTTGTTCAACCCTTGGTTATGCCAATGGTGAAAACGCGTCGTGGGGGTCGCATTGTGGCGGTGAGTTCAATCTCGGGCGTCATGGGCAATCGCGGTCAAGTCAATTATTCTGCCGCCAAGGCTGGCCTCATTGGCGCCGTTAAAGCGCTTGCGTTGGAATTGGCAAGTCGAAAAATTACCGTAAACGCTGTCGCCCCCGGTTTAATTGAAACCGACATGATTGAAGACTTTGTTCTTGAGCATGCCCTACCCTTAATCCCCATGAAGCGCATGGGAAAGGTCGATGATGTGGCCCATGCCATTGCGTTTTTGGTCAGCGACAAAGCCTCTTACATCACCCGCACCGTTTTAGAAATTGATGGAGGACTCCACGGATGAGTCATCGAGTTGTTGTCACCGGCATGGCCGGCATTTCCCCCTTAGGTAACGATTGGGAAACGGTCTCTAAAAAACTTCATTCCTACACCAATGCCGTCAAACGCATGGACGATTGGTCTCAAATCAAGGGGCTCAATTCCATCCTTGCGGCACCTGCCAGTGCCTTTGAAGCGCCTGCCGATCGCTACAACCGTCGCACCACGCGTAGCATGTCAAGAAACTCAATCATGGCGTGTTTAGCAACCGAGTGGGCTCTAAAGGATGCGGGATTGACGAACGCCGATTGGATTCACGATGGCGATATGGGCATTGCCTACGGCTCTTGCGCAGGTGACCCGCATGCGGTTTTTGAAATTGCGTCTCTTGCTGCAAACCTCTCCACGCAAGGCTTAAACGCAACCACCTACGTGCGCTTTATGTCACATACGGCAGCGGTTAACATTGGCGTCTTTTTCTCGATTACCGGTCGCATCATTACTACTTCGAGCGCTTGCACGTCCTCGAGCCAAGCCATTGGCTACGCTTATGAAGCCATTAAAAACGGTCACCAACGCGCGATGATTGCCGGGGGCTGTGAAGAGATGAGTGCAGCCAACACCGCTGTTTTCGATACGCTTTATGCAACGTCCACGGGCTTTAATCAGGCGCCTGAATTGTCTCCCAAACCCTACGATAAAAACCGTGACGGATTGGTCTTGGGCGAAGGGGCAGGCACTCTCATTTTGGAGAGCTTAGAGAGCGCTCTTGAACGTGGTGCTACGATTTATGCGGAAGTGGTGGGGTTTGCCACAAATTCTGACGGCAAACATATCACCAATCCGGATGACGCACGTATGGCCAAAGTGATGCAATTGGCACTAACAGACGCCGGAATCACGGCCGATGCCATCGGTTACGTCAATAGTCACGGTACCGCAACCATTCAAGGTGACCGTGCAGAGTCCTTGGCAATGGAAAAAGTGTTCGGTCAACGAGTCCCCGTCTCGACTTTGAAGAGCTACATGGGTCACACGTTGGGAGCGTGCGGTGCGCTCGAAGCATGGATGAGCATCGAAATGATGCGGGCCAACTGGTTTGCACCCACCATTAATCTCCAGGAACCCGATCCCGATTGCGGGCAATTGGACTACATCCAAGGCGAGGGTCGCGAAATTCAATGCCAATACATCATGAGCAACAACTTTGCCTTTGGTGGCATCAATACGTCATTGGTTTTTAAACGCTTTGAAGGTTAAGAATGCATTTATTCGTCGCTAATTTTGAAAATGCCTCTCGTGATCGACTCCGGTCGATGCTCAACGAGGCTCAAAATGCGCGTTTAAACACCATTCATCACCGCGGACGTGCAGACCAATACTTTTGGTCTCGCGTGCTCTATAACGGCCTTATAAAGCGCTTGACGGGCAAAGATGTCGTGGGAGACCTTCCCAAAAATCAACCACACCCCGCCATCGCCTTTGGCGAGCATCAAATCTTTACGAGTTTGTCGCACTCTGATCACTGGGTTTGTGTGGGTTACGACATTGATCATCACTTAGGGGTGGATATCGAATTAGCTAAACCGCGTGAGTGGGAGTCGCTCAGCGAAATCGCCTTTAATGAGGCGGTGCAAAAAGACATTCGAGACGCAGAAGACCCTTTACTCACCTTTTACTGTTATTGGGGATTGACGGAGTGTCGATACAAGTTGGCCCACTCCACTCCAACCGACTCTTTAACCTCCACGGTCAAAGTGGTTAAAGGAGCGGACGCCAAAGTTGTTGTGAGCGCCCTAGGAACCAACCCGGAAAAACCGACCGTCACCTTTTTAACGGAAACCCTTTTGGAGAATTGGTAGTTATGCAACGAAATAAACGTCACAGCGAACTCTTAAAAGCCTACGAAAACGCACAAAAGATTGCCTTTGCCCCCTTTATTTTCCAAGCCGTGGTGGCGGCCAGAGATTGCGGGATTTTGGCCTTATTGGGCCAAGCCGAACAGGCGATGAGCATTTCTGAGGTGGCGGAGAAAACGCAAGTCTCTGCCTATGGCGTACAGGTTTTAGTGGAACTTTTAAGTTGCGCCGATGTGCTCGAGCGTGACGAAGACAACTGTTATCGTCTCACCAAAACGGGCGAGTGCCTCATCTATGACACCATGACAGAGGTCAATCTCAATTTCTCCAATGACGTCAATTACAACGCCTTAAAACACACGCACGAAGCAATTCGTGACGGTAAACCTCGTGGGCTCAAAGTGTTTGATCCCCAATGGCAAACCATCTACCCGCATCTAAAAGACTTACCCGATGAAACCAAAGCCTCGTGGTTTGCCTTTGACCACTTTCATTCCGATACGGCTTTCCGCGCTGCTCTCAACGTTTTAAAAGATCGTCCGATTGAGCACTTTTTTGATATCGGTGGCAATACGGGCCGCTTTACGAAAATGGCGCTTAGTACGTGGACTCAAGCCACGGCCACGATTGTGGATTTGCCCGAGCAATTGCAATTGATGCGCGCCAATCCTGAACTCACGATTGAAGAACAAAATCGTATCTCGGGTTTTGCGATTAACTGGTTGGATTTTGACGCTCAACTCCATACTGATACAAAAGCCGATTTAATTTGGATGAGTCAATTCTTAGACTGCTTTAGTCGAGCAGAAGCGATTAGCATTTTGGTTCGCGCCAAAGAGGCTTTAAAAGCTGGGGGTGAAATTGCCATTTTGGAACCCTTGTGGGATGAGCAACGCAACACCACTTCTGCTTTGAGTCTCACGGCAACGTCACTTTACTTCACTGTGCTTGCCAATGGTAACTCACGATTTTTTGCTAAAAACGAGCTCATTGCCATCATTGAAGAAGCGGGCTTAAAAGTTGTTGATGTTCACAACAATTTAGGCATCAGTCATAGCCTGTTTCTGTGTCAAATCGCCTAGAATTAGGGGATGATTTAAGAATTCTTTTTGCGCCGATGTTATTGAAAAAACATTTCTTTCTTCGCTGGCTATTTGTCGTGCTCATCGCTTTGATGGGCACGGCTTATGCATCGGTCGCAAGCGACATCACCCGTCTAGCCACCACGGATCGCATTGTTCGGGGCACTTTCAAACAATCTCAGTATTTACTCAACGTCAATAAACCCTTTGAGAGTTCGGGTAACTTCATCTTTTGGCGCAATAAAGCCATGATGTGGCGAACGCTTGAGCCTATTCGAACCACAACGGTCTATAACAATCAGGAATTATCCGTTTATCTGTACATCAATGGTGAGCGCATTGAGCAACAGGCCAATGCCACCACGAGTCTCATCAACCGATTGCTTTGGAACCTCATGGCAGGCAACCTTGATGTTTTGTCTTTGGACTTTCAGGTACTCTCCAAATTCGATAGCACCGGTTGGGAGTTTGTTCTCTATCCAAATTCAAGCGTTACCAATCTGCTGATAAAACGCATGACCGTTCGAGGCAACAGTTTTGCTGAAGAACTGACGGTGGAATATTTTTCAGGTGACATCACGCTTTTAGAGCTTGAAAATGTCACCTTTAGCGACAAGAGCACAAGTCTCGAGGAGGCCGAGCTTGATAAACCGTAAAAGTGTCTCTATCTCTTGGAAGGTTCTTGCGGGCTTTTGGTTACTCCTCGTTTTGCTCGCCACGCTTTTCCAAGTTCGATTTTTGAGTGTCAACGGCATCCATCATGACCTCAATGCCACTCATCCCAAAGTCGTTTATGAAGATGTGGTTGCCCAAGCCACCGATCGCCTGTCATATCTGCATGACTACCGCACCATTTTCATGGTGGGCTTCCCCGTCTCGCATGCGCAAGACTTTGAGTCGTATGTTGCACGTATCAACGCTAAATGGTCGCCTCCCGAACCGCTTCAGAGCATCCAATGGGAAGCGCTCGACATTAACGACTCTTTGTCTTATTACCGCAGCATCAGCAAAAGTCTCATGTCGATGCGAGACCAATTGGACGCCGTTAATACCACCGATGAAGAGTTGCTTGCCAAAGGGGTTGCGAGCTTAACAACGGTGGGCAACAACGGCTACATTGCCAAAGTAGATGACCCCCTGGGATTTTTTGCCCGATGGGTCCAAAAGCGCATCCCGAAAAGCACGATTTTGACCACTGGAGAAACGCTTAAACTCTATGCCGATAACTACGTTTGGGCCATGTCCTTTTCTCAAGCCCCGAACGACTTAAAAGGCGTTAATCCTTTAGCTTTTATCCGTTCGGTCGAAGACTTGCGAGAAATTGTCCAAGAGATTAATCCTGAGGCACAAGTGCTTGTACGCGGTCAACCCTATACGAGCGCGGTCATTGCCACTCAAAATATTCATGACTTGCTCGCCGTCTTGATTATCCTGCTGATCTTTTTCGGCTTTTTAGCTCAGCGTTGGACAAAATCCAATGTATTGCCGGTTCTGATGCTTCTATGTACCGTTGTCGGTCTTATCGGTGCAGGTTGCGCTTCTATTATCTTTTTTAAAGAGTTCACACTGTGGACCTTGACGCTAGGGGTGAGTTTTGTCGGCCTCTGTTTTATGAACGTTGCCTACGTCTCCTTCATTCATCACCGACATCCCAATGTCAGTGCTCAAAAATGCCTTGAATTGGCGCTTCCGGTTTTATGTTGGATCACTCTCATTGAGTGCATCTCTTTTGGCGTTCTTTGGTTTGTTCCCATTCCTGTATGGCAAGAGTTTTCAGTTTTCATGATTGCTGCAGTGATTTCTTGTCACATTACGCTCATTGTTTGTTACCCCTTGAGTCAAATCGCTAGCGACCAACAAAGTTTTAGAAATGAACGCATTGACCACATCGGTCGCTATTGGCCTCGTTTGTCATTAAAACGTTGGCAAAAAACGCCCTTTGATATCTTGGGTTATACGATGATCACCCTTTTTGTGATCTCAACCGGTTTTTATCTTCTTGAAGCAGATCAGGCTCGCACTCAATCCACTGAAATCCCGTTGTCATTGCAATTGGACAATGCTCGAGTCGAACAAATGCTAATGCTTCCCAGCTCTCAACGCTTTTTCATGGTGAGTTCTGGTTCCGTTCAAGAAACCCTCATGAATGAAGAAGCTCTGCGCATGGGCTTTGTTCAACGACGTTTTAGCAATATGACAACCACCTGTGTCTCCAAGTGGTTGCCCTCGAACGAGCGCGCCGATCATGTGAAAAAAATCCGCGAAGAGCTTTTCTATCGCATTCAAAAACCTCTCAATGACATTTTGGGCTACGACATTAAACCCAATATGAATACCCAACCGCCGATTAATTTCGATCAATGGTATCAGTCGAATTCTTCTGGCCCTGTGCGTCATCTCTGGTTGGGAGAGCATCATGGACGCTATAGCTCTATCGTTCAAGTTGCCGGTATTTCTGAGCCCATGATTCCGCAACTAAAGGCCTTGGGCGATGCATTGAGCGGTGTGATTTTTATCGATACGATTGAAACGCAAAACCTTGCCTTAAATGACAGCCGTTTCTTCATCACTGGTATATACCTCTTGCTCGTGGTGACCTCCATCACATTAAGCCTCTTTCACTACGGGTTAGACAGCTGGCGAATCGTTTTCCCGCCCTTAGGGGGATCATTAGGGATGATTGCCATTTTAAGTTGGTTCAAGATCCCCTTTTCACTTACTAGCGCCATCGCACTCGTTGTCGTTTACGGCGTTGGTATGTCAATCTCATTGGCCTATCAAACCAATCGTGATTATGGTGCTAAAAACACGATCTTGCTCTTTTTCTCAGCCGTAGCAACGCTTGCAAGCTTTGGAATCATTGGTTTGGTTGATGCGCCTTTTACGAAGTGTTTTGGCCTTAATTGCACGGTGGGGATTTTGCTCACGTGCTGTATCACTTTCCTCTTTAGACAAGCAACTCAGCAAAACGACAAAGCAGACTGGAACCAGCGCGGTTAACAGTCTGCTTGCGAGAAAATGAAATGTATGATTAGAGGAAATTGCCGATGGCAAGCCCTGTAGTGACGGCCACAATGGTGGAGACCAAACCCGGCATCATAAATGAGTGATTGAGCACGTATTTGCCAATACGGGTTGTGCCAGACAAGTCAAAGGAAATGGCTGCTACCAACGAGCCATAGGTCGGAATAAAGAAATAACCGTTAACGGCCGGGAACATCCCAATTAAGGTTGCAGGGCCTAAACCCATGGCAATACCAATCGGCATCACGGCTCGAGCGGTTGCTGCCTGAGAGTAAAGCAGTACAGAAACAGCAAATAAAACAAACGCAAAAGCCCAAGGACGATCTTGAACAAGACTGCCGAAAGAATCCAAAATAACTTGTTTGTGAGCGGCCACAAAACTATCACCCAACCAAGCCAAACCAAAGATACCGATCAAGGCGACAATCCCTGCTCGCATCGTAGGCGTCGAAACAATCGTCGCAACGTTAGGCTTACAGAAAACCAAAATAGCAGCGGCCACTACCAACATAAAGATTTCCAAAACGGTCGCCATACCCAATGGTGCAGTGGCGCCCGGCAACGTACGAATACTCGGAACGAAACCCGCTAGGATGGTGCACCCCACACCCAAAAGGAAAATACAGGCAGAAATCTTCGCGCTTTTCGATAAGGGAGGACGATTCGAGATCGGTTGAGGTTTAGGAATCAAACCCGCTTTCAAACGAGCCAAATACTCGGGATCGTCAGCTAAATTCTTACCGACTCCCAAAGAGCAAATCCCCGCTACTAAAACACCCAGTAAAGTGGAAGGAACGCAGACAATCAGAATTTCTGCCAGCCCCCACTCCGTCCAACCACGAGCGGCAAAAAGACCGAGCATAGCTGCAGTAGCAGCCGATACGGGCGAAGCCGTAATGGACTGTTGACTGGCAATCGTTGCAATGGCCATCGGGCGCTCAGGACGAATGCCCGCAGCAATGGCGGTTTCATAAATCACGGGTTGCAAGGGATAAACGACGTGACCCGTCCCAGACAAGAAAGTGAATAACCAAGTCACAAGCGGAGCGACGATCGTAATATTTTTTGGATTAGCACGAATAATGCGCTCGGCCACACGAACAAGGAAATCAATGCCACCGGCAGCGTCCATTGTTGCTGCCGCGGTCACGACCCCTAAAATGATAAGCAGAACATCTACCGGGGGTTCGGTTGGGGTTACACCAAAAAACATGGCAAGAACAAAAAGCCCTACACCACCCCAAATACCAAGGCCTACCCCATTAAAACGTGCACCAATAAAAATCGCAACCAAAACGACCAAAAACTGCAAAAAGATGGAGAAAGACATGGTTAAGGCCAACCAATGGATAAAAATACAATGCCCTTAATCATAACAAATCTACCAGTTAAGAATGTGAACAAGATATTGTTTTAACTCAACAAACAACATAAACGAAAGAAGCCCGAAAACTTTATGTTTTCGAGCTTCTACTCTCTAGCCCCGAAGGGCTGATTCCCGTGGTCTATGCGACCACTCTTGAGCTATCTATTAGAAGAGAGCGCAAGCGGCGAAACCGAAGGCAACAGAGAAAACGATTGCCAAAACGCCAGGGATGAAGAAAGCGTGGTTAAACACGAACTTACCGATGCGCGTCGTACCCGTGTCGTCCATTTGAACGGCACCGAGCAACGTCGGGTACGTCGGGAGCACGAACAAGGCGCTCACAGCGGCGAACGTAGCAACGAGCATGTAGGAGTCGCCCGGGTTAGCAGCGGAGATACCGAGAGCGGCAACAACTGCAGGCGTAATGGCCTTAGCGGTAGCAGCTTGGCTATACAAGAGCATAGCAGCAAAGAAGAACACGACAGCCAAGAGAGCCGGGTTAGCAGCAACGGTGTCAGCAGCGAAAGCCTTAATTTCAGCGCTGTGGCCAGAAACGAAGGTGTCGCCCAACCAGGCCACGCCCAACACGCAGATGATAGCAACCATACCGGACTTGAAGACGGATTGGTTAGCGATTTCACCGAGTTCGATCTTACAGAAGATCGTGATGCAGGTACCAACCAAGAGCATCAAGGACATGATAGCAGCGTCACGCGGAACGATAACCGGCTTGATGAGGCCAACGGCCGGGGAGATAGCAGAAGCGTAGAACACAACAGCCAACACACCAACCAAGAAGATCATCACAGAGCGCTTAGCATACGGAAGCAATTGCTTTTCAGAAGACGGGACGGAAGCCTTGATCAAACCCTTGGCCAAACGATCCTTGTAGACCGGGTCAGAGTTGAGGTCCATGTTCGTGATGAAGCCCATCACGAAAGCCGTCAACATACAGCCAGCAAACGTCGTAACCAACCAAATGCCGAGCAATACCGGGTAGGACCAGCCGAAGCCTTCCAACACGCCAGCCATGTAGATCACAGCAGCAGAAACCGGGGAAGCCGTAATAGCGATTTGAGAAGCAACAACAGCGATGGACAACGGAGCCACCGGCTTAATGTTTTGTTCCTTAGCAACTTCAACGATAACCGGGATCATGGAGAAAGCCGTGTGACCCGTACCAGCGAAGATCGTCAAGACATACGTAACGACCGGAGCCAAGTAGTTGATGTGCTTCGGATTGGCACGCAAAATGCGTTCAGCGATTTGAACCAAGTAGTCCAAGCCACCAGCCAATTGCATAGCAGAAATGGCGGAGATCACGGACGCAATGATCAAGATCACGTCCCAGGGAATGTTACCCGGCTTCATACCGAGGCACAAGCCCAAAATGAGCACGCCCAAACCACCAGCGTAACCGATACCGATACCGCCGAGGCGAACGCCAAGGAAGATGGCGCCCAAGAGCACGATAATTTGTAAAATTAACATCAAATCCATTTTACCCTCCAGAGATGGAGATCTTTTATTTTATTTATTAGTTATGGAGAAACTCTTTTGAGAACTTCTCTATAACCAGTTCCCTATCGACTAGCCTGGATACCTTTCGGTATCCAGACCAACCGATGGTGATACTTTACCGCTTACCTACATAAATAGGTACGTGGTTTACCCTAAGGTCAAACAATTACATTTCGAACTTAGGAGCGATCAAGTTTTGCAAGTTGAAGGTGTGATCCCATTGTTCTTGCGTCATCAACTTACGTTCTTCAACGACGAGTTGATGTAAGGACTTGCCCGTATGATAGCCTTCGTGGGCGATTTCAGAGCAGGTCTTGTAACCGAAGTGCGGCTTCAAGAGCGTGACGATACCCAAAGAGTTCATCACGAGTTCCTTGCAGTGTTCTTCATTGGCGGTGATACCGTCAATGCACTTCGTGCGCATGCCGTTCATAGCATTGGTCATAACCTTCATGCCAAAGAACAAAGCCCACGTGATCGGCGGTTCCATCACGTTCAATTGGAGTTGGCCAGCAGAAGCAGCCAACATGACCGTGGTGTCCAAACCGATAGCCACGAAAGCGGCTTGGTTCATGGCTTCCAATTCAACCGGATTAACCTTACCCGGCATAATGGAAGAACCAGGTTGCATTTGCGGCAAGTTCACTTCAGACAAACCACAACGCGGGCCAGAAGCCAAGAGACGCAAGTCATTGCAGACCTTCGTCAACTTGATGGCCAAGCTCTTCATGGCGCTAGACAAAGCAACATAAGAGCCGCAGTCAGACGTGCAAGCGATCAAGTCTTCGCTGTTCTTGAGCGGGAAGCCCGTCAATTCAGCCAAGTACTTGGAAGCGAGGGCCGGGTATTCCGGGTGAGCCGTAACCGTGGTACCGATAGCGGTAGCACCGAGGTTAATCGTGCAGAGGTGTTCTTGAGCTTCCTTGATCGTCTTGATTTCGTCAGCAACAGTGAAACCCCAAGCGTGGAATTCTTGGCCCAAGGTCATCGGCACAGCGTCTTGCAAGTGCGTACGACCCATCTTCAACACGGACTTGAATTCGTCAGCCTTCTTGTAGAAGGATTCAACGAGTTCTTCAACAGCCTTCAACATAACGTTGCTGCGGAGCAACAAAGCGACGTGGAAAGCGGTCGGGTACGTGTCGTTCGTGGATTGACCGAAGTTTGCGTGGTCGTTAGGAGAAACCAAAGCGTAGTCACCCTTCTTGGAACCCAACTTTTCAGCGGCCAAGTTACAGATAACTTCGTTGCAGTTCATGTTCGTGGACGTACCAGCACCACCTTGGATCCAGTCCGTGACGAATTGGTCGTGGTACTTACCAGCGATCAATTGGTCGCAAGCCCAGATCAAAGCGTCAGCGACGTTGGCCGGAACCGTGCCGAGTTCCTTGTTAGCCATGGCGGCAGCCTTCTTCACATATGCGAAAGCAATGATGAAGAACGGTTCTTGAGCCATAGACATTTCCGTGATGCAGAAGTTTTCTTTGCCACGAAGCGTTTGAACGCCGTAGTAGCAATCGTCAGAAATTTCCTTACCACCAAGGAAGTCATATTCAATACGAGACATGTTATTTTGCTCCTCAATTTTATATAAAGGAAGGCGTCTTTAAGGCGTCTCCGTTAGGAAAAACTACATACCGTTGATCGGTGAAAAATTGGCAACTCACCGTCGGTCCATCTTTGATATGTAGGGTTTCGAAATCTTTGTCTCCCCAAGCCTGTCTTGCAACAGGCCTGGTTTGACTCCAACTTCGAGAATTACTTCACGACCTTGATCGGGATTGCCTTCTTCGGCGTCGGCAAAACCTTATCGTAGCCGCGAATACCTTGTTCAGCCATCTTACGACGGATAAAGGCGATTTGCGTCTTCAAAGGCAATTGCTTCGGACAGAAGTCATGGCAAGCCAACAAGGACATGCAACCGAACACACCAGAGTCGTCGCCCACGACTTCATAGAAGTCAGCGTCGTTACGTTGGTCGCGCGGGTCTAAGCGGAAGCGGGCGATCTTGTTGATGGCCACACCGCCAACGAAGTCAGGACGCATACGGACCGTACCGCAACCAGCGATACAGCAACCGCATTCCACACAACGGTCGAGAAGATAAATATCTTCGGCCAATTGCGGGTCCATCGGTTCTTCTTTGTGGCGGATATCCACTTCTTGTTCTTTCAAGTGAACCCAAGTTTCCATGCGTTCGCTCATATTGCGCATCCACTTACCCGTGTTAACGGACAAGTCGCCGATCAATTCGAAGGCCGGCAACGGAGCCAACGTGAATTCCGTCGGCAAGTCGCGGGTCAACGTACGGCAAGCCAAGCCCGGCTTACCATTGATCATCATGGCGCAGGAACCGCAGATACCAGCGCGGCAAACGAAGTCAAATTGCAAAGAAGGATCTTGCTTGTCGCGAAGTTCATTCAAAGCAATAAACAACGTCATGGAATCGGATTCTTCCAATTCAAACGTCTGCATATGCGGCACGCTAGCCGGGTCAGCCGGGTTGTAGCGCAAAATGCTGATCTTGAGCAGACGATGTTGCTTTTGGGGTTTGTTTTCACTCATTTTTCGTCAGCTCCTTAGGCTAAGGGTTCATCGATACGTTCGTTCTTACCTTGCAAACGCTTCGGCAAGAGGTGGGCGTACGGCAACAATGCGTTTTGGATAGCAAAACGGTCGGCGCCTTCGGCTTCCATCTTGGCACGAATTTCGTCCACTTCGGCTTGACGGCGAGCGGTATCGGGGTGGTCGATGTAGTTCTTAGCACCGTAACCACGCCAGCCCGGGGGCAATTCCATCTTGTTAACGTCGAGGTCTTCGTAGGTGAGCGTCGGCATCGTATCGCTTTCGTTCGTCCAAGAAGCCAACGTACGCTTCAACCACTTGCTGTCGTCACGGACCGGGTAGTCTTCACGGAAGTGAGCACCGCGGGATTCCGTACGGGTAGCAGCACCGACGGCGATGGCCAAGGCCAAGCGCAACATCTTTTGCGTGCGGTAAGCGTAGGTCAATTCGGCGTTAGCACCCAATTGGCTCTTACAAGAAACATTGTAGGAACGCTTCAAGAGGTCTTCCAATTCGCTCACAGCGCTTTCCATATCAGCACCGCGACGGAAAATACCGATCTTGGAGGTCATGATGTCTTGCATGCGAGAACGCAACACCGTAGCGTCTTCCGTGCCCTTGCCGTTGCAGAATGCATCGAGCTTGGCTTGTTCGCGCTTGATGAAGTCGTAAACGATAGAGGTCGGGATGTCGATGACGTTTTCGGCCTTTTCGCAGAAGTCAGCGATGTATTCGCCAACCAACATACCTGCGACAACCGTTTCAGCAACGGAGTTACCGCCCAAGCGGTTGAAACCGTGCATGTCCCAACAGGCAGCTTCACCAGCGGCGAAGAGGCCCTTCAATTGACGGCTTTCGCCCGTGTAGTCCGTACGAACACCACCCATCGTGTAGTGTTGTGCCGGGCGCACAGGGATCCATTCCTTCACAGGGTCAACACCCAAGAAGTAGTGGCAGATTTCATAAACTTCACGCAAGTTGTGCTTGATGTGATGTTCGCCCAACAACGTGATGTCCAACCAGATGTGTTCACCGAAGCGGCTCTTCACACCCTTACCTTGGGCAATACGTTCTTCCATACGGCGAGACACGACGTCACGAGAGGCCAATTCCTTCTTTTCCGGTTCAACGTCCGGCATGAAGCGGTGGCCATCGGTATCACGCAACAAACCACCGTCACCACGGCAGCCTTCTGTCACGAGAATACCAGCGGGGAAAATACCCGTCGGGTGGAACTGAACAGCTTCCATGTTACCCAACGTAGCAACACCCGTTTCCAAAGCCAAAGAGTGACCCGTACCTTCACAGATTTGAGCGTTCGTCGTCACGCGGAAGAGCTTACCAGCACCGCCCGTAGCGATAGCCGTAGCCTTAGCAACGTAAGCCATCATTTCGCCCGTGATCAAGTCACGAACGACAGAACCGTAGCAACGCTTGCCGTCGTGAATCAAAGCGATAGCTTCGACACGTTCAACAACCGGAACACGTTCAGCAATAATACGGTCAGAAACAGCGTTCAACATAGCATGGCCCGTGCCGTCAGACACGAAGCACGTACGCCACTTCTTCGTACCACCGAAGTCACGTTGACCGATCAAGCCAGCGGCTTCCTTACGTTCCGTAATCGTAACGCGTTCGCCGTTAATAATAACTTGACGATCACCCGGGGTAATACGGCTCCAGGGCACACCCCAAGCAGCCAATTCACGCACTGCCTTCGGGGAGGTGTTCACGAACATGCGAACCACGTCTTGGTCGGCACCCCAGTCAGAGCCTTTAACCGTGTCAGCAAAGTGGACGTCTTCGTTGTCGCCCAAACCTTTAATCACGTTACCCAAAGATGCTTGCATACCACCTTGAGCGGCCTTAGAGTGAGAGCGCTTCGGCGGAACCAGCGACAAGACGATGGAGTCATGACCACGACGCTTGGCAGCAACTGCCATACGCAAACCGGCCAAACCGCCACCAATCACCAGTACGTCGGTGTAGATGATTTTCATAATTACTTGGTCTCCTTGATCCAAGAGGGCCACCGGCTTGGCGGTTTTCACCACAAAACCGGCAGGGGTCTTCTTTATAAAGGTTCCCCGCGTTCGTATTGACGCTTTTTAACGAATAATCAGCCTCGGGGAAACCCAAGAGAGAGCTCTCTCTTTTGCAAGTCAGACTTCAAGTACTGAACCCCGGCTCGTTTTAAGGCAATCATTCTTGCGATCAAGTACGGACAAAAACTCCGTTAAATTCATCCAGCTTAAGTTGTCAAATTAAGCTAAATCTCTTGTGAATCTAACGTTTTCAAAAACAAGTTCAACTCTAAGGATACAACAAAGCTCCGGTTGTTTACACAAACTACCGAAACCGTTTCTTCATTAGAGTCAAAACATATCTTAATTTCTCCAATCGTGTCAGGCGATAAAACCCAAACTCTAAGCAGTCCCGTGAGTTTAGAGGTCTTAAGGCATAACACCCATTAGGAATTACCCGAAGTTTACACCAAAGCAGACCCAAGAGTGCACTCTGCCTATTTTTGTAGCAGGTTTACTCGCACTTTATTGACGAAAAACATGGAAACAAACTTCTTCTTAACAAAATCGTGATAGTTAATTATTATTGGAAGATGAAATTTAATAGATTTTCTCAATCTATTATGAATACATTTTCACCTATATATAAATAAGGAGAACCGTCATGGCTCATGACATCATTCATACTTCTGCAGCTCCTGCCGCCATTGGCCCTTACAGCCAAGCCACCAAGGGCGTCGCCAATCTCTTTACGTCCGGCCAATTGGGCATCGACCCGGCCACGGGTGAGATTCCGGCTGACTTTGAAGCACAAGCTCGTCAAGCTTTTGCTAACTTGAAGGCCATCATTGAAGCTGCCGGCGGCAACATGGGCAACATCATGAAAGTGACGATTTTCTTAACGAACATGGCTGACTTCCCTGTCGTGAATAAGGTCATGGAAGAGTACTGCAGTGCTCCCTACCCTGCCCGTTCCTGCTTTGCGGTTGCCGCATTGCCCAAGGGTGGTGCCGTTGAAGTGGAAGCGATCGTCAGCATCTAATTTCTTTGGTTAGTAACCATGGCAGTGAGTCACTTCGCTTTACGAAAAAAGGGGGAGAAATTAGCCCCCTTATCAGATCGTTTGGTCAAATTAGGTTTGACGCGCGATTGGGATTACGTTTTTCATTTACCGCTTCGTTATGAAGACGAAACGAAAATCACCCCTATCCGAAACTTAATTGTTGGCGAAAACGCTCAGTGTGAAGGCGAAGTGATTCGTTGCGACAGAGTTCGTCGGGCTTCCGGCGAGCAAATCCAAGCCATGATTCGAGACGACACGGCCACTTTAACCGTGCGTCTGTTGCACTTTTACCCATCTCAAGTGAAGCAACTGGAGATCGGTAAGCGTGTACGCCTCTATGGTGTTGTCCGCGAGGGCTATCTCGGCACCGAAATGGTTCACCCTAAAATCAAAGTGGCCGTCGATTCTCAAGCCTTACCGACAACTTTGACTCCGATTTATCCTGCGGGCGAAGGCATTACGCAACCTTGGTTGAGAAAGCGCATTGCACGTGCCTTGCTGGACGTTGAAGTGACCGATCTTATTCCGAAAGACGTCACCGAACGATTGCACTTACCGGCGCTTCGCGATGCCTTACGATTTCTTCATCACCCGCCTGTTGGCGCTAATGAAACCAGTCTGATGGATCGAACAGATCCGGCATGGGAGCGTTTAAAGTTTGATGAATTGGTCGCCCAGCAAATTGCTTTGCGTCGAAGCCGCCTATTAAAGGCCCAAATGCGAGCTCCACAAATTGCTCCAGCAACAACACCTATTACAGATCGATTGTTGGCTTCCTTGCCTTTTGAACTCACGAATGCCCAAAAGCGCGTATTGGAAGAAATTCGTCACGACCTAGGTCGCATTATTCCCACCAATCGTTTGGTTCAAGGCGACGTGGGAAGCGGTAAGACCATTATTGCGGCCCTTGCGGCTACTGTTGCGATAGACGCAGGTTTTCAAGTCGCACTCATGGCGCCCACAGAAATTTTGGCTGAACAGCACTACGAAAAGATTCGTTCTTGGTTGGAACCCGCGGGCGTTTCACTGGCTTGGCTTGCTGGTAAGCAAAAGGTGTCTGAGCGCAACGCTAACTTGGAAAAAGTTTTATCCGGTCAGGCGCAATTTATCATTGGCACGCATGCCTTAATTCAAGATACGGTGAAGTTTAAGAATTTGGGGCTAGCCATCATTGACGAACAACACCGCTTTGGCGTTGCGCAACGTTTAGCGCTGAGAACAGCTCACGAAGACGCCCTTCCTCATCTTTTGATGCTCTCGGCCACTCCGATTCCTCGCACGCTTGCGATGAGCTATTTGGCCGATTTGGACGTTTCCGTTATCGATGAGCTGCCCGTTGGTCGCAAGCCTATTGTGACCAAGCTCGTCAATCTTCAACGCAAGGATCAAGTCATTGCGTCCATCAGTGAACAAGTCCAATTAGGGCGTCAAGTCTATTGGGTTTGTCCCTTGATCGAGGAAAGTGAAAAGCTCGACTTAACGGCAGCCACTCAAACCTATGAAGAGATTTGCCAAAAACTTCCCAACCTTTCGGTCGGCTTAGTGCACGGTGCGCTTGCCAACGATGAAAAACAATCCGTTATGGAGCGTTTTAAAGAAGGCTCTTTGAATGTGTTGGTGGCCACAACCGTCATTGAAGTGGGGGTAGACGTGCCTAACGCCACATTGATGGTGATTGAACATGCCGAGCGCTTCGGTTTAGCTCAGCTTCACCAATTGCGAGGCCGAGTGGGCCGTGGCGGTGAAAAGAGCTTTTGTATTCTTTTATACGGCGAACTCTCGGAAACCGGAAGAGAGCGACTCAAAGTCATTCGTGAAAGCACGGACGGCTTTGAAATCGCCCGACGAGACCTTGAGATTCGAGGCCCTGGTGAATTCTTGGGCGCTCGTCAATCGGGGGTTCCCATGCTTCGTTTTGCTAACTTAGAAACCGATTCTCATCTGGTAGAGGCCGCTCGAGACTTTGCCAGTCAATGGTTAGATACCGATCCCGAGCGAGCCCAGCAGCATGCCAAACGTTGGTTTGCCCAAGCTGAAAGTTTTTTGGAGGCCTAATTCAGTGACATTAACCGAACTTAAATACATCGTGGCCGTCGCCCGTGAACGTCATTTCGGCCGCGCTGCCGAATCGTGTTTTATTTCTCAGCCCTCTTTGTCGGTAGCGGTTAAAAAACTCGAAGACGAATTGGGTGTTCATATTTTTGAGCGTCGCTCCCAAGAAATCTCGTTGACACCAGTCGGTGAAACGATCGTCGAGCAAGCCCAAAAGGTTTTAGACGAAGTTCGTCACATTGAAGAGTTGGCCATTCAAGGGCAAGACCCCTTAATCGGGCCCTTGCGTGTGGGCGTTATCTTTACGATCAGCCCTTATCTGACACCGGGCCTGGTGCATCAAATGCTCGATCTTGCCCCCAAGATGCCCCTTATCTTGACGGAAAATTACACGAGCAATTTGCTTGATCAACTTCGCAACGGTCAGATTGATGTCGCCATTATGGCGTTGCCCATCAATGAACCGGGCTTAATGTTGGCACCGTTGTACGATGAAGATTTTGTAGTCGCCGTTCCGAAAGATCATGCATGGGCGCACGAATCGGTCATTCACAAAGAAGATTTGCGTGAAGCCAATCTTTTACTCTTAGGTAAGGGCCACTGCTTGCGCGATCAAATCTTAAACGTGTGCCCGGAAACCAATAGTCTGCGCGGTCGCATTTCTTCCATTCAAAAGACGGTGGAAGGATCATCCTTGTTGACGATTCACCATATGGTGGCACAAGGCTTAGGGATTACGGTATTGCCAAGCTCAGCGCTAAAGGAAACCAAGGATGATGACTTGGTGCGTGCCATTCCTTTTGAAAAACCGGCCCCGACTCGCCGTGTGATCATTGCCTGGCGCAAGACCTTTAACCGACTTCCCGCCATTGAGATGATTCGTAAGGGCGTCGCGAGACTGAATTTAGAAGGTTGTAAGACGCTTAACTTACCGCCCGTGAGTTCGATCAGCGCTCCAAACGAATAGAACGCTCTTTAGAAGCAAACGCCGCCATTTCTCTTTGGCGGCGTTTTTTGTTTTTGGACTATTTATTTTCGTTGGCTTTTTGCGTCATGTTGTCGCCCATCTTACCGATGGCTTCGCTCACATGTTCTGAGCCTTTTTTCAAATCTTGTCCGAGACCGGCCACCGTATTACAACCTGTCAACGCAATCAAGCTTCCAATCATGGCAAACACAATAAGAGACTTCTTCATTTCGTACTCCTTAAACACAGAAATTATTGTTTTCAATCACTATTCACTGTGGCTCAAAAGCCATTACAACGTCATCTAATGCTTGCTTAAAAGCATTGTACTCTGTGACTGATAGTTTACGACTCGATGACAATACATGAAGCGGATGCGAAGCAAAATTCTTACGATAAGGAGGATGATAGTGCGCAAAATCATTTTGCACAAAACCTTGTTTTTCGTAAAAACGTAACCGAGCCTTTGATTTCTCATCCACAATCGGATCGATCTCCAAAATCACAACCTTTTTGCTGTGTTCAACAAAGGTAGCCATAATCCGAGAACCGTATCCCTTACCTCGTAGCGACTCAGATACCGCAAAATGTTCAATATAGACACATTGATCGAATGTCCAGGCTGCCACGAATCCAACAAACTGCTGCTGATCCTCAAAGAGGGTAATACTGTAGCGATCATCCGCAAATGCCCTATTTTGTTGATCTAACGTTCTTTGTTCGAAAATAGGAAAACTCGTCCGATACAACTTAAGAAAAGTTTCAAACATCGGATGCGTCCTACCTGTCAGACAATATTGACGCAATGGCATCATGATCTAGGCTTTTCCTAACTCGTCGGCCAAGACTTGGTTACGATCAAAAGCGGCTTGAATCGCTTCATCCATCATGCCCATAAAATCGTGCTCTTGCATGACACGCAGGGCTTCTGCCGTGGTACCGCCTTTACTCGTCACGTTTTCGCGCAATTTTGAAGGAGCGTCGTTACTGAGGCTGGCGAGCTTCCCAGCACCCACCACCGTCATGATGGCCATGCGACGGGCACCCGCTTCGTCAAAACCACGACGAACGGCGGCGGCTTCCAACGCTTCAATAAAGCGGAACACGTAAGCCGGACCCGAACCCGAGACGGTCGAAAGAACGTCTAATTGCTTTTCGCTTCCCACCGTGATGACTTCCCCCATGGCGGCTAAAACGTCTTGCGCCACAGTGCGATCTTCGGCTTCAAGCTCAGAAGGAACGTACAAACCGACAACTCCGGCTCCTACCAACGCGGGCGTATTGGGCATGGCTCGAACAACGCGGCTTGACCCCACCCAACGGGCAATATCGGCAATACGAACACCGGCCGCAATTGAAATAAATAAGGCGCCTTCTTTGAAATAAGCCTTTAACGAATCAATGGTTTGAGATAACCCTTGCGGCTTAACCGCCAACACAATGACGTCAGCCGTGGCTAACCAGTCACCCCCGGTTTGATGCGTCTGCACACCATAGGTTTGGCTTAAGTGCTCACACTTATTGGCATTGCGATCCAAGACATCAATCATCTTGGCATCCACACCGCTTCCGACAAGCCCGGCTACCAAGGCCGTTGCCATATTACCGCCACCGAGCATGGCAATTCGTTTTTGCATCTTTGTCACCTTATTTCGTTAATTTTTTGAATAGTCACGAGCACCGAAAATGGCCGATCCCACACGGACCACCGTGGCACCCTCTTGAATCGCCTCAACAAAGTCTGAACTCATCCCCATGGAGAGAACATCCAAATCAAAGCCCTTCGTTTTTAACGATTCAAATAATGCTTTCATTTTACGGAAAGCCAAAAGGGTCGATGCGATCGGCAAATTGGGATTCGGAATGCACATTAAGCCACGCACTTTAATTTTGGGAAGCGTGACCAACTTGGCTAAGAGCTCTTCCACCTCATCGATTTCAACACCGCTTTTGGAATCTTCCAAATCCACATTGACTTCGATGAGAATATTTAAGTCGGACAAGCCTTCTGGACGTTGCTCCGATAAGCGCTTGGCAATCTTTTCACGATCGACGCTTTGCACCCAATCAAAATGCTCTGCGACTAAACGGGTTTTGTTGGATTGAAGCGGACCAATCATGTGCCACTCGATATCCATCTCTGGATACTTGGCTTTGAAGTACTTAACCTTTTCTATGCCCTCTTGAACGTAGTTTTCACCAAACGCACGTTGACCGGCAGCAATCGCCTCGTCAATAGCGTCCACACCAAAAGTTTTACTCACGGCTAAAAGCGTCACATCTCGCCCATGGGCGGCGCTTTCAACGTCTGCGCGAATGTGTGTTAAGTTTTCCGTAATGCTCATTTTTGTCTTTCTTTTCCAAGAAGAAAACGCTCGTATACAATCCCTAGAAGTTACCGCAAAGATTTGTGCTATGCAAGACGTTTTACTTCATTGTTGTTGTGCCCCTTGTTCGTCTGCCATTTTAGAGTGGATGCTTGCCAACGACTATCGCCCGACACTTTTTTATTTCAACCCGAACATTTTTCCGGAAACCGAATACCTGATCCGTAAAAATGAACTTACGCGTTATGCCAAAGAAAAAGGGTTACGCGTAATTGACGGCGACTATGATCATGCCACATGGCGAGAAGCCGTTAAGGGCCACGAAATGCAACCCGAACGCGGTTCTCGTTGCCAAATCTGTTTCAACTTACGACTAACAGAAACCGCAAAAGTGGCAAAGCGTGAAGGGATTACGCTTTTCACGACAACGCTTGCAAGCAGTCGTTGGAAAAGTTTGGAACAAATCAATGAAGCAGGACTTTTAGCGCAAAGCCTATACCCTGAGACCCAATGGTGGGATCGCAATTGGCGAAAAGGCGGACTTCAACAGCGTCGCAATGAACTTTTAAAAGAAAACGACTTTTACAACCAACTGTATTGTGGGTGTGAATTTTCTATGCAACGACTGGAGCCAGAAGAGGTTAAACGCCTGATGACTCAGGCGTGTCCTATTGAGATTTAATTGTTCGTCTTACTTGGCCAAAACCAAACAGCAAGCCCCAAGAAAATCATTGGAATCGAGAGCCATTGGCCTTGGCTTAAGCCCAAGGCCTGAAGGCCCAAGAAAGCGTCCGGTTCTCTGAAAAATTCCACAAAGAAGCGCGCCACGCCGTAGCCCAAACAAAAGAGTGCCGCTACGCGTCCATCTTTACGGGGACGCATGGAGTAGAGCCACAAAATCACAAAGAGCAATAGCCCCTCGAGACCGGCTTCATAAAGTTGCGACGGGTGACGTGGCAACCAATCTTGAGCATGCGGGAAAATCATGGCAAAGACGTAATCGGGAGAGCTCACGCGTCCCCACAATTCGCCATTGATAAAGTTGCCGATTCGACCAAAGAAAAGTCCAAGGGGCACCAAAGGTGTCACAAAGTCGGCAATCTTTAAAAACGATTTTTGACGAGTTTTAGCAAAATAAAACATCGCCACAATCACACCCAACACGCCACCGTGTGCACTCATCCCACCGTCCCACACGCGAATGATGTCTAGGGGGTGTGTGATAAACCATTCGGGTTGATAAAAGAAGCAATAACCAAGACGACCGCCCAAAATCACCCCAAGAACCCCCACAAAGAGAAGTTCTTCCACGTCTTCTGCCGTAAGATCTCGCCAGTTATCACGTTTGGCGCGCCACGTGCCTAAAAGCCAAAAAATCGCAAAACCCACCAAGTACATTAATCCGTACCAGTGGATAGATAAGGGGCCAATGGAAATGGCAACGGGGTCAAACTGAGGGTGAATGAGCATAAGTCTTTTTCATTTTTGTTGAGTTTCGAAAATTCTAGCGTATCTTTTGAGGCAATCTGTCTATACTCATAGGGTTCTGAACTTATTTTGTGCATCAAAATGTCTCAATACGCAACGCTTTCTCATTCTGACTTTACCCAATTAGTCACCCGCATGACGAGTGCCCGACCGCTCGTTCACTGCATGACCAATGATGTCGTTCAAGAAATCACGGCCGATGTGCTGCTTGCAAGCGGTGCGTCACCTGCGATGATCATTGCCGAAGAAGAATGTGTCGATTTTGCTCGCATCGCCAGCACGCTTTTAGTCAACGTCGGCACGATTTTCCCCGAACGCGTTCAAAGCATGATTGCGGCCATTGAAACCGCCAATGAAGAGAAAAAACCGTGGGTGCTTGACCCGGTCGCGGCAGGCGTTTTGCCTTGGCGAGACGACGTGATTGACCGACTCCTTCGTTTGCGTCCCACCGTTGTTCGCGGCAACGCCAGCGAAATTATGGCCATTGTCGGAGCCTCTGCCGGCGGTAAAGGCGTTGACAGTTTGGATGACAGTGTTAATGCCATTGCTGCAGCTAGAAAACTTGCTCAAAAAGTAGGATGCGTGGTGGCGGTGACGGGAGCGTCTGACTTTGTAACGGATGGCGAAGACGTCATTGAAATCCCGGGCGGCCACGTGATGGCCACGTTGGTGGTGGGGACGGGTTGCTCACTATCAGCCTTGGTGGCAGCTTTTTGTGCAACATGCCCCTGTCCCCTCACAGCCACGGCTGCCGCCTTGATGCTTGCCAAGCGAGCCGAAGAAATCGCCTTTAAAGAATCCAAAGGCCCGGGAAGTTTCCATGTCGCTTACTTGGACGCCCTCTACCGAATCACACAAGGAAAGTAAGATGGCAAAGCCCCTTGTTGACTACCGCATTTACTTGGTGTTAGACCCTGATTTAACCGCTTCTTTCGGTATGGTGGAAACGGCCGTTGAAGCAGCCAAAGCCGGTGCCACGTTGGTGCAATTAAGAGCACCCAATTGGAAAAAACGTCAATATTTTGAGTGTGCTGTTGAACTAAAAAGGGCGCTTGAACCTTTTGAGACGAAACTCATTATTAACGATCACGTGGATGTGGCATTGGCAATGGATGCCGATGGCGTGCACGTGGGTCAAAAAGACCTCCCCGTTGAAAAGGTTCGTGAATTAGTGGGGCCCGATAAAATCGTGGGACTTTCCATCAACACGATGGATGAAATGCGCGTGGTTGACCCAAGCGTTGTTGACTACGTGGGCATTGGTCCGATTTTTGCGACAACAACGAAAAAAGATGCAGCCGCGCCCGTAGGGCTTGATGGCTTTGAAAAGCTCTCTGAAGCAAGCCCCGTTCCCTGCGTTGCCATCGGTAGCGTAAAAGCCCAACACATCCCAGCTTTAGTGAAGGCGAAAGCCCAAGGGATTGCTGTGGTTTCTGCCATTTGCGGACAACCCTCTCCTTATGAAGCCACTCGAGAATTACGAACCCTATGGGATGAAGCTATTAAAAAGCTATAACTTCTCACAAATTCAGTGCTTTTAACGTGTTTTTCATGCATGGTTTGTCGGTACAATTACTAGGTATTTTGTTTTTTCTATTCAGACAATAAAAACGCCATGAGCGAACCCTATTCAAACGTCCCCAACGGAAAGTTTTCCGTCACTGATACGGAGTTGGTGACTCAAGTCAAAATGCTTGAGCAAACCCCCACTTTGTCGTGGGAAAGTAGTGACGCCAATCGTGCCACGCGCCAAGCGTCACTTGCGGTCGGTGAAGGTGCTGACATTGCCACCTTCCTCATTGCCCGCGCCCGTATCGCTAAAAAGATGATTGAGGCGAAGAACCCTTCGATTAAAGCCTCAACGGTCAAACTCGTTCCTCCTGCCTGGTTAACGTGGGGGTTATTTGCGATTGCGCTTTTAGCGGGCCTCATTACCGATCAGTTTGCCAGCACCGGCTCTCGCATCAACCTCTTGTCGTTGCCCTTTTTTGGCATCTTGCTTTGGAACATTGTGGTCTACTTGGCCCTTTTCATTTCGGGCTTTCGTGAAGATAAGCGCCGTGACTTCTTAGGCATTCGTCAAAGCTTTTCGTTCTTACAAAAAAATATCCTAACAAAGTCCTTAGACAAGGCGAAAACGCTTGGCCAATTGATGGCTCCGTTTTTGACGGAATTCACGGCTCGTGCTTTCCACTTGGCGGCATTGGGCTTTGTGGTCGGCATGATCGTAAGCGTTTTACTTCGCGGGATCGGTACGGCCTATACCGTGGGTTGGGAAAGTACGTGGTTGGCTGAAAGCCCTGAAATTGTCTACCAACTCATCATGGTCACCTATGGGTTCTTTACGAATTTCTTAGGCCCCATGCCCAACATTTTGGAAGTAGCGAATTTGCGCTTTGATCGCTTAGCGATGAGTGGTGTTGAAGTCTCGGCAAGCCTTTGGCTTTTGCGCATCATCGTGATGCTTTGCTTCTTTGTCGTCATTCCCCGTTTACTTTTGGTTTTCAAGCACACGATTGCAATTTCGAAACTCACGAAAAACTATCCGTTGGATTTGGAAGATCGTTACTACCAAGACATTTTGAAAGCATGGCGTGCGGAAGAGCTTAATCTCGATTTGATGATTCCTGATACCAACAGCAATCAAAGCGCCATTGAAACGGCTTACCGTCTTGCCGAAAGCTTAGGTTTTAACTTGGCTGAAGTCCGTAATCACACGTTGGATTTTGCCGCTGAAGAAGCACCCTTGACGCTCGAGGCATCAGGCACGGCGCAACAAGTGTGGGTATTGATGAACGGCACCACGACGCCCGAACACGAAGTGCAGGGCCACACGGTGGAACTTATCAAAGCAAAAGTCAGTAAAGCCAAAGTTTTGCTCTTAGTCGATATGGGCGGCTACATCACACGTTTCGGCGACTTCGCCGATCGTATTCAAATGCGTCAAGATCTATGGAAAGATTTTGCTGAAAGTGCCAAGGTTCCTGTGGTGTTTTATCACTCAGGGCTTAAACCCGATCAACAAACGCAAGACGAATTAAAGAAAGCCTGCGGGCAAGTGGCTTAATTGGAAGGACATGTGTCATGGCTGATATGCAAACAATGCGAATTAACTTAAGTCTGGTTTCTCACACCAATATCGGGAAGACGACGCTGGCGCGTACTCTCTTGGGTCGAGACATCGGAGAAGTGGCTGACCGTCCTCATGTCACAGAAACCAACGATGACTATGTGCTTATCCGCGGCTCTGACGGTTACTCTGAATTGGTTTTATGGGATACGCCGGGGTTCGGTGACAGTGTTCGTTTAGCACAACGCTTAGAAGGCCGCTCAAACCCCTTGGGTTGGTTTTTGGCAGAAGTCTGGGATCGTATGTCCAACAAAGCTTTGTGGCTTAACCAACGCGCCTTAAAACACGTCCGTGACACAAGTAGCGTTGTGCTTTATTTGGTGAACGCCAGTGAGTCTCCGCAAGCGTGCTCTTACGTCGCTGCTGAAATGCAAATTCTCTCTTGGATCAATAAGCCCGTCATCGTGCTTTTAAACCAAATGGGTAAACCCCGTGAAAAGAGTTTGGAAGAGGCAGAACTTGCTCAATGGAACGACTACATGGCGCAATTCCCGTTGGTTAAAAGCGTTTTACCGATGGACGCCTTTGCCCGCTGCTGGGTGCAAGAATTTGCGCTTTTTGATGCGATCGGCAACGTATTAACCGAAGAACAAAAAGCCACCTATGAAGCGCTTCGTGAAGCTTGGACGCGTCAACGTCGTGCTGTTTATTCAACGAGTATTGAAGCCATCACCAATTACATGACGCAATTGGTGGTTGACCATGAAGAATTGTCCAACTACTCGCTTACCGAACAAGTTAAGGACTGGGGGCGTCGCTTAGGTGTTGTTAAACCCCAAGCTGGCCCCATTGAAGACGCAAAAAATGCGTTGGCAGCTCGTGCAGCTGACGGTTTGTGCGCTTTAACGCAACGCTTGATTGATACGCATGGCATTGACGGTGCGGGCGTTCGTCGTGAGATTTTGCGTCGTTTAAAGACAGACTGGACGGTCAATACCGCTGCCAACCCCAAGGGGGCTGCCATTGTGGGTGCCGTGGGCGCAGGGGCCGCCAGCGGCCTTGCAACGGACTTAGCAACGGGAGGCTTAACCGGTGGCCTTGGAACACTTTTAGGCACCGTTATTGGCGCCATTGGTGGCGCAGGTGCTGCCATTGCCTATAACCAAGTCAAAGGCGTGCACGGCACTCGTGTTTCTTGGAGCAAGATTGCTCTTCAAAACTACTTGTTAGAAGCCATTTTGCTTTATTTAGCCGTTGCCCACTTTGGTCGAGGTCGTGGCTATTGGGAAGAAAGCGAAGCACCGGCCTTCTGGAAAGACATTGTGATCGCTGAAATGAAGAAGCAACCCGAAGAGTATGATCCGACATCATTGACGGAGCCGGATGCGATTGACGGATTAAATCAAAAGACAACGGACTTAGTGATTCGTGGTGTGTTGCAAACGCTCTATAACCGAGCACCGTAAGCTTTGAAAGTCTTAAGATCAAAATAGCCGAGTTTTCACGCTCGGCTATTTTGTTGCTTGTTAAGTAAAATCAAATCAGAAAGTGTGAACCAAACCAGAAATGACTTCAATGGTTTCATTTTCGTAATTGAACCATTTGTAATCGGACTTGGTATAACCTGCACCAGAGTAAATATACGTACGCTTACTCAAGGGATATTCATAACCGATGCCGATGTTGAAATCTTCAAAAGTCATATCCGACTCAAGAGTCGATTCATAATCGGCATAACCGACAGAGGCCAAGAACTTACCGCCTGCTAACAGTGCCGTCGTACTTAACATTACACCGTAGCCCTTCAAAGCAAAGTTATCTCCACCATGACTGATCTCGGAGGGCACTGGATTCTTTCTCATATCGTCGTAGTATTGAGCACTTAACGTAGTCTTGGCAAAACCGCAATCGTAAGCAACGTACCCCGTCACAACCTTAGAATTATCCGGGAAGCTACCAAACAAATTGATGTTGGCATAGTCACGAGCATAGTCAACAGAACTAACGACCAAAGCCGCTTCCAAAGCATTCCATTGACCCTTGACACCTAAAGCGTAGTAGCGGTCTGAGTCAGAAGAACCCTCATCACTGGTCGGAGACAAGGAGACTTGAGCCAAAACCGTCACACCACTAAACTCAGGCGACTTGTAGGTGATGGTATTGTCCATACGGTCACCCATACCGCGAAGAATCGCCGTACTGGCGCCAATCGTTGAACCCCAACCCGTACCAAAAGCGCTCGCGGCTTCCATCAGATCATAAGACCCCAAACCGGAATCCAATGCGCCCATACGCCCCATCCCAATTTCGCCATAAGGCGTTTGGATGTAAAGACGGGATTCACGGTTAAAGAATCAGTCTTCGTCTGCATAGCTACCAGCGTCAGCGTTAAAGCCTTGTTCCAATTGGAAGCCCACCGTCAAGCCTTCTGAAATTTGTTCTGAACCCTTGATGCCCCAACGAGAGCCTGCGTTAGAACCAGATTCGAGTCCCCAACAGTCTCTGTCAGAGTCCACCGCTTGCGTATTCCACCAAGTCGGATCCATCTTGTAATCAGCATTTTGATACTGCAAACCAAGATCAACGACACCGTAGAGAGCAACGTCTGCAGCTAAAGCGGAACCCGCGAATGCGCGTGACTACTCCCTCGTCTAAGACGAAGGCTTCTTGTTTCATTGGCCGTTGCATTGTTTTCACAATGACTGACACAGCCTCCACAAGCAGAGACGGATAGCCCTTCCGCCTTTAATTTCAAAAGTCCTTGCTTTTGGATATTGATCGCCGCGTTATGATCTCGATCATGCGCGGCTCCACAAACCGGACAAGTCCACGCTCGGATCGATAGTGGTAAATCATCCAATTTGTACCCACAGGCACTACAAGTCTTTGACGATGGGTAAAAACGATCCATTTCAATTAATCGTTTCCCTTGACGTTTTAACTTGTAAGCAAGCAAGGTGAAAAATCCACCCCAAGCCACATCGGCAATGCTCTTGGCTAGATGGTGATTTCTCATCATGTTCTTCGTTGATAAACTCTCAATAGCAACCGCTTGGTTTTCGTCAGCTACACGT
>DBFZTP010000118.1:0-2394 GCA_048520025.1 Candidatus Aphodousia sp.
AAATGGGCGTAGTGCCGCAAATCTCCTTTGCCTCCAACCCTGACATTTTGGCAACCGTTGCCAATCTAGAAAACCCGCCCTACTGCGTGGGCTTTGCCGCAGAGACGGAAAACTTAATTGAAAATGCCCGTGCTAAAGTGTTGCGTAAGAATGTGCCCTTGATTGTGGCCAATTTGGTTGAAGACGCGATGAATCAAGACACCAACAGTGTCGCTTTCGTTGAAAAAGATTCTGCTGTCACGCTGCCCAAGGCTAGCAAAGAGCACATTGCTTTAGCCCTTATTAAGAAAATTGCCAGCGAGGTCAATTGATATGGCTGACTCACGCTTTAATCCCGAATCGCTTGAACCGAAAAACGGTGACTTTGCTAAGTTTATTGAGGATCTCAATAACAAAAATATTAAGGAATTAAAAGCGTTACAGGTCAATGATGCAAAAGCCTCTGACGCCTTTGATGTTCAAGCCAAAACGGAAGAACCCTTTAGTCGGCTCGAGCCGCACCCCGTCATGCCGGTACCGAGCCCATCGAGAGTGTCCAAGCAAACCGTCAAAAAGGTGATGCCCATTTGGATTTTGTTTGCGTTTTTGATCATCTTTGTCGGGATGTTCACGGGCGACGAGCGCATCATCATGAGTGGCTTTTTCTTAGCCTTTATTACCATCTTTGTGGGTGGTATTTTGTCCAACATTTTAAGTAAACGAAAACGATAACAAAGGAAATCACCCATGCGTGTTGATGTAAAAATTTTAGATGAGCGCTTAAAGGCTCAAATGCCCTCTTATGCCACAGAAGGCTCTGCCGGTCTTGACCTTCGTGCCATGCTCGACGAACCCTTGACGTTGCAACCGGGCGAAACCAAGCTCATCAAGACGGGTTTGGCGATTCACTTAGCTGATGCAGGCTACGCCGCCATGATTCTTCCCCGTTCGGGCTTAGGTCATAAGCACGGTATCGTTTTGGGTAACCTCGTAGGTTTGATTGACTCTGACTACCAAGGCGAATTAATGGTCTCAACGTGGAATCGTGGTCAAAGCGCTTTTACGATTGAACCGATGGAGCGCATTGCGCAGTTGGTGGTTGTGCCTGTCGTTCAAATGCAAATGAACGTGGTGGATGATTTCGAAGCCTCTGAGCGTGGTGAAGGCGGGTTCGGTTCGACCGGGAAAAAGTAACAGACATTCAAAAAACAAAAATCCTTGGTCAGCAAAAGGCTTCCCAAGGATTTTTGTATAAGTTAAAATTACATGTCTCAAATTAACGCCATCTAATAGATAATTACTTAACCCTTAACAAGGTATGTGCACCACTATAATCATCATCCGCACATACTCGAATAATTGCTTGACGATTGGGCTTTAAATTGACTTCTTTGTAATCTTCAGATGTTCCAAGTGTCATCCCTATAATATATTGATCTGGTTTTAGGTATAAAGTTGTCTTTTCTCCAGCTTCTAAAACTGCAACTTTCTCACCATCAACATAGATGTAT
The DNA here is from genome assembly GCA_048520025.1 of Candidatus Aphodousia sp. Taxonomy (GTDB): domain Bacteria; phylum Pseudomonadota; class Gammaproteobacteria; order Burkholderiales; family Burkholderiaceae_F; genus Aphodousia. Next base: position 1,491 of record DBFZTP010000118.1, read on the forward strand.
GCACTAGCTGCCATACCCAACAACCCCATGTCTCTAACAAGCACAATTGATGCTGTAGTTTCAGGTGTAATAACTGCATAATTTGTAGGAGCGACTGCTTTAGCCAACTCTGGAGCAACAGGAGTGGTTCCACAACCAACCAATAACAGAGGACATAAAACTAAAGTAAAAAATAATCTTTTCATAGTTAATAGTCCCTCATTGAAAAGTTAAAGCTTCGGATAATTTTACTTCAGACTTTAAATTTCAAACATTTAACGAACTTAGACTGAAATAATCGAATAAGAGTTAATCTTCGAACGCTTCGTCTTCGTCATCATCGCCGAACAAAATCGTATCGATTTCTTCGTGGCGAGTGCGATCAATACCGTCGTCTTGTTCGGTCTTTAAAACGGAATCGGATAAAACCATCACGCGCGGGCGCTCTTGTTGAGAACAATGAAGTTCAACTTCTAGACCCACCGCTTCTTCATAGACGGGCAAGTCGTTAGCCAACCAGCCCTTAATCACCCCCATATCACCCAAAGTGCCTTCTGCATAGGCCTTTACGTAACGGTCGTGATCATGGCGGCTTACCTCACACCAAACACCCCACAAAAACTCATCTTTTTCGTAATTGATGGGCACGGGTAAAACGGCACGGATAAAGTAGCGCGACTCATCCAACGTGCAAAATTCGGTGGCAGTGCGCGTACGTAAATAACGTTCAATCGGATTTAAAGCCCAGATATCTTCCGGGAAACTCATTGAAATGTCTTTGGCTAATTCTTCGTTGATGGCTTGCATTTAAAGTCTTTCGTAAAAGTAGAGTCCTAACCTTTTAATTATGACGGCTTGATAAGCCTTGTGGCAAGTAAATTTTTTATTCAATACAAAAACTTTCCCTTATGATCAAAAACCTCAA
>DBFZTP010000119.1:0-5471 GCA_048520025.1 Candidatus Aphodousia sp.
AAAGAACAAAAAGAAAACGCACAACCAAACCGCCAATGCACCAAGAAAAGCAAAGCGACCGCCCTTAACCGGTACACTCCCCGTCTTTTTCTCTTCTACGATTTGCTCAACATCGAATTCTTTGTGATTAAAGGCAAGCAAAATCACAACGAACGTACCCACCAATGCGGCGGACAAGGCTGCCATTCGCCAACCACCAAAATTGGCCACGGCAATCATCAAAACCGGTGCAATCGCCCACCCAATGTTGCCCACAATCGCATGGATTGAAAAGGCGTAACTCAAACGCTCTTGGGAGATCGAGCGGTTCATGATGGAGTAGTCCGTTGGATGAAAAACGGAGTTTCCTAACCCGGAGGCCATAGAAGCTAAGAAAAGCATGAAGTAGCTATCTGCGCCCGCTAAGATAAAGCCCCCCAAAGCTAAAAGCGAAGCGCCTAAAAACAAGGTTTTCTTTGCGCCCCAACTGTCTACCAAAAAGCCACTGGCAGCTTGACCTAAAGAACTCACAATGAAAAATGCCGTCATCACGGCGCCCATTTGAGCGTAAGAGAGATCAAACTCCGGCTTAATCCAAGGAATCAGAGGCGGAATCACCAAGTGAAAGAAGTGGGATACACCATGAGCAATGCCCAAAAGCGTAATTAACAGAACATCTCGATTTTGGTGATTGACTGCCATAAGTTTCTGCCTTAAGAAGCGTTCCAGATTAAAGTAGAAACGGCCAATGCCAAGAAAATCAACGCACTGGTTTTATTAAGAATCGATTGAAAACGCGGGTTACGAATACGGTTAGCCAATGAACCTGCACACCAAGCAACAGATGAGAAAACCACCAAGGTGATCACCAAGAAAGTTAACCCCATGATGAGCATCTGAACCATGACTTCGGATTCACTACTGCCCTTCACCAAGAATTGCGGGAAGAAGGCTAAGAAGAAAATCAACACTTTAGGATTCGTGATGTTCATCAAAATCCCACGCGTCCACAACTTCAATGGCGTTAACGTCAAGGGCTTTTTCTCAATGGTCGTCTCATCGGCTTCAGACACCGGTGCTCGCCAAGCGCCCCATGCCAAATAGGTCAAATACGCAGCGCCGGCGCATTTGATGATGGTCAACAACACCGGAGAAGCAGCCACTGCTGCAGCCACGCCAAAGGCCGAAAAACACGTTTGAATAAAGACACCGACGCAAAGCCCCAACGTCACCAAAACGCCGGCTTTAGGGCCGTGCATGGCCGATTGCAAAAGCACAAATAAATTATCAGGACCCGGCGCAATCGCCAAAATGGTGGCGGCCACCACAAAACTTAACCAAAGATCAAACGGCATATCCGTCCTTTCAACTCATCCAATGGGTAACAAAAAGGTCTCGCACCTTTTCCAAGTACGAGACCTCTATTTTACGCTTGAACCCTCAAGCACTAGAAGTTAAAGCTGAGCTCTAACCCCTAGGGATTAACCCACGAACTTACGAGCGTTACGGAACATGCGCATCCAGGGGCTGTATTCACCCAAGGTGGCAGGCGCCCAACTCATTTGGCTCGTACGGTGCGTACGTTCCGGGTGCGGCATCATGATCGTGAAGCGACCGTCAGGGGTCGTCACACCCGTGATACCGTTCTTGGAGCCGTTCGGGTTAAACGGATAAACTTCCGTGGGCGTGCCCGTCGGGTCAACGTAGCGAGCGGCAAGCGTTGCAAGCTTAGCGTCTTCTTCGTTAATCCATTGGACCAAGCCTTCACCGTGAGCGTTGACGATCGGCATCATGGAACCGGCCATGCCGTCAAAGAAGATGGAGGGACTTTCCATCACTTCGACTTGGACAGCACGAGCTTCGAATTGTTCACTGATGTTGCGAACAAAGTTCGGCCAGTGTTGTGCACCCGGGATGATGTCGCGCAAGTGACTCATCATTTGGCAACCGTTACAGATACCCAAAGCAAACGTATCGCCACGTTCAAAGAACTTGGAGAACATTTCCACCATCATGGGGTTACGCAAAATGGTCGTAGCCCAACCACCACCAGCACCCAAGACGTCACCGTAGGAGAAGCCACCGCAAGCGGCCAAACCAACGAAGTCCTTCAAGTCAGAGCGACCGGACAACAAGTCCGTCATGTGAACGTCAATGGCTTCGAAGCCGGCACGCGTAAAGGCAGCGGCCATTTCCGTTTGACTGTTAACACCTTGCTCACGCAAAATGGCCATGCGCGGACGAACACCCGTTGCAATGAAGGGAGCGGCCACGTCAAGTTCGGTATCAAACGTCGTCTTAACGAATAAGCCCGTGTCATTTTCCATCGTGCAACGAGCACGTTCTTGGTCAGCACATGCAGGATTGTCGCGACGGCGGGCAATTTGCCAAGAGACTTCCGTCCATGCTTCTTGCAAAGCAGAACGCTTTTCTTCGTAAACCGTTTCACCGTGAGCCGTGATGACCAACTTATCGTCGCCATTGACTTCACCGATGAAGTACGTGCAATCGGCAAGACCGGCGGCCTTAACAGCAGCGTGGACGTCTTCAACACGGTCAGCAGCCACTTGGATCACAGCGCCCAATTCTTCGTTAAAGAGTGCAGGCACGATGTCGCTCGTTGCGGCGCTCTTGACCATGGCGTCCATGTTGAGCGTGACACCGGTGTGACCGGCAAACATCATTTCAGCAACCGTAGCCAACAAACCGCCGTCAGAGCGATCGTGGTAAGCCATGATAGCGTCCTTAGCCGTCAATTCGCGAATCATCTTCACAAAGGCAGAGACGTCAGTGGCGCTATCCATATCGGGCGTAACTTGACCGAATTGTTGCGTCACAAGACTCAAGATGGAACCGGCCATACGGTTCTTGGCACGACCCAAGTCGATGGCGACCAAAACAGAGGGCTTATCCGTCATCAATTGCGGCGTCAAGGACAAACGAACGTCCTTCACAGGAGCAGCAGCAGAAACAATCAAAGAAACCGGGCTCATCACCGTCTTCTTTTCGCCTTCGTCTTCCCACGTGGTCTTCATGGACAAGGAGTCCTTACCGACAGGAATGGCAACGCCCAATTCTTGGCAAACGGTGCTCGCGGCTTCCACGGCATCGTAGAGCTTGGCATCTTCGCCTTCGTTACCGCAAGCAGCCATCCAGTTGGCGCTCAACTTCACGAAATTAAGATCAATGTCGGCGCTTGCGATATTCGTAATTGCTTCACCGATTGCCATACGCGTAGCGGCAGCAGCGTTCGTGATGGCCAACGGGGTACGTTCACCCATACTCATGGCTTCACCGTTGTGACCGATAAAGCTGATGTTCGTCACAGCGGCGTCAGCCACCGGCACTTGCCACGGGCCCACCATTTGGTCACGATGAACCAAACCGCCCACAGAACGGTCGCCGATCGTGATCAAGAAGCTCTTGCTGGCCACCGTCGGGTGACGCAAAACGTCCGTCACGACCGTCTTAAGATCAATGCCTTCGGCCTTAAATTCCGGCAACATCACATCGGCGTGCTTCACGTCGCGATGCATACGAGGAGCCTTGCCCAACAAGACTTCCATCGGCATTTCAACGGCAGGCGTTTGTTCTTCGCCACGAGCCACCACCAACGTATTGTCTTCGCTGATCGTACCCAAAACGGCGTACGGGCAGCGTTCACGCTTACACATGGCGTCAAACGTTTCCAAACTTTCCGGAGCGATAGCGATGGAATAACGTTCTTGACTTTCGTTACACCAGATTTCGAGCGGGCTCATGCCGGACTCTTCAACCGGTACCTTAGCCAAATCAAGCTTGGCACCGTGACCGGACAAGTCAGCCAATTCAGGCATAGCGTTAGACAAACCACCGGCACCCACGTCATGGATAGCCAAAATGGGGTTATGTTCACCGGCTGCCCAGCAACGGTCGATCACTTCTTGTGCGCGACGTTCCATTTCGGCGTTGCCGCGTTGGACGCTATCGAAGTCAAGGGCTTCGGAGTTAGAACCCGTGGACATGGAGCTTGCAGCACCACCGCCCAAACCGATTCGCATGCCCGGACCACCCAAGCTGATCAAGAGCGTACCCGGAGGCAAAGCGGTCTTGTGCGTTTGGTCGTCACGGATGTTACCGATACCACCAGCCAACATGATGGGCTTGTGGTAGCCGTAGCGCTTGCCGCCGACGTTGGCTTCAAACACACGGAAGTAACCCAAAACGTTCGGACGACCGAATTCGTTATTAAAGGCGGCAGCACCCAAGGGACCGTCCGTCATAATGGACAAAGCGTTAGCAATACGCGTCGGGTAGCCATAGGGCTTATCGCAACCGCATTCTGCCTTCGTCACGTCCTTGTCGTTTTCCCAACCTTGCGGAGCTTCGGGCAATTGCAAAGAGGAAACGGTAAAGCCACAGAGACCGGCCTTCGGACGAGCGCCACGGCCCGTTGCACCTTCGTCACGGATTTCACCGCCCGAGCCCGTAGAGGCACCCGGGAACGGAGAGATGGCCGTCGGGTGGTTATGCGTTTCAACCTTAAAGACCGTATGCGTTAATTCTTCTTCTTCCGTAAAGACGCGACCGAAGTTTTCACCTTCAGGCGTTCTCGGATACAAACGCGGAACCTTCACACCTTCGAAAATGGCAGCGTTGTCAGAGTAAGCAACGATCGTGCCTTCGCTGTGAGCCTTGTGCGTGTCGCGAATCATGCCGAAAAGGGTCTTTTCCTTTTCTTCACCGTCAATCGTCCACTTGGCGTTAAAGATCTTGTGGCGGCAGTGCTCAGAGTTGGCTTGAGCAAACATCATCAATTCGACATCGGTCGGATTGCGTTGAGCCTTCGTGAAAGCATCGGCCAAGTAGTCGATTTCGTCTTCGCTCATGGCCAAACCCATCGTGAGGTTGGCATCGGCCAAAGCCTTGCGACCTTCCTTTAAAAGATCAACGGTGACCATGGGCTTACCATCGAGTTCTTCAAAAAGCTTAGCGGCTTCAACATCGGCGCTCACCACGCTTTCGGTCATGCGGTCGTGCAAGACGCCGGCAACCGCCGTCAACGTTTCAGCTGACGGAACGACACCGCCAAAGTCAATGTTGAAAAGCGTACCGCGTTCGATACGGATAATGGCATCAAGACCGCAGTTTTGAGCGATATCCGTGGCCTTACTGGCCCAGGGGCTGATGGTGCCCAAACGCGGAATAACCATAAACGTGGCATCGGCCTTAACATCAAGGCCTTCATTGCCGTAGTTCAAAAGGGCGTTCAAGCGTTCGCTTTCATCAGCACTCAATTCATGCGTGGCATGAACAAAATGCACAAAGCGTCCTGAAACCGCACGGGCTTCGGGGGCGATCGCTTGAATCGTCTTCAAAAGACGAGCGGCACGAAAGTCCGACAAGGCGCTGGAGGCCTTCAAGGAAAACATCGATCCGGTGTGAGACATGACGGAAGATTCCTGAAAAATTGCCTAAAAAGGCGTTGGTAAAACAAAAAACAAAAATACTTA
>DBFZTP010000120.1:0-4861 GCA_048520025.1 Candidatus Aphodousia sp.
TTTAAAAATTACTTTGTGGGGGAAACATTATGTCTAACACGCAAGCCGGTCGCTTGTTTCTGGTCACTGCACCTTCCGGTGCCGGTAAGTCATCCTTAGTGGCCCAACTCTTGGCAGCCGACCCTGATGTTCATCTTTCTATCTCGCACACCACGCGTGCGCCGCGCACGGGCGAAGTGGACGGCGTTGCTTATCACTTTGTCTCGATCGAAGACTTTGAAGCCATGAAAGAAGAAGATGCTTTCTTGGAGTGGGCTTACGTTCACGGCAACTACTACGGCACGAGCAAGAAGTGGATCGACGAGCAATTAGCCATCGGCAACGACGTGTTATTAGAAATTGACTGGCAAGGCGCCTTGCAAGTCAAACGTTTATTCCCCGAAGTGGTCGGCATTTTCATTTTGCCGCCCTCCATTGATGCACTTCGCCAACGCTTAAATAATCGAGCAACTGACAGTGATGATGTCATTGCACGACGTTTAGCGGGAGCCGGTGCCGAAATGGTGCATGCTTGTGAGTTCGACTACGTTATAATTAACGATAACTTTGAACGCGCAACTCAAGATTTGATTGCGATCGTTCGCGCTTCACGTTTGACCTTCAAGACGCAGGTTGCTCGTGAACATGAAACGTTTAAGCACCTTGGGATTCCCTGTCATTAAGACAGCGTCCTAAAGTTGATAAATTTTTACTTACTTTTAAAAGAAATAAAAAATGGCACGTGTTACTGTTGAAGACTGCTTGAAAAAGATTCCTAATCGCTTTGAATTGGTTTTAGCCGCTGCTATGCGCGCTCGCCAATTGTCCTCTGGTGCCGTTGCTCGCATCGATGCCAAGGACAAACCCACAGTTCTTTCCTTGCGTGAAATTGCCGCGGACGCCATCGAAAAGGAAGAAATGCTCAAGCGCGTGTCCTAATCGGGCACTCAAAAAGCGAAGCGAGACCGTTGTGTCTGTCTTCGCTTTTTTGTTCTCTCGCATAGCACTCTCTTTTCTCTGGCGTAAGGCTTTTTATGGTTCCAAAATACTTTCAAACCGACTCTACCGATATCCTCGCCACCATTCGACAATCCATTTTGGGTGGCGACAAGCCCGCCCCTGTGCCTCGTCCTGGCGAAGAAGAGAGCGAGTTGCCGATGGCGACTCAAACGAAAAAAGCCGTTATTGCTACCGCTGCTTCTTTGATTGATATCTGCTCGAAATACATGTCACCGTCTGACATTGAACGTATTCGAGAAGCTTACCGCTATGCTGACGATGCTCACTTGGGGCAAGTGAGAAAATCCGGTGAACCGTACATCACTCACCCCATCGCTGTTGCGAGCATTTTGGCCGAGTGGCATCTTGACTGTCCGACCATTCAAGCCGGCCTCATGCATGACGTCTTGGAAGACACGGGTGTGAGCAAAATCGAAATGGCCAAAACGTTTGGCACGGTGACCGCCGATATCGTTGACGGGGTCTCCAAGCTCGACAAACTTAAGTTCTCCAGCAATGAAGTGGCACAAGCCGAAAGCTTCAAAAAGATGCTTTTGGCCATGAGTAAAGACGTTCGTGTGATTTTGGTTAAACTCGCCGACCGTTTGCATAACCTTCGCACCCTTGGCGTCATGCGCCCCGAAAAGCGTCGCCGTATCGCCAAAGAAACGCTTGATATTTACGTGCCGATGGCCCACCACTTGGGCATCAATCATGCGTTTCGTGAAATGCAAGAGTTGTGCCTTCAAAACTACTATCCGCGCCGCTATGAAGTGCTCTATCACGCCCTGGTGAGCGCTCGCAAAAACCGTCGTCCGGCCTTGGAACGTATTCTCAATGACACGAAAGAAATGCTCGTGAAGTCCACGATTCGTGGTCGTGTTCTCGGGCGTGAAAAGACGTGCTACGGTATTTATCAGCAAATGCGCATCAAGCAGCTCTCCTTCTCAGAAGTCTTTGACCTTTATGGCTTCCGTGTGATTGTAGGCACGAGAGAAGACTGCTATCGAACGCTTGGCGCTTTGCACAAAATGTATAAGCCCGTGCAAGGCCGATTTAAGGACTTTATTGCCATTCCGAAGAGCAATGGCTATCAAGGCCTCCACACCACCGTCATTGGCCCCCAAGGCACCGCTGTGGAATTCCAAATCCGCACGGAACAAATGAATGACATTGCCGAACAAGGGATTTTGACCCACTGGCTCAACCGCGGTTCGGAATCTGACATTCAAGCTTTAACGCGCGCTTGGTTGCAGTCGCTTCTTGATTTGCAATCGAAGTCTTCGAGCACGAGCGAATTTTACGAAAACATTAAAGCTGACCTCTTCCCCGATCGTATTTACGTCTTTACGCCGAAGGGTCGCATTATTTCGTTGCCGCAAGACAGCTCCCCGATTGACTTTGCCTATCAGGTGCACTCTGATGTGGGTACGCACGTTAAGAGCTGCCGCATTAACGGCCAAACGCAAAAGATTTCTACCCTGCTTCAAAATGGCGACATGGTCGAAATTATTACGAGCAACCTCGCTCACCCCAATCCTCACTGGTTGGATTATGTGAAAAGCGGTAAAGCTCGTGCAGAAATTCGTCAATATTTGCGTACGCAATCCTTTGATGATGCCGTTAAGGTTGGTCGCGAACTTTTAGATTATGAAGCCAGTAAAGTCAGCTTCAATTGGGATGAAGTGCCTGATGCCATCTATGACTTATTGATGAAGGAATTCGAAGTAGAGTCCCGTGCCTCCATCTATAGCTTGGTGGGCTACGGTAAGGTCAACTCCATTTTGGTCCTTCACCGCACACAAGCCTTGATGGAAGACATGCATGACGACGTTAAGATGAGTAGCGCTCACGCAGAAGTGATCTTTAACGGTCAAAAGACCAACGCTCAATTGGCTGGTTGCTGCCACCCGGTACAAGGTGACTCCATCTGCGTCTTTGAGCGTGCCGATCACGGTGTCATTGTCCACAGAGCCTCTTGCAAACACGCTCAAAAGGGGCGTAACGACGACAACGAACGTTGGGGAGACGCAATATGGGCTGACAACCATAACCAACAATTCAGTGTTCCCATTGATTTGAAGGTGACAGATGTTCGTCGCGCCACCTATGAAACCACGATGACGGTGGCTCAAGAAGGCGCAACCATTGTTGGGTTGAATATTCCTGATGATTTAAACGATCCGGAGTTGCAATTGATGATTCAAGTGGACAATCGTATTCAATTAATGCGTGTGATCCGCGCACTCAATCAAGTGCCCAGTATTAAAGAAGTCAAACGCAGGTTTGAAGCTTCTTATTAATCCTTATCTCGCCCGAGCACTGTTGAGTTTCTCGGGCGTTTTCTTTTCTAGATTCGAAAGTATTTAAGCATGACACATGATCATTTTGGAAAATCGGTCAATAGGTTGTGTGCTCCCAAACAACTCCTCTCTAATCTATGGATCACTCCCGTTTGTCAAGGGTTAAATTCTAATATTCAAACGGGTTAGCCATTTTTTGAGTAAAAGTTATCCACGGATGGGCGTAGCGCTCAGCCTCAATAATTGGCCGTAGCATGTTAGACGTCAGAGTACTATCCCCCTAGGGTCAATTGTTTTGACGCTTGACACCGTAGCAAGCCCAGCGGTGGGTAACGAACTCATTCTTTCAAAACACTATCCGAATCATCTACAAGAGAGGCCATCATCAGTAATCTCTCAGGGCTACTTCTGGTAAGAGTTTTCCGTCTCTCACGGCCCATTGAAATAGGAGGCTTCCGCCGTGAATTTTCTGTGAAAAGCAAAATTTCAGCAATTCGAGAGATGTCTTTCGGTTGAGCTTTTCTTAGCTTTTTCTCTTTGTGCATATGTCAGGTTTAAGCAGTATTGTAACTTTTAAACTTACGAAGCCAAAAGTTGTATGATGGAAGCATTCTGAACACATTACACGAGGTTTAACTATGAAACGTCTTCTTGCCGTCTTGGCCATGGCTGGTGTTTTGGCCGGTTGCACTTCAGCTCCGCTTCTTAATCCCACGCCCAGCGCCATTCCTGAAGCAAAAACGGCGGATATTCGCTCTGCTATTGTGACAGCTGCAACGTCTCGTCATTGGAATATTGTCAAAGCCAATTCGGATCACTTCCTTTTGTCCTATCCCAGCGGAGCAAAGGCAAAGAGTTTTGAAGTGGTGGTTCGCGTGGACTACGACAAAGAGGGTTATCAAGTCTCCTACGTTTCCAGCCGTGGATTAGATGAAAAGTCCGCAGACAAAACCCAAGATGAAAAGATTCATATCCACCGCAACGTCAATCGCTGGATGGCAAATCTGAATAAGGATATTCAAGCTTATTACCAACGAAACGCTTATCGAAAAGCAAAGTAGACTACTGGATTGACAGCGAAAGGCATTGCAGAAATTGAATTTTGCAGTGCCTTTTGATCTTCTTGCCCTCTCTATCCGAGCAATGTGATAGATAGGTGATAGAAAGGTGGGGCAATTACATCTTCTCTTTATAAATCAAATAGTTATTCTATCGACTTTCTAACGGATAGAACGGATAGAATGTATCGGTCCCTCAAATCGGATTTAATCGTTACAAACCATTTTTGTTGACAATTTATTCAATTTTGTCGATAGATAACAATTTGATTTTATTAAGTAATTTAGACAATTTGTCGAGAAAACAGCTGACATAAAATTGGGTTAATTGATTCAAAAATGAAGAGGATTAGCCATGCAATTTACCCGTCGCAACCTTTTTAAAACATCTGCCGTGGCCTTAAGCGCTACGGCTGTCACGAACATGATCAGCACCGATGCTTTTACGGCTGAAGCCACGTTTAAGCCATCGAAAGAAACACCGCTATTGTTGAATTTCAATGAAAATTCACTAGGCATGAG